>JBEKDV010000403.1:0-7395 GCA_050014175.1 Candidatus Solibacter sp. | reverse complement strand
GCATTTTGTCCGGGACCTATTCCGCGGAGAAATAGGGTCGTCAGGCTTGCCGATGATCCCTACAGCCTGGCTGGGTCAGTTTTGGGGAGCAAAGGCGGTCTACTTTTCGCAAGCGCCGAAGAGCACTGAGGCGCCCACCAGTTCCCCACAGAACTTATTGGCTAGCGTCTGGTTTTGCTTCATAAGACATTCAAGCAGAGACGACAGGATCGAGGTGATGATGATACGTGGAGATTCTCCATCGATGTACAATGGTCACGACGTACACCGTCAACAGAAGTCGGACTAATTCACATGCCTACACAAAAACTCACTGTCGAAATCCTGACCGCCGCGATCGAAGGTTTTGAACACCAGAAGCTCCGAATCGACGCTCAAATTGCCGAACTTCGGGCCATGCTGCCCGGTGGCCGTACCGAGCCAGCCGCTACGCCTGAGGTTCCAAAGGGCAAGCGACGAAGGCTGAGTGCTGCCGCCAGGAAACGCATCGGCGATGCACAACGGAAGCGGTGGGCTGAATCCAAGAAGCCAGTCGAGCCACTGGCGCAACCAGCCGCCACATCCGAGGCTCCGAAGCGCAAGCGGAAGCTCAGTGCCGCTGGCAGACGGGCGATTGCTGAAGCCACAAAGAAGCGCTGGACTGCGTTCCATGCCGCAAAGGCTGCGGAGAATCCAGCTGTGGCAAAGAAGCCTGCTGCGAAGAAGACGGCTGCAAAGAAGGCGGCGATAAAGGCGCCGGTGAAAGTGGCGGCGAAGAAGACTACGGTGAAGAAGCCTCAGAAGAAGGCGTCCAGCGCTCCTGAAGCCGCTGCTTCGGTCACCGCATAGCGGGCCGGCCAATGAAATCAATCAGAGCGAAATCGAACGTATAGAGAGTGATGGACATGTGTCACCATTGGCTCGCTCGTTTTCCCCTGTTGATTGGTTCTCTTGTGGGCGCCTGGCTACGAGACACTCGCCCCATGCGGATGCAGGAAAGAGTTTTGAATCGAGGCGTCCCGGCGCCTCGCGACGAACTACCCTGATTCTGTCAGAAACAATATCGCGCGTCAACGTTTTTGCTATCGGCGATGCCGGCGCCATGCTCAATCGCTGGCGGCTTCGAGACAACCAACCAAAAAACACACCCACTATCCACACCACGCATACCGCGGTGGCCTTCAGCAGGCACCGCCACAGTCCGCATCCGGCCGCCCTTACCCACCAGATCCGCGATCACCCACCTGGCGTCGCGCTGCTGGATGTGCTCGACCGTAAGCCCGGCCAGTTCGGATCGACGCAGCGCGCAGCCGAGCAGCACCGCCAGGATGGCCACGGCGGGGGCCGGGTGGGTGTGACCCTACGCGACAGGGTAGCCGCCAATCGGAAGTGTGCGCATTTGCGGGCCGCCGTATTTGTCGTTTCCTGCGCCTTGATGCGTCTATGCCACGGCCAGCATGATTGAAGATGCGCAACTCCTAAATGCCGTAGAATTGAACTATGGTTTCCTTGAAGTGGAGTACTTCTCATGCGGTGTTTGTTGCGGAAATCGATGACGAACACAAGGAGATCTTTGAGGCGGTCGCCCATCTTCAAGAGGCTCTCGCTGGCAATGGTCCGTTGTCGGAGGTTCGCAAGCTGACACAACGCCTGATCTCCTGCATCGTGGGGCATTTTGCCCACGAGGAACGACTGATGCGTGCGGCCAGATATGGCTCAATTCGCTGGCACAAACAAAGACATGATGCTGCACGCAGGCGGGTGGGTCAGTTTGCCCTCCGAATCGAACAAGGAGACACTAAGGCGGGAGCAGAACTGGTCGAGTACCTGACGTCCTGGCTCCCCGAGCATGCCGGTATGGCGGATCGAATGATGGGAGCCTTCCTTCGCAATCATCAACGCAGCATGTTCAAGGTGACCTTTCGGGCTGGGACGAAGCCGCTGGATGCCTGCTCTTGGGTCACCGCAAATGGCGACACGTTCGACCCCCAGGCCAGCGAAGATCGCTCCTGACGGTTGCGATTCATTTGGACCCGCAGTCCGTGCGGACTCATCGCCCAGAACCAGGACTGTTTGAATGCAGGCGCTGGCGGCGCCGGCTTCCGCCAGAACCTTGCGCAGAAGCGAGATCTCAGGTGGCCGGGGTTGGGTACCAGGAGCAGCAGAGTCTCGAAGGCTTTGGGCGGAAGGGGCAGAACCTGGTCAGAATGCGTTCGCCGCGCACCAGCCGGAACGGGCCTAAGCCATAAGATTGGGGTTCCGCCGTCGCAGTGCGGGCTGCGGGGCTGGCTGGGGCGGCAATTCGATTCGGCGAACTCGGCGACGTCCATTGAGGTTTCATCAAGAAAACATCAAGTTTCCGTCAAGACTTGCCCGGTACACGGTGGTCATACTGTTCCCGTACTGGTCCGAACCAAAACGGAGTTTCCGGTCTGGATCCGTACAAATTCTAGCCTAATCGGAAGGAGATTGATATGAAATTTGCAACGGTCGTACTGCTGGGGATCCTGCTTCTGGGGTCATCCTTATCACTGAATGCCCAATCTGCCGCAATATCCCAAGTGGTCACGGCTTACATTAATGAGACGCCCCTCCCCAACCCCATCCCCAACGACGGAAACACGGGTCTCTGCCTTGTCTACTACACAATGATTGGAGACCTCGGCCTGAATTCCTTGTTCACGCTGGACAAGGGTAACCCGCAGGTCGACAGGCAACATGCCTACTTCATCTGGGTGTCGGACTACAACTGGCAAAATGTGCCCGCAAACCCAAACAACACTGTGTTTTCCTTCACCATGATTCTCCAGGGAACGGCCACCATCTATTACACCGCCCATCCCGAACTTCGTGTTTTCGACTCAAGAAAAGACCCTACCCGGAGCACTTGGGGGGACCCCGTGGCCAAGTTTGTCAGGAAGACAGGAATGTTCCAAAGCCTGGATGGCGGCAACTCGGGAACTTTCGCTAACACCGCGGAACTGGTGTCGAGCAAGCCCTTTAACTTCCAGGGGAAAACGTTCAACTTGAAGGACGTGATCCCACAGGGGATGACCTGCTTCGAGACTATCGTTGGATATTATGAGGCCGGCACCTGCGTGGCGATCAAGTAAGAGACGCGTTCCCGACCCCCGGCGAGGGGCGACTCCGCTTGTCACCAGTCACGCCAGAACCCGGTCTCCACCTGCCGCCTGGAAGGCCGCTCTGGCATCCGCCTCGCGCCTGAGAAGCTCGTCCAAGACGTCCTGGAAGTACGGTAGCCGGGCAAGCGGCCGCAGCCATGGATCGCATCGCATGACGAGAGGCGAAAGGGAACGAGTCGGCCACTCGAAGAAGCGCCGTCTGCTACCACCACCGCCGGCGCCGCCACGCTCACGGTCACCGGTAGGGGAGGCAGCAGTCCGAGAATGCCTACCATCCACACGACGCATACCAGTGGTGGCCATGGGGTGGCCCTCTCTATATTCAAGCCCAACCGCCCAAACACTCGACAGGCAGCGCGGGGTCAGCGGGGTACCGCGGGGTCATTTTCAGGCCAACGCGCGGGTGCAGTGCGGAATCCAGGACACGCCACCGCCTCAATAACGGCGGAGAATTGACCCCGCATGACCCCGCAACCCCGCAAGAACTGAGAAATGCTCGACTGTTCCAGTTCTCGGAATGGGATCGGCAGCATCCTCCAGCTCGGTGGCTCAGCCGAGCACCAGACCGGCCTCTGTCACACCCAAGAAACGCCAATTCCCGGCCTTTGCAGGTCCAAGGTGGGGCCGGTGGGAGCTGAGTCAGCCGACGGCAGCGGTGAACAAAGCCGCAACTTTATCGCAGGCCGAATTCCTCGTTGGGTACGGTGCCGCGGACTGCAGGCTCGGCGCGCAGCTCCGGTGGCAGGGGTGGCCCTGTTCTTCAACACCGTACGGTGGTGGACCTCACCGCCAACTCGGAACGAGTACAATGGGTCGCGTAGGTCCGAATCTGACCAAAGAAAGGGAATCAGTATGAAAACTACGATCAGGCTGGCCTGTTCCCTGGGGCTATTGCTCACCTTGGCAATAGCCGCCGACATATCCGGGAAGTGGACGGGAGACATGCCAGGACGCGGCGGCGACACCGCTCCGACGACGTTTACGTTCAAGGCGGACGGTGAGAAGCTCACTGGCAATGTAGCCGGGGCTCAAGGGGACATGCCAATCCAGGAGGGAAAAGTCGTCGGGAATCAGATCTCCTTCTCCACCACCTTTGATGCCGGCGGCAACACTATCAAGATTCTGTACAAGGGCACACTGAGCGGTGACCAGATGAAGATGACCCGTGAACGTGAAGGCGCAGGCCAGCCCAGAGAGTTTACGATTAAGCGCTCCGGCACATAATTCAAGGAGAGTCCCAGAAGGAAGTTAAGCAATATTCGAACCTCAGGGCTGGACTCGTTTCATAGGGGAGTAGTGTCCGGCACACCTTGGCGAACGGCACCTGATTCCTGCCCCAGGACCCGCCACAGGACCACCTTGTTTCTGTTCGTCCCGGCGCTCACCAGGTAAAGGCCTTTCACCCTCCCTAGCGACGGCCCACGCGCTCGCTGAATGCCCGGTCTTCGCCGGCGAGTTCATCCGGAAGAGCCTGGCTCAGTTCCGATTTCTCTGACAGAAGTTCCATCAGTTCCTTGATCGTGAAGCCCCGGTTGTCGAAGGACTCCATGATAGCGAGAAGGAACGCTTCCCACTTCTTGGTTGGCGTTGCTGGTTGGATAGTAGCCCGATCTTGTTGTAGACGTTGATGGAGACGTGCACGGTGTGCCCGCATTGTGCCGCGAGGTTGGTTCCGTCGCTTGCGTGTTCAGGAGCGACACCGCGCAGCGTCGGAGTACTTGGCTTGGGTTATCCGAGTGAACGTGTCTTTCGTGAGTTCACGGACCGGCCAGACGGGAAGCGCTGGTGGCGAACGGCTCTCCCATTTCGTTCAGAGTGACGGCCAGTTCGGCATGACCTGCCGATTCGGGCGCCCGACTGCAAGACGAACCGTGAGCCCTATGTCACCCGGTGACTTATGCGCGCATCTCACCCCGCCACGGCTAGTTCATACAGGTACTCGACCTGGGAGCGCACCGCGCCATCGATTCCCTGAACCTTCGGATTTGCCGATTCGATCACATAGTACTCATCCGGCGCGTGAGCCCCGTTGCCGTGGCCAAGGCCGAAATGGCCAGCCGGCAGTCGTAGCGGCTCGCCTGTGAACACATAGCCCGGCCAAGAGCCGGCAAGCCTCGGCCAGAGGACCGGATCCAGGCCGTTGCGCCGGTAGACGGCGGCCTGCGCCTTGATCAGGCTAGAGCCCGCCTGCGTGGTGGTCGGATCGTACCCGCCCGTCATGTTTACCTCGATGTCGCCGAATCCGCGCTTGGCTAAGTGCGCTTTGAGCGCCGCCAGCGCCCCGGACGCCGTCATATCCGGTACCAGCCGAAGATCCAGCTTCGCCACGGCGCGATGCGGCAGAATGGTCTTACCGCCGGCCCCTGTGTATCCGCCTACCAGTCCCTCGATGTTCACCGTCGGACGTCCAGCCAGCAACTCAAGCGACTCCAGCCAGTCCACATCATGCACCCAACGTTCAACGCCCATTTGGCGTTTGGCAACGTCCTCGCTTTGGCGGCGCGCCGCTTCACGAATCAGGTCCTTTTCCTCGGCGGTCAGCGGGCGCACCTTATCGGCAAAACCATCGATTGCCGGAGTGTGGCCATCTGGTCCGACCAGAGTCGCCAGCGCCTGCACCAGATGCCATGCTGGGCTGTCTACTCGCGCCTCGTTACTCGAATGGAGATCCTGCTTTGGCCCACGGTGCCACCTCTCACCGCTGGAAACCAGTTCAAGCTCGATGATACCCTTGGCTCCCAAGTTGATGGTAACCGTACCATCGAGCGCCTGCATCGGCATGGGCATATACACGCCGGAGCATTTACGCAAAGCGGCCAGTATCTCGGGTTTTTGAATCACCTGCGGGAAGTGTGGTGAGCCGATCT
This sequence comes from Candidatus Solibacter sp., assembly GCA_050014175.1. Taxonomy (GTDB): domain Bacteria; phylum Acidobacteriota; class Terriglobia; order Bryobacterales; family Bryobacteraceae; genus Solibacter. The sequence goes on along the minus strand of JBEKDV010000403.1, from coordinate 1,406 downwards.
CTTCCTCACCTTCGGCAACGAACACCAGGTTCACGGGCAGCTTCCGACCAGCGGCTCTAATGGCGTGTAATGCCGCGAGCCACGTCGCTTCCGGCCCTTTCTGATTGACGGCTCCGCGACCGATCAGCAACTTTCCAAGTCCAGGTTTATCTACCAGCGCCGCTTCAAACGGCGGCGAAGACCACTCCGTTGGATCGGCCTGTTTGACGTCGTACATGAAATAGATGCCGAAGGTACGCGATGCGCTAGCGTCGAGCGTCGCGAAAACGCCGGGATACCCGTCCGTCGGCACCTTGGTCACCTTGTCGAATCCGGCCTCGCGCAGAAGGCGCACGATGAGCTCGCAGCCCTCGGTCATGCCCCGGTTTTCCGCGGCAATCGAAGGTTGCCGGATCCAGTCCTGCAAGCGGTGCACCGATTCGTCGTGACGCTTCTCGATCTCTATCTGGATGGCGATCAGATCGGACGCGTCCGCAGCCTGCGCTCGCCGCGCAGAAGCCAACACCGCGGTGGCCAGAGCACGCTCAAAGAATGTGCGGCGACTCAAGGGTAAAGGCATTAGCGTACTCTACCAGATTCTGCCCCCCTGACGCAGCTACACTGAATCGGCTTCACGGCCTGCTATGAGGAGTATTGTGCAGGACATTTGAAACGCTCGGGCCCGGAGCCCTAAACCATTTGGCGCCGATTGTTCGTGAAGTCACGAGACCGAGCAGGTTGTATCCATCGATGACATTGCCAAGAGGAATTGTTCGACCTGGCTGACCGGGGTTCTTACGATTCTGCTGTGCATCGCGGCGAAGCAGCGGACATCAGCGGCAAATGGAAAGCCGAATTCAACACGCCGGACGGGACGCAATGAGTGAATATGCTCACCTTCAAGACGAAACCCAAATCCAGAGCGGCAAGGTCAATGGCGACGAAATCTCGTTCACGGCTGAGCGCCCCTTCGGTATGTTTACCTACAGCGGCAAGGTCAGTGGCAGCGAGATCAAGTTCAAGGTCAAGTTCAACGGCCAGAGTTTTGAGATGACGGCAAAGTGAGTGTCGAATTAAGCCGCACTCCCCTTTATCGGGGCTTCGTTGTGCTGCAGCGAAGAAGCCCGTCCTCTGTTCTACAGGTGCTCCCGCAGGAAGGCAAGGATATCCCCCCGCATCTCCGGCGGCTCCGCATGCCCCACGTCGTAGCGCAGCAACTTCCAGTGGTTGGGCTGGCCCAAGCTCTGATAGACGGCCCGGAGTTCATGATCGATGCGATCCAGTCCAGCTGCCGGCGTCAGCTCGTCGCGGTTGCCGGCTGTCGCCAGATGCGCCCGCGGCGCGATCAGCGCGTTGATCTGGGAGGTGGTGAAGTGCTTCAACAGCCCGGGGACGAAGTAGTAGACGCCGTGACCCTTCAGATTGTG
>JBEKDV010000402.1:0-7445 GCA_050014175.1 Candidatus Solibacter sp. | reverse complement strand
TGGATGTGATCGCAGATGGCGGGATTGGCGTCCATACAATCGACGATGGCGCGCACGAAATCGCGCGGATGGCTGGTGGTGTAGCGCACGCGGCGCATGCCGGGGATTTCGGCGACGCGCGCCAGGAGCGTGGCGAAGTCCCATGCGGCGGGCGAGGGATCGCGGTAGCTCTTGACGTTCTGGCCGAGCAACTGGATTTCTGTATAGCCCTGCGCCGCGAGCCCCCGCGCTTCCTCCATGACGCTCTCGCTGGTGCGGCTGCGCTCCTGTCCGCGGGTGAAGGGCACCACGCAGTAGGCGCAGGATTTGTCGCAGCCCTCGATGATGGTGAGGTAGGCGCGGTGCGGGTTATCGCGGCGCGTAAACGGCGTGTCGAAGGCTTCGGCGTTGTCGAAACTCAGTCCGGTGACGCGGCGGTTGCCGTGTTCGAGCTGCACCAGCATTTCGCCCAGGTGGGTGTAGCTGGCCGAGCCGGCGACCAGGGAAACGTGGGGCGCGCGGTCGAAGATCTTCTCGCCTTCCTGCTGGGCGACGCAGCCCAGGACGCCGAAGATTTTGTCCTTCATGCCCTGGCGCTTGAAGTTCTGCAAGCGGCTGAAAACCTTCTGTTCGGCCTTATCGCGGATGCTGCACGTGTTGTAGAGCACGAGTCCCGCGTCTTCCGGCGTGGCCACCTGAGAATAGCCTTCGGACAGGAGGGTGCCGACGACCTTTTCGGAGTCGTGGGCATTCATCTGGCAGCCGAAGGTTTCGAGGTAGAAGGTTTTCCCAGGCACGGTAATTCTATTGTAGTGGATGTGGGACAGGCCTCCTGCCTCCTGAGTCTCAGAGTCTGACCCAGCCTGGCAGGGGAACGGCTCGCCACACCACAGTACCGTCTTTTGCGATTAGGATGAGGCGGGCTTGGTCTGCGGAATTGTCGTAAAAGGTGGCAATGCCCACCGACCGAAACGCTCGGGAGCAATTTGCCATCGCGCGCTCGTACCGTCGCCTCAAATCGGCATCCGGAATGAAGTGGCCTCCGCGCGCCGCTCGAAATCGGACGCGGGAAATGCATCGCTCGGGTGTGTCCACCCCAATAAAGACAAGGTGGATCTCATACCCAAGGGATTTGGCCGTGTCGATCAGGTCCAGGTTACCCTTCCCGGACAGCGTCGTCTCAACCGCAAAGCTGACTCCGGATGCGAGGTAGCCGTCGATTCTCTTCAAGACTTCCCGGCCGGCCGCTATGGCCGCGGCCGATGGATTCACAGGATTCAGAGTGCGTGCGATTGCATCCGGATCCAGTAACCGCTCCCGCCCATCAAATTCAACCGACTGTGTAACTGTGGATTTGCCAGCGCCGTTCGGCCCGGCGATTATCGTGAGAAGGGGCACGCGGTCTCAGGCAGCTCTTTTCTTTACTTCGTGGAGAATCTCAAAATTCTCTCCGGAAGGAGCTCCAGGAATCCAGCGGATCTCGAATCTGCGACCGTCCGGCTGCTCCATCACGTCGAGACCTTCGTCGTCGAGATAAAAGACAGGCAGCCCGGCTGCAAGCGTCTCCTCGAAGGCTCGGCGAGTCGCGGCACGCACCGCGTCGTCAAATTCTTTGCTGGCGAATTCGTAGGCAGCCATACCTAGATTGTACACACCAGGATCGTGAGAGGGGATGAGCACGGCCGCTCCGTTTCCGGCCGAGGATGTGGCACATTGAGAGCAGGCTGGACAAATGAAGACCTACAGTTTCAGAATCGTGGTAGAGCCGGACGGCGAGCGCTGGCACGCATTCTGTCCCGTGCTGGTGGGACACGGCGGCGCCACGTGGGGCCATACCCAACAGGAAGCTCTCAAGAACATCCAAGAAGTGGTTCAGATGGTTGTGGAGAGCCTGATGGAGCACGGGGAAGCGCTGCCGATTGAACCCGCCGATCAAGTGCAGGTGTCCGGCGAGCCTCAGGTGGCAGTGGTTGTCTGAGGTGTGGCGGTCAATTACTCGCACTTGCGCAGCCTGACGGCTCGCGCAACCGTTGGCGAATTCGTAAGCCGCCGTACCTAAACCGTACACACCACGCGGACCCCGCGCCGGGCCCGCGGCGAGCCCGGTGTAAACTGAAATGGAAACTGGGAGGGTGCGGCTGTGAAATTCTTTTTGGATACCGCGAACCTGGAGGAGCTGAAAACGGGCGCCAGTTGGGGGATCGTCGACGGGGTGACCACCAACCCGTCGCTGATCGCCAAGGAAGGGCGTCCGCTTGAGGAACAGGTGCGCATGATCTGCGATATCGTGGATGGCGACATCAGCGCGGAAGTGATTTCCACCGAAGCCGGCGCGATGATTGCGGATGGGCGCAAGCTTTCCAAGATCCACAAAAATATCGTGGTGAAGTGCCCGTTGACGCGGGAGGGCATCAAGGCGACCTCGGCGCTCAGCAAAGAGGGCATCCGGGTGAACGTGACGCTGTGTTTTTCGGCTGGGCAGGCGCTGCTCGCCGCCAAGGCGGGCGCCTATATCATCAGCCCGTTTGTGGGGCGGCTGGACGACGTGGGGGCCGTGGGGATGGACCTGGTGCGCAGCATCACGCAGATCTACCGGAACTACGGATATAAAACGCAGGTGCTGGCGGCATCGCTGCGCGGGCCGTTGCACGTGATCGATGCGGCGCTGGCGGGGGCGCACATCGGCACCATGCCGTTCAAGGTGATGGATATGCTGTTCAATCATCCGCTGACCGACAAGGGCCTGGACCAGTTCATGAAGGATTACAATAAGGTTTTCGCGGAGACGCCCGCCGCACGCTAGCGCTTGCCATTAATGCCGGGACTGATTACCCACTACACGGCCGTCGAGCTGATTCTAGTCGCGCTGGCCGCGGTCCTGGTGCTGGCGCTCCTGCTCGTGGGGTACCGCGCGTGGCAGCGTTCGCGGGTCACGGCGGAGGAACGCGAGCGGCGGCGCTGCGCGCACCTGGTGGCCATGGGAAAGATCACGGACGCCATGCTGGTGGAGATCCGCGAGAACCTGGTGTTCTATTCCTACCTGGTGCGCGGCGTGGAGTACACGGCGTCGCAGGATCTGGCGCACTTCGTGGGCGCGGCGGCGGTGGATTTCTCCGGGGTGAGCGCTCTGAGCGTGAAGTACGATCCGCGCAATCCGGCGAACTCGATTGTCGTGGCGGAGGAGTGGAGCGGCCTGCGCGGGGCATCCCGCCAGGCGCCGGAGAATCACGCCAGCCATTGATCGCGCCGGTGAAAGCCAGTACGTTGTTGGTGTGATCCGAAAAATCCGGCTGTTGTTTTTCTGCGCCACCACGCTAGTGGGGCGGACGGTAGACCTGAGCGGGATTTGGGACTTCCGGTACGACGTGGACTCGCGCGGGGAGGCGGCCGCCTGGTACAGCTCCGACGCGGGCCCGGCATGGACCAGGATCCAGGTGCCGGGGTCGTTCGACCAGGCGCTGCGCAATAATGTGGCGTATCAGGGCAAGGCCTGGTACCGCACGGCATTTGAGGTCGCGCCCGGCAAGGGCGAGCGCGTGCTGCTGCGCTTCGACGGCGTGGCCATCCGCGGCAAGGTGTGGGTCAACGGGACGCTGGCGGGGGAGCATCTGTTTCCCTATACGGGATTCACGCTGGATGTCACGGGCCTGGTGCGGGCGGGAGCGAACCGCCTGGTGGTGCTGGCGGACAACCAACTGCTGAAAGACGCGATTCCGGACACGAGTTGCACGGGGTGGTGGAACTACGGCGGGATCAATCGCGGGGTGTGGCTGGAGACGGTGCCGGAGGTGTACGCGACGGACCTGGCGGCCACGACGAAGCGGAATGCCGCGGGCGAATGGGAGTTGGGGATCGGCGCCACGGTGCGCAATGCGGGAGCGGCCGGGCGCGGTCCTGTGACGGCGGCGCTCGCGGCGGTGCTGAGTGACGCGGGCGGGCGCACCGTGTGGACGGGCGAGTGGACGGAAGCGCTGGCGGCGGGGGCGACGAAAATCAAGGGCGGCGGCGCGGTACGGAATGTGGAGGCGTGGTCGCCCCAGCGGCCGGCGCTGTACCGGCTGAAGCTGACCGTGCGCGCGGGCGGGGCGAGTTTCGAAACCACCGCGCCGGTAGGGTTCCGGCAGATCGAAGTGAAGGGCACGAAGATTCTGCTGAACGGCGAACCGGTGGTCTTCAAGGGCGTGAATTATCACGAGATGTATCCGGGCGCGGGGATGACGCTCACGCGCGAGCGGGTGCGGCGCGACATGCTGGACATGAAGGCCATGGGCGCCAACTTCGTGCGCCTGGCGCATTACTCGCACGACCGGCAGGCGTACGAGCTTGCCGACGAGCTCGGGCTGATGGTGTGGAGCGAGATTCCGGCGTGGCAGATGCGCCCGGAGACACTGGGCTCCGACGCGGTGTGGAACGCGTACGGCGCGCCGCAGTTGCGCGAGATGATCGAGCAGCGGCGGATGCATCCCAGCGTGGTGGTGTGGAGCGTAGGCAACGAGTTTGCGAGCGATCGAGAGCCGGTGGCGAAGTATGTGGCGCGCGCCACCGCCTTTGTGCGCGAACTCGACCCGACGCGGCTGGTAACGTTCGCCAGCGACCGTAGGGAGAGGGATATCTCTTTCGACTCGGTGGATTTCATCGCCATCAACGAGTACTTCGGGTGGTATTACGGAGCGATTCCGGACTTGGCGGGGAACCTGGACAAGGTGCACGAGAAGTGGCCGGGGAAGCCGATCGTGGTGAGCGAGTTCGGGAGCGAATCGATCGTGGGATGGAAGAACGCGGCGCCCCAGGACAGCGGGATGGATTACTCGGAGGACTACCACATGAAGCTGGTAGGCACGCACCTGGGGTACATTTTCGACCCGGCGCGCAGCGGGTACATGAGCGGGGCGCTCCTGTGGGTCTACGCGGATTTTCCGAATCCGAGCGCGTTTCTGCGGTCGCCCGCGCATCCGCCGGTGGCGGCCTATATGAATTTGAAGGGGCTGGTCACGGACGATCGCCGCCACAAGCGCGTGTGGGCGGTGGTGCAACGGGCGTTCGGGAAGTAACGAACGCTGCTAACCTGAAGGTTGTCCCGGCATCCTCTATTCAAGCCGTATCTGGCCCTGGCCGCGGTGTGTTTCTTCTGGGGGACCACCTACCTGGGGATTCGCATGTCGCTGGAATCGTTTCCGCCCATGCTGTTGGTGTGCGTGCGGTACCTGATTTCCGGGGCGATCATGCTGGTGTTCTCGCGGGCGCGGGGGCTGTATCTGCCGAGGGGGAGGGAACTGGCCTGGGCCTGCTTCAGCGGGCTGTTGACGCTGAGCGTGGGCAACGGGATGCTGGTGGCTTCGGAGACGCTGATTCCCAGCGGAATCGCGGGGCTGATCATCACCATTCAGCCCTTCTGGATGGTGGGGGTGGAAGCCATGCTGCCCGGGGGCGACCGTCTGCACGCGCCGACCATCGCCGGGATGGCCATCGGGTTGGCTGGCGCGGCGCTGCTGTTCACGCCGGACGCCGGAGCGGGGGCGATCAATCATAAACTCATCGCCGGGTTTCTGCTGCTCCAGTTGGGCATAGCGGCGTGGAGTTTCGGGTCGATTATCCAGCGGCGCAAGGCGGGGAGGGCACACCCGGTGGTGGCGGGCGGGATGCAGCAGTTGGCGGCGGGTCTCTCCATGATCCCGATCGCGCTGGCGTCGGGGAATCTGACCGTTCACTGGAGCACGCGCGGGGTGTCGGCGATCGCGTACCTGGTCATTTTCGGGTCGCTGGTGGGATACAGCGCGTATGTGTACGCCATGGATACGCTGCCGGTGGCGATCGTGTCGGTGTATCCGTATGTGAATGCGGTGGTGGCGGTGGCGCTGGGGTGGCTGTTCTACCGCGAGCCATTTGGATGGCGGGAGACGGCGGCGATGGTCGTCATCTTCGCGGGGGTGGCGGTGGTGAAGCGGTATTCCCAGGCGCCTTCGGCGCGGGTGCTGGCGGCGTCGCGGCGGCCTTGACCTTCGGTAAGACGGTTCCCCTATGGAACGACGGCGGCCACGACCATCTCCAACAGTCTGCGCACGCCATCGTCGCCGCCCACCGGACCGTCGTGAAATTGATCGTGCGGACCCGGCTTCCAGTTGTCGCGCGAGTGATCCACCTGGTAGGTGATGGGCAGACCCGTCAGTTCGGGATCGAGTTGCGCATCGCTGGCGGACATTTTGTAGATCACGAGGTCGAGCGACGGCACGACGTAGATGGCCGAGCCGCCCGCCCCGGACTTGAAGAAGGCGTCGCGCGGCGCTCCAAAGACGTGACCGTCCGCGTTCACCTCGAACATCAGGCTCATCGGCGAGTGCGGGTTGTAGGGCGAGGGCCGGCCGCACAGAGCGACATACTCGGCGGGCACCAGTTGCCCATTGGCCCAACGGCCCTGGTGCAGCAGAAGATAAGCGAAGCGGACCGCATCGGTGGCGCGCAACGCGATACCGCCGCCGCCCGGCGTGTGGGGCAGGGTGCTTCCGTTGCGACGCATCGCGTAACCCCAAGGCCCGAACCCCATCGGCTGGGCCAGTTTCTCCTCGATGTACTGCTGCATCTCCATTCCGGTCAGGTGGCGCAGCACGATGGAGGCCACGTGCGGCGAGCCCGAAGCGTAGGCGTATCCTTCGCCGGGCTTGGTCCACATCACAGTTCGCAAGGCGCTGGTATCCTGGTCCTGCAGCGCGTCCGGGCGTGGAACGGGTTCCAGGCGTAGATCCTCGCCGCGGACCATTCCAGGGTTGGCGCCATCGCCATGCATACCGGAAGTCATGCTCAGCAAGTGTCCCAGCTTGATACCGGCCTTCGATGGGTCGCTCAGCGGAAAGGCTTCCGGCAGGTACTTCCCGGTGAAAACCTTGGTCTCCAGGTCTTCGGGGATCTGGTCGTGCTTCTCCCGCATCATGATCCCGCAGGAAATGCTGGTGAACGCTTTGCCGATCGACGCCATATCGGGATGGGCTTCGCGATTGCCTTTGCCGAAATATTTTTCGTAGACCAGCTAACCGTGACGCACCACCACCAGGCCGCCATGCTGGCTGGTTTCCTTCTCGAATTCGAACGCCTGGTCCAGCCTGGCGAGATCCATGCCCGCCGTTTTGCGGACCGCCGCGGCGTCCGCTAAAGTGCGCCAGCCCTTGGCGCTGTCGGGCGGCGGAAAGTAATCGGGGCCTCCCGCGAGTGCCAGAGGCAGGCACAAAAGCAGGGCGTAAGATCGCGCCCGCTGAAATATTTTTCCGCTCATGCTCCTCCCATGATTACTCCGCGGATCGCTACTTTGCCAGCGTCAACGTTCTGGTGCAGAACGCGTCGTTCGGCTTGACCCCGGAAAACACCAGCGTCATGGTCAGCCCGTCTGCCGAGATCCACTTGGCCGGCAGGCGATATCCGTGCGTGTCCGCCACGTCCCACTGGCGGTGCAGAATCGTCGTCCACGGACCCCACGG
>JBEKDV010000401.1:0-7457 GCA_050014175.1 Candidatus Solibacter sp. | reverse complement strand
GGCCTTGAGGTCCACCACTTCCACAATGCCGCCGTGCGAAGCGTAGACGCGCTGCGTGGCCGGGTCCACGTTGAGGTAATCCCAACCGCCGGTGCCGCCCACTTTAATCTTGTTGAGGACTTTGTAGCCTTCGGCGCTGAACGCGGCGAGGGCGAGTAATGCGAGTGTTAGAAGCTTCTTCATAGTAGTTACTCCTTACCAGACGTTTTTTGTGGCGTGCAACCGCTCCCTAAGAAGCTGTATCAGAATCGCTGAGACCGCCGGGTTGACAGGCGAAAGCGCCTGTCCCACCTTGGCGCGCGGGGGCTTGCGTTTTGGTGGGGCAGGCGCTTCCGCCTGCCAACCGATTGTCTTACGGCTTCTGAGGGAGCGGTATCCCGAATTAGTCATGCCGGCCTCCAATATAGTAGTGAACGGCCGGGGTCACCACCAGCGAAAGCACCATCGAGGCGAGAATGCCGCCGATCACCGCGATGGCCAGGGGTTGCAGCATTTGCGAGCCGGCGCCAATGGCCAGCGCCAGCGGAATCATGCCGGCCACGGTCGCGAGCGCAGTCATCATAATGGGGCGCAGACGGCGTTCGCCGGCGCGGATCATGGCCTCTTCCGCCCCGATCCCTTCGCCGCGAAACTTCTGGTCGGCATCGAGCAGCAGAATGCCGTTCTTGGCCACGATGCCGATCACCATGATCAGGCCCATGAACGAAGAGATGTTGAAAGTGATGCCGGTGATCAACAGCGCCAGAAAAACGCCGCAGGTGGAGAGCAAGGCGGACGCGATCACGGCCAGCGGCGCGGCGAAATTGCCGAATTCGAACAAGAGCACCATGAACACCAGCACAATCGCCAGAATCAGCACGAATACCAGGTCTTTGAACGATTTCTGCTGCTCTTCATACTGGCCGCCATACTGCACGTGGATGCTGGGCGGCACCTTCAATTCGTCGATGGCCTGCTGCACCTTGACCATGCCGTCGCCCAGGTTCATGTCTTCGAAGCGCGCCGTCACCTGCACGTTGCGCTGCAGGTTGTCGCGGCGGATTTCGGTCTGGCCGGGGATTTCCTTCATGCCGGCCAGCGTGCCTATGGTGCCTGTCTTACCGGTGCCACTGATCAGCAGGGTATTCTGAATGGCTTCGAGCGAGGCGCGCGTGCTCTTGGGGAAACGGACGCGAATGTTGTAGGAGCGGTCGTTGACCACCACCGGCGTCGAAGCGGGCTCGCCTTGTAGCATGGCGCTGGCATCCAGTTCCACTTCCTGCGCGCTGAAACCGGCGCGGGCGGCGGCCGCGGGGTCCACATTGAACACCGTGGCCGGACCGCTGATGGTGTTTTCGATGCCATCCAGCACATCGACCACGCCGGGGATCTTCTTGATGGCGCCGGCCACCTGCCCGGCCCAACCGCGCAGCAGTTCGGGATCCTGGCTGAAGAGCTTGATGACGACCGGTTCCGGCGCGCTGGTGAGATCGCCGATCATGTCCTGCAAAAGCTGCGGGAATTCCACGTCGAGCACCGGTTCGGCCTTTCTGATTTTGGCGCGCACACTGGCGATCACTTCCTCGCCAGAGCGTTTGCGGTTGCGCTTCAGTTTGACCGAGATATCGCCGGTATTGGCTTCGGTCACCTGGGCGAGCCCCAGTTGCAGGCCGGTGCGGCGCGAGGTGCTCTCCACTTCGGGCGTCTTGCGCAGAATCTCTTCCACGTGGGTGATGACGCGATTGGTCTCTTCGAGCGAGGAGCCGGCAGGCATGATGTAGTCGACGATGAAGCCGCCCTCGTCCATGGCGGGTAGCAGGTCGCTACCGGTGTGGGTGTAGCAGAGATAGCTGCCGGCGATGAGGGCGAGCGAGAAGACGGCCAGGATCAGCGGGTGCTCCAGGGTGGTGCGCAGGACGCGCTCGTAGATGCGCATCAGACGCCCGGGCCCGGCGGCCGATTCGTGGTGTTTCTGTTTGCGGATGAAGTAGTGGCTGAGCGTCGGAGTCCAGGTCAGCGCCAGGGCGAGAGAGGTGAGCAGGCTCACGCCCACCGTGACCGCCAGCGCGCGGAAGAAAACGCCGGTAACGCCGGTGATGGCGATCAACGGGAGGAAGACGACGATGGGCGTGATAGTGGAGCCCACCAGCGGGGCGCGGATTTCCCGTATGGCGCTGCGTATGGCTTCGGCGCGCGATTGCCCGCTATCGCGGTGCATGACGATGTTCTCCACCACCACGATGGCGTCGTCGATCACCAGCCCCACGGCGGCGGCCAGTCCGCCCAGCGTCATCAGGTTGAAGCTCTGGTCCAGGACGCGCAGCATGATGAAGGTGATGGCGATGGTGGCGGGAATCACCAGGCCGGCCACCAGCGAGGTGCCCCAATCGCGCAGGAACAGCACCATGATGAGCGAAGCCAGAATCAGCCCGATCAGGATGGCGTCGCGCACGCTCGCGATGGAATCGTTGACGATTAACGATTGATCGTAGAAGGGGCGCAGGTCGATGCCCTTGGGCAGTTCCTTGCGGATATTCTCGATCTCCGCGTGCACGGCGTCGGCCGCCACCACGGTATTGCTGTCCGGCTGCCGATAGATGTTGAGCAGCACGGCGGGTTTGGCGTTGGCGGTGACCACGGTGTAGACCGGCATGACGCTAGGGCCCACGGTGGCCACGTCGCCGATGCGCAGCGGCGCTCCGGCGGGGGTAGTGCGGATGACGATGTCGCCGATATCGCCGGCGGTGCGTGCCTGCCCGCTGACCAGGCTCAGCACCAACTGGTGATTGGCCTCGATCAGCCCGGGCGAATCGATCATGTTGCTGCGGCCGACGGCGTCCAGAATGTTGGGGATCGTGATTCCCGCCTGCACCAGCTTGGCGGGGTCCGGTTGCACTTCGAACTCCGGCACCTGGCCGCCCTGCACGATGATGGAGGAAACGCCGGTCTGCCGGTTGAGGCGCGGCTTGAGCTCGTAGTAGGCCATCTCCCAGAGCTTGTCCTGCGGGAATTTGTCCGAGGTCAGGCTGTAGCCCATGATGGGAAACGCCGCGAAAGTCAGGCGGTTGACCGTGATCTTGGCGGTGGGCGGCAGGCTGGATTGGGCGCGCGCCATGGCGGCGTTCACCAGTTCCAGGGTGCGGTACATATCCACCCTCCAGGAAAAGAAAAGGTCGACTTCCGCGGTGCCGCGGCTGGTGATGCTCCATAGGTGGTCGAGTCCGGGCACCGTATTGACGGCCTCTTCGATGGGCTTGGTGACGGTGACCAGCATCTGGTCGATGGGGAAAACGCCGTTATCGATGCCCACCACGATGCGCGGGAAATTCGTCTCCGGGAAAACCGAGACCGGAATGGTCAGCGCCAAGTACACACCCACGGCGATCAGCGTGAGGATGACGAAGATGATGGGCTTGCCGTGGCGAGCCGTCCAATGCGGCGCGTCGGCTGGGTTGACCTGTGGGCTGATCGGGTCGCTCATTGGGATTTCGGCTTGGCCTCGTCCTTCTTCTGGTCCTTGGCGGGAGATGGCTCCGGCGGAGCGTTCTCGTCTTCGTCGTCGGCTTCCTTCACCGTGGTGTCGATGACTTTGACCTTGGCCTTATCGTCGAGGCCGACGCCGCCCACAATGACCACCTCTTCGCCGGGGCGTACGCCGTTGAGTATCTGCACCTTGTCGCCCTCGCGCACGCCCAGTTTCACGGGGCGCCGGTGGGCGATGTTATCCGCGGTGATCACCAGGCAGGCCGTGCCGCCCTCTTCGCCCGGGAGGACCGCGGCGATGGGCACCACGGGTGTGGCCTTGATGACCTCCGTCATGATAGCGACGTGCACGCTGGTGCCGGGCTTGAGTTTCTCGCCGGGATTATCGGCCTGCACCCAGACTTGCAGGGTGGTGCTGTTGGGGTCGGTGGCCGGGCTGACCACGGTGACCTTACCCTCCACGGTTTCGTTGGTATCGACCTGGGTGATGGTGGCGGGCTGGCCCACCTTAACGGAGGCCGCCTGGTTCTGCGGAACGTTGGCGCGCGCGATGATCCTGGAGATATCCATCACCGTGAGCAGGGGAGTGCCGGGCGTGGCCATCTCGCCGGCGTAGAGCGGTCGGTCGGCGATCACGCCGCCGATCGGGCTGAGAATCTGCGAGTAGCTCATCTGGGCCTGGGAAGATTGCAGATGGCTGCGCGCGGCGTCCACCTGCGAGGCCGCGGTCTTGATCTGTTCCTCCTTGCCGACGGCCTGGAGCGCGCGCAGATGTTCCTGCGCGGCGAGCAGCGCGCCGTGGGCCTGCGCGTAGGCCACCTGCGCATCGTCCACCAGTTTGCGGGCGAGCGCGCCCTGCTGGAAGAGTTTCTCGCGATTGTCGAGCAGCTTCTTGGCGGCCTCCTCGGTCTGTTTGTCGGCATCCACGTCGGTCTGCGCTTTGACGATGGCTTCGGGAATTTGCGCGGAGGTGGTGGAGCGGAGGTTGGCTTCGGTTTGGGCGAGCAGGGCCTGGCTTTCGGCGGCGCCGGCGGTGAGGTCGCGGCTCTCCAGAACGGCCAGCAACTGGCCCTGTTTGACGTGATCGCCGCGCTGCACCAGGAAGCGCTGCACCGGTGAGGCGATCTTCGGCATAACCGACGCCTGATCGCGCGGGAAGAGCATGCCATCGCCCGCGACGATGCGGCGGATGGTGTCCTGGGTGACGGCGGTCACCTGGACGGGCGCGGGCGCTTCCACCTCCTTCTCCTCCTTTTTGGCGCAAGAGGAGAGCAGGAGGAGCGGAATAAGCAGCAGAGGTTTCTGATTCATGGGCTAGAATGCCCCCGTTAGAGTTTGCAGGGCGGCGAGCGCCAGGCGGTAGCGCGCGAGGCCATCGTCATAGGCGTTGCGCGCGGAGAACAGCGTGGTCTGCGCGTCCACCACTTCGAGTACGGTGACTTCGCCGGCCTCGTAGCGCAGCAGGGTGAGCTTGAGGCTTTCCTCGGAGAGATCGAGCGAGTGCTTGAGCGACGCCATCTGGCTGGAGGCGACGTTGGCCTCCAGGTAAAACCCATTCAAGTTGGAGAGCAACTGGCGCTCGGTGAAGCTGAGATCGGTGCGCGCCTGTTGCAGGCGGAGTTCGGCCTGCTTCACCTTGCTGCGCGCCGCGCCCCAGGTCCATACCGGGACGTTGAGGCTGGCCATTACGCTAGAGCCCAGGTTGTTCTGGCCGAGTTCGTTGTGCAGCGTGTACTGGTTGGCGTTGAGGCCGTAAAAGTAATCCACGGAGAGCGTCGGCAGGTAGCCGGCACGGGCGCTCTTGATGCCGAAGTTCTGCTGGGTGACTGTGGACTGCGCGGCGCGAATATCCGGGTTGTTCTTCTCGGCCAGCGCCGCAATTTCGGGGAAGGCGGCGAGCGGTGTGAGGCGGTCCAGATCGTCGGCGACGGTGTAATCCTGGCGGAAATCGGGGAAGAGGAAGACGGCGAAGCCGATGCGCGCCTTGTCGTAGGCCAGTTGCCCGTCTTGCACGTCGCGCTGCCGCTGGTCGAAAGTGAGCTGCGCTTTGACCACGTCGGAGTGGGCGGCCTCGCCTCCGGCCTCCTGCTTCTGGGTGATATCGACGAATTGCCGGGCTTCCTGCAGGCTGCGGCGGGCGTTGTTGTAGTGCCGCTGAGCCACCGCCATGGTGTAGAAGTTCTGCACCACGACGGCGGTGAGGCCGCGCGCGGCGATCTCCACCTTGGCGCGCGCGATGGCTTCGGCGGCGATGGCCATCTGATAATCCGCGCGTTTGCCGGGCGCGTAGACATCGCCATGCACGTTGGCCATGTTGGTGTAGACGCGCGGTCCGTTATTGGCCACGAAGATGCCGGTATCGGTCCCGTTGGGCTGGGTGTAGATGAAGCCGTGTTCCCAGTTGACGCTGGGCAGGAGCGCGGCTTTGGCCTGCACCTTATCTTCGCGCGCCAGGCGGGCGGCGATATCGGCGGAGAGCAGTTGTTGGCTGTAGGCCTTGGCGCGCTCCATGGCCTCCTGCAAGGTCAGGGTAAGCGGAGGCGCGGGTGTGGGAGTCTGGGCGAATGCGCCACAGCGCAGGGCCAAGGCAAGGCCCAGGATCGGCAGTATGCGCGGCATCGAGAAAGTTCAGTATAGAAAGCGGCAGATGAACGCACGATGAATCACTGGGATAGGAGATAGAGCGACTCAAAACTGCCCCTTCTTTGCGGGGGGAGTGGCTCGTAAACTCTTCGGCGTCAGCGAGGAGGAATCCGGGTCAACCCTCCATATCGGGACCAACGTATAGACAGCGGAGCCCGATTGAAAGCACCTTCCGAGTGCGCCACGTGATCCAGGAACAACGGCGAACTGCCACCTCCGTGACATGGCGACTTATCGGGCCTTATGCCTGCTAAATGTGCCCGCGCAGATATGCGGTGCGTCCGAGCCGATGACGATTCAGCAGCGCCCCTTCGCGCGCAAGCCGAGCAATTCGGCGAATGTTCACTTTGGGCTGGCCAGGGGGACCAATAGAAGTGCGACACCACCCCGCGTCAATTTGATGGTGGCAGACGATCGAGCATCATCGCGAAGGCCTTCTGCTGTGCCCCAAGTGTCTCCAGGAACGCATGGAGCTCATCGAGACGCAGTTTATGAGTAGGCATTTTGATCGTGCGGCCTTCGCTTCCCACGGCCACCTCGATCGAGACAAGGCTGATCTCGCCGACCGGAACGCTTTCCGGCGAAAACACCCATTGGTCGTGAATGAATCTATTGCGCTTCTCCGCAACGGACAAAGCATCGGGTAGTGCCGACTGGATACGATCGAGCACCTCTGGGTCAACAACCTTCTCGGGAGTCAAGTTGCGTAGAAAGTGCAGCTTCTGCGGGAGTGTCTGCCGCGCCAGCGCGGGAAGCGGCGTCTGGCGCTTCGCGAGCCTGATTATTAGCAAGGTTGTCAAGAGGTCCCAAGTCGAGAAAAAAACTGAGATCTGGCCAATCACTTGGAAAAAGTGCTCGTTGGTGCACCGCATCATCTCACTCAGTCTAAGGTCAGGCAGCCGTCGAAGTGAAGCTGGAACGCCTTCGTTGTACTCCGGGGTGCCCCGCATGTCTTTCCACATAGCCGTATGACCCTACTCATTGAAGTGCCGCCCCACAGCCATGCTCCGAGCGTATCGTCGGGCGCTCGGAGACAGCCCACGCGATTGGCCGGGCGGCCGCCGCACATGGCTGGCCGGCGTCTACCGTTCCATGGCCTTCCTGGGCCTTCCGCCTAGCTTTCCATTTGCCCTGGAAGCCGCCTTTTTAGCCCGGCTCCTGGATTGGCCGCCGATCTGACCCAGCCTGGCCGCCATCCATGTCTTTGATCCCAGAATGCCCTCTAAGAGCCCCGGCACGTAGAGGTCTGCATCCACGGCTGGAAAATGGATACCGAAACCGGACGGGCTGATTTCTATTTCGCTAAGCTGCGCGGCGTTGGCGTCTTCCAACCCTTCTACATCACTGGGCGA
>JBEKDV010000400.1:0-7471 GCA_050014175.1 Candidatus Solibacter sp. | reverse complement strand
GTTACTGGGCTGGGAGCCGGTGTGGCCGGTGAGGAAGATGCTCGAGGCCACGATGAGTTACTACGTGCACGAGTATCCCAGAACAAAGCCGGTCGCGATCGCCGATTAGTCGAATGGTGAATGACGTCTTCATTCTGATGCCGGCTTACAACGCGGCATCCACGATCGAGAAAGTATTCGCGCGCATCCCCGCCGCGGCGAGGGATAGAATCCGGCGCTACGTGGTGGTGAACGATGGCAGCACGGACGATACGGAGGCCGCGCTGGCGCGTTTGCGCGAACAGTTTCCGTCTCTGGTTACGCTGACCCACCCCGTCAACCGCGGATACGGCGCGGCGGAAAAAACGCTCCTCGCTTACGCGCTGGAACAAGGCGCGGACGCCGGCATCGTGTTGCATTCCGATGGCCAGTACTCGCCCGAGCTGATTCCCGACTTATTGCGGCCTTTCGACGAAGATACCGCGGACCTGGTGCAGGGTTCCCGCATGCTCGGCGGCAGTGCGCTGAAAGGTAAGATGCCGTTGTATAAGTTCGTGGCCAACAAGCTTCTGACGGCCGTCGAGAACTGGGCGTTCGGGCTTCGCCTGGCGGAATACCACAGCGGTTACATGCTCTATTCGAGGAAAACCATGGCCTCGATTCCCTTCGAGAAGCTCTCGGATTCCTTCGATTTCGACCTGGAGATGATGGTGATGGCGCACATCGGAAAACTACGCATCGCGGAGATCGCCATCCCGACGATTTATGCCGGCGAAGTCTCCCATTTGCGGCCGGTGCAATATGGTTTGCGCGTGCTCGGCATCGTTGCCGATTACAAACGGGGCAAGTACGACAGGCTGCGCTAGTACGCGCCGCTGAGGTGCCACCGTTTGGTAAACTGCCTAGATTAAGATGAAGCTTTCCATCCTGATGCCGGTCTACAACGAGCGCACCGTGGTGGAACGCTGCATCTCGCTCGTCCTGACCGCTCCGCTACCGGAAAACATGGAGCGGGAACTGGTCATCGTGGACGATTGTTCGACCGACGGCACCTTCGCCATCCTGGAGCGGCTGGCGGCGGCGTTCCCGCAGATCCGGCTCTACCGGCACGCCGTCAATCGGGGCAAGGGCGCCGCCGTCCGCAGCGCCATCGAGAAGGCCAGCGGCGATTTTTCGCTGATCCAGGACGCCGACCTGGAATACGACCCCAGCGAATATTCGCGCCTCCTGCGCCCGCTGCTGGATGGCCATGCCGACGCGGTCTTCGGCTCGCGCTACCTGGCGGGCGAGCAATCGCGCGTGCTGCCCTTCTGGCACTCCACGATTAATAAGGGGCTCACGTTGGTTTCCAACATGTTCTGCAATCTCAACCTGACGGACATGGAAACCTGTTACAAGGTTTTCCGCACGGACCTGTTGAAAAGCATCCCCATCCGTTCCGACCGCTTCGGCTTCGAGCCGGAGATCGTGATGAAGAGCGCCAAGCGCAAGCTGCGCATCTACGAAGTGCCCATCAGCTATCACGGACGCACCTATGAAGAGGGCAAGAAGATCGGCTGGAAGGACGGCCTCAAGGCCTTGGCCGTGATCTTCAAGTTCTGGCTGATCGACGATCTTTACGCCGCGCCTTATGGCCGCGGCGTGCTCAACAATCTGACGGGAACGCCGCAATACCTGAGCTGGCTGGCGCGCAAACTGCGGCCGCACGTGGGCGACGAAGTGCTGGAAATCGGCGCGGGCATCGGCAATTTGACGGGGCGCCTGATGTCGCGCCGCATGCTCTACGTGGCCGCCGAGAAGGATCCGCTGCACCTGCACGCGCTGCGCAACCGCTTCCTGCGCACGCCCAACGTGGCCGTGCAGCGCATCGATCCCGAGGCGCCGGGGGATCTGGCGGGCCTGGAAAACTGTTTCGACACGGTTCTCTGCCTCAACGTGCTGGAGCACCTGGAGGATGACGGGCGGTTGCTGGAATCGCTGGGCGCCACGGTGCGGCCGGGAGGATCGCTGGTGGTGCTGGTGCCCAACGTTCCGGGTGTGTATGGCTCGCTGGACCGCAAAATGGGCCACAAACGGCGCTACTGCGAGGAAAGCGTCGGCCAACTGCTGGCGGCGCACGGCTTTGCGGTGGAAACGGTGGAGAGCTTTAACAAGGTGGCGCTATTGCCGTGGTGGGCGTACAGCAAATTATTCCATGCGGGGAGCATCAGCAAGCTGGTGCTGAAGATCTTCGATAAGTCGGTCTGGTTCTGGCGGCGGCTGGATGTGGTGATGCCGTGGCCCGGGCTCTCCCTGGTGGCGGTGGGCCGGAAGGCGGCCGCGGCGGAGGCGCCGGTGTCTTCCACGGGCGATTTCCGTAGAGCGACCTTTTAGGTTGCCAGGCCGGCGTCCTTGCAAAGAATGCCGGTACGAATACCGGCATGGCAGCCTGAAAGGCTACGCTACAATACTTATCCACTCGGGCGGTTGGATTGTGTGGCGGGTTAAATCGAACTTCCACAGCACGTCCTCGGCGGTTTGATCGGCGGGCTCGAAACCGTGCTCGCGATAGAACTCGCGTGCCGGGGCATTCTTCTTCGTGGGTAGGAGCCATCCCTGCAGGACCTTCGCTCCCCGCTCGCGCGCGTCCGCCGCCAGGTGCGCCAGCAACGCGGTCTCCAGGGTCCGGCCGATCACCCGGCAGCTCATCAGGAAGCTATCGATCTCGCAGACCTCGCCATCGATTCTGGCAATGGCGACGCCGACCAGGCCGTTATCGGCATACCGGTCCCTGACGCGCAGACTCCACACGCGCCAGTTGGGGGTGGCGGCCATGACGGCGATCTGCTGCTCGGTGTAGCGGCGCGTCGTCAGATTGAACTGGTTGGTTTTCTGCGTCAGTTGCGAGACGCGCGCCAGGGTCTGCGCGTCGACCGGCGCGATTTCCGCCACCTGTTCCAGGGAGCGGTAGAAATCCTCCTTGGAAGTCACGCTGCGTTGCAGTTCGGCGCGTTCGCGCTGGGCGGCGTAGTAAGCGCCGCGCCGGCGGTCTTCGTCGCTGAGCGCGAGGCGCTCGAACCAGGGGCAATCGCGGACGGCGCGGGCGTAATCCATGGGGTCTTCGGGGAGACGGATGACGATTGTCTCGGGCGCCTGCTCGCGGACCTGCTGCCGCTCCACCGGATTGTCGTCCAGGAAAGCGATGGTGTCGAGCCCGATATTCAGCTCCGCGGCGATCTCGCGCAAGTTTTGCGCCTTCTCGTTCCAATTGATGCGCATGGCGGCAAAATCGCGCGGCTGAAGGAGCATTCCGGGATGGCCGGAGAGCGCCTCCATGGCGTCGGCCGGATTGTTCTTGCTGCAAACCGCCAGCAGGATGCCGCGGCGCGAGAGATCGAGCAAGGCGCGCTGGAGTTCCTGGAAGGCGGCGCCGGGATACTCGGCGCCCAGATGGATACCGTTCATGCCGTCCTCGCCGATGACGCCACCCCAGAGCGTGTTGTCCAGGTCTGCGGCGACGCATTTGGCTACCTTGCCGGCAAGGGGATGCAGGAAGCGCAGCCACTCGGCGGCGAGGTGCGGCAGGTTGGCGGACGACACCGGCAGGCGGACGGAGAGCCACTTGCGCGCGTCGCTCCAGGATTCGCGCCCGTGGCGCGCTACCAGGGCGTGGTAGTCCAGGATGTAGACGCCGCGGTACTGGCCGGCGAGGGCGCGCAATCCGCGATTGATCCGTTGGATGGATTCCGCCGCATTGTCCTCGCGCTGGGCGTCGAGGATGCCGGCGGAGGGAAGCGCGGGCACATCGAGGGAATGCACAATCAGGGCGGCCTTGGAGTACTTCCGGAACGTGGCGATCCAGTCGCCAAAGCGGGTCAGGATGTCGTCCGCGGCGGGTTCTCCGCGCCACAGGCCGGGCGCCAGATCGCGCGTCTGCAAGGCCAGGATCACGGCGTCCGGCTGAAAGGTGTAGAGCGTGCTTGCGGGATCGAGGATCTCCTGCGCGTAAGCGTTGAACTCGCCCAGATGGGTTTCGAGGGCGATGCCGGCGGCGTAGGCTCCGGCCTTGAGAACCGGCAGGACCGGTTCCACGGTGAACGAGCGCAGGATGGCCCAGCGCTGCTGCAACAGGCCCAGGCGGCCGGCTATACGGCCGTAGCGCGAGGCCACGAACCCGGCCATAGCCGATCCGGGCTCCCGTTCCCAGGCCGAGGCGAGCATTCGGGCCGCCCCGGATGCGTCTCCGGCGGCGATGGCGCGATCCACGTTTGCGCGAAATTCCCCAGTCTCCATCACTCTCGATTATGGCAAGTTGTACCAGTACCGGATATCGGGTGCTTCCTGTTTTGGCAGGGGAATCCGCCTCCGACCCGGAGGGCGACGGTACGCGATAATAGTTCGGGAGATCGGGCGGGTCTACCGCGATGAACATCAGACGATCGAAGCAGCGTTTCCGGGTGCCCGGGAAGTGATCGCCGTATTTCTTTGCAGCGTGGCGTTCTGCGCGTACACGCTGTTCGGCTACCCGCTGCTGCTCGGCCTGTTGGCGAGGAGGCGGGCGCGGCCAGTGCGCAAAGCGCCCTGGCGGGCCACGGTTTCGATTGTTCTGCCGGTCTACAACGGCGAACGCTGGATGGCCGCCAAACTGGAATCGATCCGGGCACTGGAGTACCCTGCCGAACTAGTGGAAATCCTGGTGGTGTCGGATGGCTCCACGGATGGCACGGAGACAATCGTGCAACGATTTGCGAGCCGGTCGAAGCTTGTATACCTGGCCCTGAGGCGGGGCGGTAAGGCCGCCGCCTTGAATGCCGCCATGGCTAAAGCCGGCGGCGAAATCCTTTTTTTCACCGACGTGCGCCAGCAGCTTGACGCGGGCAGCCTGGCCAACCTGGTGGCCTGTTTCGCCGATCCCCAGGTCGGGGTGGCCAGCGGGGAGCTGGTGATCCGGGAGGGTACGGGTGTCGAAGAGGCCAGCGTCGGGCTGTACTGGAAATACGAAAAATGGATCCGCAAGCAACTCAGCCGCGTGGATTCGGTACTTGGCGCCACGGGCTGCATCTATGCCATGCGGCGCGAACTGGCAATGCCCTTGCCGGAGGGCACGCTGAACGACGACATGTACTTGCCGCTGGGCGCGTTTTTCCGCGGGTATCGGGTGATTCTGGACGATTCGGCGCTGGCCTTCGATTACCCCACGGCACTGGCCAGCGAATTCCGGCGCAAGGTGCGCACGCTGGCCGGGGTCTACCAGATCGTCGGGGCCTATCCTGCACTGCTCGGTCCGCGCAACCGCATGTGGATCCACTTTTTTTCGCACAAACTGGCGCGTCTTTTGATGCCCTGGGCGATGATCGCGGCGGCCATCGCTTCCTTTGGCCTGCCGACGCCGTGGAAGGTCTGGGCCATCGGGGTGCAGTGCTGCGCCTACCTCCTGGCGCTGTCGGATCCCTGGCTGCCGGCGAGTTTCCCCCTCAAACGCCTGACCTCGCCGGTGCGCACGTTTGCGGTGTTGATGGCGGCGTCGCTTTGCGCGCTGGCGATCGTCTTCGTTCCGGCGCGGGTGCTCTGGAAGGAGACTCGGGTGAGCGCGGAAGGCGGAAAGGACCAGGACCAGGAGTAAGGCTCCAGGAGTAAGGTTTGGCCCGGACTCCTGGTACCGTTGGTGGCCCGGATCAACTTGACATGCCGGAAAGCGACGCGTCAGACTTACATTGAGGCTTCGGGCCGGATTAGTTACGCAGTGCGAAGGAGCACATTTTGAATTTCGTCCGAGCGATCGCCGCTCTTGCATCAGTGGGCCCTCTTTTCGCGCAGTACGGGGGACCCGCCATTCTGGCTCGCGGTCAAGCGCCCGGGGCGATGTCTTCCGGCCAAATCGATTTTCGGCCGTATGTTTCGGTATCCGGAACCTACGATACAGGGCTGAACGGCGTGTCGGTGAACCCCAACGGCACTCCCGTCAATGACGCGAGTTACGGGGTCGCGCTCGGCTTCGGTGTCAGCGGCGCGCATTCCTGGAAGCGCACAAGAATCGGACTGAATTATTCCGGCGCCTATACGCACTACGTGAAAAGCTTCTACGACGGCATCAGCTCACAGAGTCTGCAACTGAGCATCTCTCACCAGTTGAGCCGGCACGCGGTGCTGTCCATCAGCACGGACGCCGCCCTCTACGGATCGAACCAGGCATCTCCCACACTGCCGCAGACGATCGCATTCGACCCCAACACCACCTACATCCCGACCAACGATTTCTTCAACGACCGCACCATCACGGTCAGTTCGCAAGCCAGCGTCACGATTCAAAAGTCCACGCGGCTCTCCTACAGTTTTGGAGGCGACGCGTTTCTGACACGGCGCCAGTCGGCGTCTCTTTATGGGTCGGACGGGATCGGCGCGCGTGCCGACGTTCAGTACCGGATCAGCCGCCGATCCACGATCGGTGGGACTTATTCCTTCATGCACTATTTCTTCACGGGGATTGCCGGCAGCACCAATTCGCATTCGGTGACCGCCAGCTATTCGGTGGTCCTGTCGCGCTCCACGCAGTTTTCGGCATACGGCGGCATATCCAGATATGAGAACTTGTTCGTGCAGATCGTACCCATCGACCCGGCGATCGCCGCGGTGATCGGAATATCGAGCGCCCAGCAGGTGTCTTACCAGGCAAACATCACGCCGGACCTGGGTGTCCGTCTTTCCAAGGTTGTGCCGCGGGGCACGATCTTCGTGGCCGCTTCGCATGGGATCAACCCCGGGAACGGGCTCTTCCTGACTTCGACGTCGACCAACGCCGGCGTCGGGTACAGCTACACGGGTTTACGCCGCTGGTCGATTTCGGCGGGAGCCTCCTACAACGAGTCCAACTCCGAGGGCAACGTGATCGGCTCATACGGAAGTTATTCGGCCAGCCTGAACGTCAGCCGCCAGGTGATGCGCATGACTCACGGCATCTTCAGCGTCTACGCCCGCAAGTACACGAGCGGCGATTTCCAGAACTACAATAAGTGGGTCTACGCCGTGAATCTGGGGTTAAGCTTTGCCCCCGGCGATATCCCGATCCGCTTCTGGTAGGGCCCGCGTCACCCCAGCAGTTCCTCGTAAAAGTGAACCACCGCGCGGATATTCTCCTGTCCGTCTCCGGCCGGAGGCCGGGGCGCCCGGCGGCGGGAAAGCAGATCGCACACGGCATCGAGCAGGCGCGCGGGATCGGATGGAGGGATGAGGTGAACCCCCTCGGGGCGCATGCGGTTATCGGTGGCAATCACCGGCGTTCCCATGTACAGCGCCTCGCGCACGGCAATGGAATCGCCGTCGTAGAGGGTGGTGCGCAGCAGCAGGTCGCTTTCCAGCGTGGCGCGCAGGGTGAGAGCGTGCGGCATATCGCCGTAAAGCAAGATACGGTCGCGATATGGTGTGGCGGCGATGCGCGCCCGCAAGGACTCCTCCAGGCTGCCCGCTCCCACGATGAGGAGTCCGGCGCGCGGGTAGCGCTCCAGAATTCCGGCCA
>JBEKDV010000399.1:0-7504 GCA_050014175.1 Candidatus Solibacter sp. | reverse complement strand
GGGTCGAGCTATCGGCACCCGCCCCGGGCTGAGATGCCGAGCGGGCCCGTGTTACTGCCATCCACTCCGCCGTTTCCTCCGCTGGTCCTCCGCTGCTCCAGCGGTCGCACAGCCGGTGGGGTGGGCCTACAGACCTGCCGCCGCCGATTCAGATGTGCGACGCCCTATCGAGGAATGCGCCAAAGGCGGCCGGCGTGTTCGCCACACTGATGGCCAACTGTCTGGCGCACGGTCGGAGGAACTTCGTGGAGGTGACGCCGAGTTTTCCCGATGAGTGCCGGTTCGTACTGGAAACTCTGGGCGAGGTCTACGGGCACGACGATCAGACGAGTGCGCAGTGCCTGTCTCTCGAACAGCGCCTCCACTTCCATCAGGAGCATAGCGGGCCGGTCATGGAAAAGCTGAAGATCTGGTGTGGCGCACAGTTCGCGGAAAGAAACGTAGAGCCGAACTCCGGTCTGGGGAAGGCGATCTCGTATCTGCTCAATCACTGGGAGAAACTCACGTTGTTTCTGCGGGAACCGGGAGCACCGCTGGACAATAATCTGGTCACTGCCGCGCGCGGCAGTGGCGATGTAATGCCGACTGCCGAATTATGCCACGTCGGCCTCGCGGCGCATCGTCGTTTGCGAAGGATCTCTGATTTCCGAGGCTCGGTTTGTCGGCATAATCACAGGCTCTCCAGGAATGCGAGCAAGGGGTCAGGCGGCCGGAATCGGTCTGGTGCGAGCCCGGACGAAGTAGCATGTGCGAGCGCGCGTTGCTTTAGCTGCATGTCGGCATGCAGATAGATCTGGGTCGTTTCTGTCGATTCGTGGCCGAGCCAAAGAGCAATGACGCTCAGATCCACACCACGATGCAGCAGGGCCATAGCGGCCGCGTGCCGCAACGTGTGGGGCGTCACCTTCTTCAGCTTCAGCGACGGACAGGTCCGACGCGCGGTCGTGATATGCCTTGAGACGAGCCGCTGGAATGCATCGGCGCTGAGGCGGCCCCCATTTGAACTGGGGAAGACGGGATCGGCGGCGCCACCGCCCTGTTGCGACAACCATTCCTTGAGAACCGCAGAGACGTCTGGGCGTAGCGGCGTGCATCGCATCTTTCGCCCTTTTCCGAGGCAACGGACATGCGCACCTGTTCCGAACTCGACGTCTTGGCGGCGAAGGGATGTGATCTCGCTATTCCGGAGGCCCGTCTGAACGGCGACGAGCAGCAGTGCCTTGTCCCGCCGTCCGATCCATGTGCCAGGATTAGGAGCTGCGACAAGGGCGGCAGTCTCTTCCTCTGTCAGAAACTCCACCGGACCGCGCTCGTGGCGCTTTGAAGGGATCGCAAGGACGCGTTGGCACTGCAAGGCGCAGGCTGGTTCGCTGATCGCTACGTATTGGAAGAAAGCATGGATTGCAGCCAACCTGTTGTTTCGCGTCCGTGTGCAGTTGCCACGGTCGAGTTCGAGGTGTTGGAGAAACTGCCCCAGGAAGGGAACATCGAAATCTTCGATGAGCAGTTTGGATGGCGACCGTCCGAGGCGCTTACAGCGGAACTGGAGGAGTAGCCGAAAGGCATCTCGGTAAGCCGCAACGGTATATTGGCTTGCCCCTTGTTGCTTCAGCAAGCGGTCAGTGAAGAAACGCTGAATGAGGGACTGCAAGCTGGAGACGCTCATGGTTCCTCTCTGGGCTGATGCCCTACCAGGCGTTCGGTGGCAAGTTGGAGGAGTTCCGGAACCGCCTCGATATACCAATAGGTGTGCCCGACATCAACATGGCCCAGGTAGGTGGCAAGCTTCGGCAGTTCGCGCCCCACGTCGATGCCCGCCCGGTACCATTCGATCAGTCTACGAGTCGCGAAACTGTGACGAAAATCCTGAAGCCTTGGTCCACGGCCGGTGCGCCGACTCCCAGGGGACACCCGCAGGCCGATGGAGCAGGACATCGTGGCGAACGTGCGGCGGGCTACACAGCCATGTACTCGTTTGCCGCGTTCGGAGACGAGGAACGCCTCCGTTGCGGCTCGAGGCCGGAGTTTATCGCGCTGTTTTGCGTAGCGCGCAAGGGCAGTACGTGTCGAGTCTTCGACCGGAACGAAACGGGACTTGCCGAACTTTGATTCGCGAATCGCGAGAATGCCATTTTGCAGATCCACGTCACCTACGTCGAGAGCCAGGGCCTCCCCTGGGCGGAGGCCTGTGGCGCTGAGAAGTCCAATCAGGGTCATATAGGTCATCGCTCGCAGTCCGCTGGGGGAACCGAGCTTGGCGGCCTCGTCCATTAATCGTGCAATCTCCGGTTCTGAGAAGATGTGCGGCTTGTTGCGCCGTCGGCGGGCAGCGAGCAACCGCCGTGGCGGCACCTCGGTACGGGGATCGATCGTACTGAGCCAGGAGGCGAATCGTCTCACCATGCCGAGCCGGCGTGCCCATGTAGCGCGTTGGACAAGTTTGGGCTCCATCGCCCAACGGAGGGCAAGTTCTGAAGTGATGAAATCCGCTCCCTCACGCTCAAGGAACTCCAGAAAGTGGACGAGCGTCATGGCGGGCTCTTGGAGTTGCGTGCCGAGTGCTCGTCGGAGTGCCACATATTGCACCAAGGCGTCGCGCATGGCGATCATCGGGCACCTCCCGTAGCTGGCCACGGCAGGGCAACCGCACGCAATGCCTCGAAGGAGACCTGCGCGTAGATCGCGGTCGTAGTCTGCGAGCGATGCCGGAGGACCTCCGCGATTTCGGACATGGAGGCGCCGTGGCGAATCATTTTGGTTGCTAATCCGTGACGGAATAGATGGGCAGCACCGCGGCCCGATCGACGTACCCCGGCTTGGGCCAGCGCCCGCCGTACAATATGGCCAACTGCTGCTGGTCCGGTCAGGCCATTCCGGGGCGCCCATGTGCGGAGGAAGACCCGCCGCGAGGCGCTCACGCCACGGTCTTCGCGAATGTACACAGCCAGAGCCTCGCCCACGTCCGAGAGTAGCGGCAGATGGTCCACCATCCGGCCTTTGCCGCGGACGACGATCTCTCCAGCCCGCCAACGAATGTCGTCAAGCTCGAGCGCGACGACTTCGCCTCCGCGCAGGCCGAGTCGAGCAAGCAAAAGTAAGATCGCGTGGTCTCGGCGCCCACTGAGGGTCGATCCCGTTGCCGCCAGTACATGTTCTACTTCGCTGGGCGAGAGAAATGCGGGCGGCACGGATTGGCGATATTTGCGGAACATGGGAACGGCATTAGAGAGGTCCCGCGAGGTCTGACCGCACAGAAGGAGGAAACGGAAAAACGACCGGAGTGCCGTGCATAACAGCCGGGCATACTCCCTGGACCGATCGACGGTGTGCTCAAGAATAAAGTCTCGAACGATCAACGTATCGAACAAATCCGGGGATACCCGGCCGGTTTGGGTGGTCTGGGAGGCGAGGAAATCCCGGATGAAGGGCGCATAGACAAGCACCGAGTTCTCAGTGAGCCCGCGGTCCTTCCGTAGATGAGTTTTGTGGTTTTGAAGCAGGGTGTCGGCGGTAGAAGCGCAATCTTGCGAGGGTGGCCGTTGCAGACCGGCGTAACCGCGCAGGTACTCAAACAAAAGCCGCATCACTGCCAGCTCAAATTTCACATGAGCCTTCCGGTTTCGGGGCGAGCGTGACGCGAACGCGGCGATATGACCGTCGTTGAGATCGTTTCCGGCGATCTGTTTCCGTCTCGTCCATCGGGCGAAGGCTTTAGCGACCGTTCGCTTCTTGCGTAGCGTGCGTTCGGCGTAGCCGGCGGCGCGAAGATGGTTGAGGAATGGCTCGATGTGGTCGTCGAGCAAACTCCCGGGTGTTCCACTTTCCAATGTGGGTGTCGTCATGCAGTCTCTCCTTGTCTGGCTTACTTATAGTCGGGAGAGGCATTATGATTATGCCGCGTCAGCAACCATCAGAAAGCAGGCAGGAAGACTCGGGAACCGTCGACGCGGCATAATCTGGCAGTCGGCATTATCTGGTCACTGCCGCGCGCGGCAGTGGCGATGTTGTTGTCGATCGGCGTGCCTGCTTGCCGGAGGAAAAGCGTCAGCTTTAGCCAGTGATTTAGTAGATAGGAAATCGCTTTGCCCAGCCCGGAGTTCGGTTCCGTCTTGTGCTCCGCCAACTGCGCCTCCATCCACTCATGCAGCCCTTTCATCAACGGCCCGCTGTGCTCCTGGTGGAAGCGCAGCCTCTCTTCCGGCGATAGCTCCTGCTCCCGCGCCAGCGCGTCGTAGTGATAGACACCGCCCAGCGTCTCCAGCACATAACGGCATTCTTCCGGAAAGTTATCCACCACATCCACAATCTGCCGTCTTCCATGGGCAAGGCAGTTCGCCAGTAGGGTTTCGACGCCTTTCGGCGTGTTGCGCGATAGCGCGTCGCACATCTGAATCGGCGCCGGCAGTTCGCGTGCGCGCTGTTTCAACACGTCGGCGAGGTTCTCGCCCGCATGCTTCCATCCGGTAAAGAACAGCGCGATGGTCCAGGCGCCAAGCACCGCTACGATGCCGCTGGTGAAGGTGCCGGTCCGCTGGTCGCCCGGCTCGCGCGCCAGGCGCAGAATCCGCATGCCCGTATCGTCGTTGTGCATCACACTGCCTTGCGCCGCCTGTCGGATCAGTTCCTCCAGCACCGGGCGGATCAGTTTTGCGCCGGCAGCCATTAAATCCCACTGCGTCGTTGCCGGCAGCGGCATTCCCAGGTGTTCCTGGAGGCTCTCCAACCGCTTAAAAGGCACCCCGGTACCGTACTTCAACAAGGCGATCATCGCCACGGCCGTCTCATCGTACTTGTCCGGACCCGCCGTCTCCGGTTCGTCGGCCGTGAAGACCTCCCCGCAGGCGTTGCAGCGCAATCGCTCCATCTCGAACACGGTCGCTTCCAGCGGTGCGTGCCCCACGAACCTTACCAGCGTGGCCGGCTCTTTCTGGCGGTAGACTTTTCCCTGGTAACACTCCGGGCACTGGTCGCCGGAATGGAGCGTGGCGTGTGCGACGGCAACCTGATTGGCGCCAGTAAACGCCGCGGCACCACGGTGCCCATGACCGGCCGGAGCCGATTCGCCGGTATCCGGCTTGTCCAAAGACACCGCATCCCGAGGCAGAACGGCGCTGGTTTTCTCCGTACTCCGTTTCCGCAGCAGTCTCTCTGCCATGGCATGGAGCGCGGTTCTGAGCTTCTGCCCTTCTGATTCGCTGATCGGCGCGCGCGTGCTGCGATCGATGATCTGATCCAACTCGTCCAGGTTCACGTCGACACGTCTCATCGTCATAGCTGGGTGAGATGCTCGCGGAAACGCGGCGTCAAGGGCAAACCGAGGATTTCCTTGATCGGGCGGTTCGGCTTGTTGGTCTGGTCGTTTTTGCCGCGCCCGGTCGTGAGCCCCAGGAGTTGCCAGTTGGCCGCCCGGTAACAAGTCCCGCGAAAACGGCTGGGATCAATGAAAGTTTCCGCGAAGTAGACCGGATGGCCGTACCTCCGTTCCCAGTCGTCGGACAGGGCGCGGGTCACCTTCCCCAGAATGTGCGACGCCAGGTGCGGAACGCGGACCCAGGGCAGGATCAGAAAACGCGTGTTATAGGCGATGAAACGGATGTTGCGCCGCCGCGCTTCCGCGCTCCAGCCAATGTAGCGGTCGCGGCTGCCCAGATGACGCGGCGCTGAACTCCACGCCAGACAGGCGATGGGACGGCCTTGCGCCCAAGCCAGATACTTCAGGTGCTCGCCGACGGGCTGTTCATAAGTCAGGTAATGATAATGCTCCATCAGGCTGTTGAACAGCGGCTCATCGGCGGTGCGCCGTACGGGTTGGATCTCAATCGGGCCGAGTGCCTTCAACGGCATCGCTAGCGGGGTAGTGTCGATCAACACCGCTTCCGGCCGCGGGCGTCCCGTCCGGCACTGGCCTCGGATGTGGCAGCGCACCGGCGGCAACTTGATCTCTCCGGCCCGCTCCAGCATGAGCAGCAGTCCGCGGCAAACCATATCGCGGAGGGCGCCGTTGGCCTGCTTCCAACCCAGGGCTTCGCATAATTGTCGGGACAGCTTCCATCGGCTGCTCGTCGGATGTGTCCGAATGAACTCCCGCAGGAAGACAATCTGCTCGCTACTGATCTCTTGTCCGCGGTAGCGCCATGTTTCCGCCATAACCGCAGCATGCCAGAGATAAAAGCAGAACGCAAGTATTTTGTTGCAACTCTTTTTAACTCACTTTCCGCCACACCGGCGCGGCTGCGGTCTCCGGGTTGCCCGCCGCCAATAGTAACTGCGCCTGGTGCGCTTCCAGCCGTCGGGCCGGTTCTTTTCCACTCGGCCACCACACAAATCGCCCTTGCGACAGGCGCTTCTGCGCCAGCCAGAACCCCTGCCCGTCATACACTAAGATGCGGATCGAGGTCCCACGCCGGCTGCGGAACACAAACAGGCCGCCAGAGAAGGGATCGCTTTGGAGTTTCTCCTGGCACAACCGAGCCAGGGAATCGATGCCCTTCCTCCCATCCACTGCCTCGATCGCTACCAGGATGCGCATCTGCGGCGTGATCTGAATCACGCCGACTCCCACAACACGCGACTGAGTGCGGCCAGGTCCGGCGCTGTGGCCCCTTTCCACTGGAGGCGCATCTTGCCGCGCGGCCCTTCCAACTCGACCAGGCACTCAGCGAGACCAACAGCCTGGGGCGGCACCAGTTCCAAAAACGTTGCCGGCGCCATAGCCGGCCGCGCCGGTGGAGGGCCGGCTTCCACCATTCGCTTGAGCTTGCCGTACTCCAGGCGCAGGGCCTTGGACGCGCGGAAAACTCCATGCTCCCGAGCCGCTTCCGCGGCTGCCGCCCACAACGCTTCTGGAATCGGCAAGCGGGCCTTGTGTCCTTTTCGCCAGCGCTCGAAACGCCGGCACACCCTGCGCATGCCGACGGGAATCTCTAACGGCTCCTTGGTGGCCATGGCCGGTCCTCCTCGCCCCTGCCGGGCATAAGACCGACGTTACCAATTACCGGCAGGCGGAGTCATGCAGGCTTACCGGAAGCTCACACTGAACTGGCGGTTAGCGGGTTCGACTCCCGTTAGCGCCACCATGTTTTCATGGACTTACGGGCTTTGCGCCACGATGCGCCACGACGCGCAACGCTCCAGCAAGAAACTCCCCAACAAACACCAAACCCGTCGTCGGTAGTCAGCACGCCAGAATTGGCCCACGTTCGCGCACGAGGGCGCCACCGGCGCCACGGCACCGCGGAGTGGTAGGACGGCGCCAGGTTGCCGCCTCCGGCGCCGCGCCGCTTGTTGCGTCGTGACGGGTGGGATCCATCGGCTTGGCAAGATGCTGCCCCTCCCGGCGCCTGTTTCCTGTGGTCGGCGTATTACAAGGAATCCACGGTTGATATACATCCGCGCATAATGAAAGGGACATGTGACGGGCAAATGTGGCATACTGACAGGTACGGACTGCCATGTTTGCCGCGCCTCCTGCATCTGCATCCAGCGACTTGCCGCCGCTTAACTC
>JBEKDV010000398.1:0-9655 GCA_050014175.1 Candidatus Solibacter sp. | reverse complement strand
CACACCCGACGCTCAGCCTTTGGGGCGATCGAGGACCAGAACCCAATCGGCAACCACCGGCGGGATCGGCGACTGCCACGTGCCGGAGGCATCGGGGGCGACCTCGGGAATGGGGATGTCGCGGCCAGTGCGAGGGTCGAAGAAGAAGCCGCGCCAGGCGCCGGGCTCTAGCGACTTGACCTGCGGCGGATTCCAGAGCGTCGGCAGGAAGATAACCCGCAATTCACCGGGGATGCCGGCGGCGAAGGGCATCCAGTAGTTCTTTTCGTCCCAGTGGGGGTCGACCCACTCCGGATGAGGTTCGAACCGCCACCACGGGTAGCGCATGAGCAGGGCCTTGGAGCGGGCGATGTGGGTGGCGCCGGGCAGGCGCGCGGCTTCCTCCCAGGGGATGTCGCCCCAAGAGCGGCCGTGGGGAGAGGGACCGAAGGGCTGCTCGCGGCGGTTCACCTGCCAGATGCCGTTGGCCCCGTAGGTATGGCCGGCGGCTCCGCTGAGGACGCACGCCCAGAAGTAGAAACGCTGCACTTCCTGGCGGCTGGCTTCCATAATGCCCTCATAGCAGACCTCGCCATCGATGACCGGCATCCGCGGTTGGGCGGCGTAGGATGCGGTGAGCGTACGGACGGTATTGGGCGCGCTCTGGCGGTCGCCGTGGCCGGTCTGGAGCATGTCGAAGTCGAGCACGGACGGGTCGGCAACACACTCGCGGGCGCTGCGGCTCGGGTGGATGGTGATGAGACGGCGATAGGGGTCCACCGAGCGGACGTAGCGGGCGAGTTCGGTCCAGCCTTGCTTCTGTTCCGCGGAGTCGCGTTCCTTGGCGGTAGATAGGTAGTAGGGCATGGCGCCCTCGCCGGCGAGGCACCAGACCACGGGGTAGGCGCCCCAGCGGGCCACAAGGTAGCGCCAGTGACGCTTCATTTTAGTGGCGCCCATCCACTGCAGGAAGTATCCCCAGCAGCCGACGATGCAAGAGACCAGGCCGCGGCTGACCAGGTGCTGGATGCGCAGGTCGGCCATGTCGAAGTAGGCGGGGTTAATGCGCGCGTAGTCCTTTTCCCACGGAAAGCCGGCTTCGTTCGCGCCCCGGGGGTCGAAGGCGGGCATATCGGGGTAGAGGCCGGCAACGATCTGAACCACGGTGAAGCCTTTGGCGGCGCGGTCGGCGGTGAGTTGCTGGAAGTCGGCGGGCCATTGGAATCGCTGGCAGAGGCCCATCCACCAGGTGTCCGCGAGCCAGAAGAAAGGGGTTCCATCTTCGTGCTCAAAGTGACGCCGGTCGGAGGCGACGCGCGGGGCGCCTTGGAGCACAAGGGGGTTGGCCCCATTATAGGGGGCGGTGTCGAGCGTGCCGGTGCGGCCGTGGAGGCCGGTATCAGCCGGGTCGCTACATACCGTCGCGTAGTTGTAACGTCCGGGCGCGGGGGCGGCGAAGCGCACGCGCCACTCGCTTCCGCCTGCCCAGTAGGCGGGGACGCGATGCTCGCCCGAGGGACCTCTGAAAACGACGTCCACTTCGAGTTCGTCGGGCGAGGCGTGAGGGCGAGAGGCGGTGAAGGGCCACTCGGCGACCGTGCGTGCCAGAGCGAAGCGGGACTGCGCGACGGCGGCGGAAAAGGGCGCGGCGGCGGAAAGGGCGAGGAATGAGCGGCGCAGCATTGGAGTCATGATATCGCACGCAGCGGGGAACGTAGACAGAAGCTGGCACGGCTATACACTGACGCTCACGAGTGAGACAAGGCGGTCGAGCAAGCAAGCGTGGGAACGATATGCGGCAATATCGTTAGCCAGCCCTCATGCCCTGGGGCGTAAGCGTTACGCAGTCTGGCGTCTTGCCGTCACTGCTTCTGGCATCTGCCACAGCGTGTTCTCTGCCGGGTCGGAGCGTTTGACGCCGACGAGCATTCCGTTGAAGCGCGTATGCACCGTCGCTCTGGCCGCGCGGTCTTCATGTCATCGACGCCGGAGCATTGTGGTCCCTCGCGGGCTGTGCAGCCCCTCTCGGTCCCGCCGCGCGTTCTTCCGCAAAGAACGACACCCGCAGTCGGGTGTAGAATACCTTGATGCCGGATAAGGTAGCGGTTCTCGGAGGCGGCATCGGTGGGCTCAGTGCCGCGCACGAACTAATCGAATCTCCCGGGCGAGCACGGTTTCCGGTTCTTCCCTGGTTTCTACAAGCATGTCATCGACACCATGCGCCGCATTCCCGATGCCGCTGGCGGCAGTGCCTTCGACAACCTCACCATCGCCACCCGCATTCTGCTGGCGCGCTCGGGGCAGGCCGAGATCACCTGGGTCGCGCGCTCGCCGCGAAACCTCGAAGATCTGCGTGTCTTCCTCTGCGAGCTGTTCACCCCCATCGGCGTCCCACCAGCCGAACTCACCTTCTTCGTGAGCCGTCTGCTGGTACTGGCCACCAGTTGCCCCGAACGGCGCCTGGCCGTTTACGAAAACCTGAAATGGTGGGACTTTATCTCTGCACAACAAATGTCCTCCATATACCAGCGCTACTTGGGTCAAGGGCTCACCCGCTCGTTAGTCGCTATGCGCGCGCAAGAGGGCAGCACCCGCACCGTAGGCTACATCCTCCTGCAACTCCTCTACGATCTGATCTATCCCGACGAGGTTTTCGATCGCCTCCTCAACGGGCCCACAAATGACGTCTGGCTGAGCCCCTGGGTCGATTACCTCCAGCGCCACGGTGTGGTCTTCCATACCGCGGTTCAGGTGAATGCCTTCGAATTGGAAGGCGGGCGCGTCCGCTGCGTGCACGCTACCGAAAACGGCAACGCGATCGAGATCGCGGCCGGCTACTACATTGCGGCGATGCCCGTGGAAGTAATGAGCACGATGCTCACACCCGCCCTCAAAGCCGCGGCGCCATCGATCGCCAACCTCGACCGCCTCCAAACACGTTGGATGAACGGCATTCAATTCTACCTGCGGAGAGACGTCCCACTAGACCGCGGCCACACCATCTACCTCGATTCACCGTGGGCCCTCACGTCCGTCTCCCAGCGCCAGTTCTGGACCGGCGTGGATCTGTCGAGTTTCGGAGATGGCAACGTATTGGGCATTCTCTCGGTCGATATCTCCGAGTGGGAAGAACCCGGCGTGCTCCATGGCAAGCCCGCCATGCAGTGCACTGCACAGGAGATCAAGGAAGAGGTCTGGGCCCAGTTGAAGCAGCACCTCAACGTAGACGGCAACACCCAACTCGATGATGCGGATCTCGTGACCTGGTTCCTCGACCCCGATGTCCAGTTTCCCAACCCGACGATGGCGACGAATCTGGAGCCATTGTTGATCAACACGGCCGGGTCCCTCCAGTACCGTCCCGAAGCCCAGGTAGAAATCCCCAACCTGTTCCTCGCCTCAGACTACGTCCGCACCTACACTGATCTCGCGACCATGGAAGGTGCCAACGAAGCCGCCCGCCGGGCCGTCAATTGCCTCCTGATCGCAGCCGGTTCCACGACGCAGCCCGCGCAAATATGGCCGCTCACCGAACCCGAATTCCTCAAGCCCCTTCAAGAAATCGACCGCATCCGATTCGCCCTTGGCCAGCCGCATCACCTGGTGTGAGTGGATCGCGGGCGACGATATGGTGCCGTGGAAGGTTTGGTGTGAAGCGCGGCGCGAGGGCTCGGTAAGGAACGGATTCGAAAGTGGCTGTTCGCGACAGCGTTATCTGGCGATATCGGAAGCTATCCTGCCGGCCTCTCATAACGCGCCTCACTGGCTATCGGCGAGGAGGGCGCACCGGGTCCCTCATCCAACGAGACCGGCGTCGGGGCGGAGGCGTGCTTCCGCTCGACCTCCTCTTTGATGGTGCACAGGGCATGATTCCACACCACGTCGTGCACGAATCCCGGAAACAACACCCTGGCAACTCCCCACAGAACCCTACCCGCAAAGCCGTGGCCTTTCTTGTAGTCGAACGCCGCGTAAATGGACAGCCTGCTGTTTCCATCCTTGGTCGGTGCGACATTGAAGATGAGTTTCCCGTGGTCCGCCAGCCGCCCGTCGAGCTGGTATAGCAAGGTCTCCACGCCGACCTTCTTGGTCAAGCGCAGCTCTGCACCGAATCCGGCGAGCGGTACCCTGTATCGAATCACCGATCCGACCTCGTTGGACTCCCCCTGGATCCGCCGAACCTCCACGAATCGCAGGTCGAGGAACCGCGCATCGGGGTGGCCGAACCTGGCCAACTCGTCCATGATCTCTTGCTCGGAGCCCCGGATCTTGATCACGTACATCCGTTCGAAGTCGGGCGTGACACCGAGTTCCATCCCCAGGCTCAACGATAGGCGCCACTTCAGCGCTTCGCGCTTCTCCTTCAGGACCACCGTCGGGTACCGTCCGTACTCCCCCCATTTCAGACCGAAGAGCGATTCGAACGCCACGTTCCTCAGCGTGACCGCCGCACCCACGAGAATGGATCGCGCCACGCCGTAGCCGCACATTTCCCGCAACACTTCCCGATAGTCGGCCGTCCCGCTGGCGATCTTCCATAACACGGCGCTCAGGGGCCGGCTGCCCTCGTCTCGCACCTTGCACTCGGTGGCGTACGCCTGGTAGGTGATGCGGCCGACCACCGGCCTAGTGAACGCCACCCGGCTCAGGCCAAATACCAACCGCCCGAAGCGATTGTCTACCGCCAGCCACTGGATGGCCTTGCCGTATCCTTTCGCCAGCGCCTGCTGGTCGATTCCGTCCTGGAGCACGGTCTGCGCCAGCCGGGTCGCCGTCACGTGGGCCGAGAACAATCCGTCTTTGTTCAACCGCGACCCGACCGCGTCGCCGATGATGGCGAACCGGTCGCCAAAGGGGGATCTGGCGGTGGTCACAGTCATTCTCGGAGCACAGGCACAGGCGAGCGGAGCCGCCGCGATGCCTGGCAGGATGCGCTCGATCTGAGGCAGCGTCAAAAAATCGTGGACGATCTGCCGGCTGTCTCGCGGCAGGACCGCCTCGTCGATACACTTGCCGAGCATGGCGACGGTCAGGAACCTGCCCTTGGGAACTAGAGCGGTATGTTCCAAAGCGAGGTGTTTCGAGCCGTACTCGATGAAGTATATCTCCCGGTGCAGATTGTGTTCGAGATAATCCTCGCCTACGTCGAGCTCGAAAATGAAGGCCTTTCGGGACCTGCCCGGAACGAACGCCGGATTCAACCGCTTGACGGAGGCCATCAGGGAATCGTCACGATAATCCAGGCCGCAGTGGGCATTGATTCCAGTAGCGATGGTCACGAAGCTGGCATCCAGCGGTGCGCTCTCTCCGGATTCTGTTCTAACCGTCAGCCTGGGTAACCCGGACGTGCCATAGGCCATGGCCTCAACAGTCCCATACAGGATGTGCGCACCTTCTTTGACTGCTTCACCTAGCAGAAACCCATCGAAGCCTGCGGGTCTCCCGCTCCGCCTGCCGGGTAACGAGCCCCGGAATACGGAGTACATCCGCATATCTTTGGGAACTCGCAGCCGGAAGTTCTTCCATTGGCCTTGTATCCAGACGTAATCGAAGCGCCCCTGGACGATCTCGTCGGGAACGCTGAGGCGTTGCTTCTCGAGTATCTTGTCCAATCTGGGTGAGATGACGCCCGCGCAGAAGCTGCATCCCCTGCACTCAAGGGCGGCGGCACCCATGTCGATCGGACCACGCTTCTCAACGATGACAACCTCGATGGGTCGATTGAGACGCCGGGCTTCCCGAAGAAGATGAATGGCAAAGAACGAACCGGCAGGTCCACCGCCGACGACGGCAACGCAGTCGTTGTTCTGGAGGCTCCCCCATTGAGAAGATGCGCGGCGCATGCCCTGAGCCCGTTCGGCAAGGACGTCAGATCGGTCCCGGCGGCCGACAGAAGGCCGTTGCGGGACGAGCACAGCATCCTTGTTGAGGGCGATTATACCACTGGAAGACCTTTGAATTGCGGCGGCCCTCAACGGCTTGGTACTCTCGCGTCGGAGCACTTGGCCGAAAAATTGCCCAATCCGCGGAAGTGACCCGAGGGAACGCCAAGTATCTTCGGGGAAGCTGAGGGGATGACCAGCAAAACACGACGCGGGGTTTAGAAGGCCGATAGCCCGTTACGAACCATAAGGAACTGGTCCGCTAGCCCTTGACTTAACGGCAATGCCCGGTCCGCGCGTGACTTCCGGCCGCGTTCTCGCTACTTCGATTGCGTCACCGTCCCGCTCACTGC
This sequence comes from Candidatus Solibacter sp., assembly GCA_050014175.1. Lineage (GTDB taxonomy): Bacteria > Acidobacteriota > Terriglobia > Bryobacterales > Bryobacteraceae > Solibacter. Next base: position 3,441 of record JBEKDV010000398.1, on the reverse strand, counting down.
GGGGACCGCCAGATACCCGCACGCGCACACCGCCAGGAACAGCGGCAGAATGTGGCCATCGTTGAGATTGTGCTCGTACCAGCCGGCGCTCAACGCCGCAATCATCACCGCCAGCGCGCCATGCAGCACGAAACGCCGCTCGCGCTCCTCCGCCGTTGTGCCCCGCGCGGCGCGCGCGAAATCGCGCAGCATTTTGCCCAAAAACCACAGGAACGCCAGGAGCGCCGGCACTCCGCGCTCCGCCGCGTATTGCAGGTAGACGTTGTGCAGATGCATGTACGCGCCGGTGGGCAAGGGACGCGGGATATCGGGGGGAATGTATTGCAGGAACTGCGCCTTCACCTGCTCCGGACCGAGTCCGAACCAGGGGTGCGCTTTGATCATCTCCCAGCCGGCGCGCCGGCAGACCACGCGAAACTGGTTGGAATCCAGATCGCCCGCCGGTTTGTAGACCGACACCATCCGGTCGCCCACCCCCATCGGGTTCAACCACAGCAGGAGCACTACCGGAACCGGCGCCACGAACAGCCACCGTCGGTCGCGCAGCCACACCAGATACGCGCCGCCCAGCGCCGCGCCCATCCACATGGACCTGGTGTAGGCAGCCACCAACGCGGTAGCGATCACCAGTCCGGCAACGGCCAGCCAGCGCGCCAACTGGCCGCTGGCCGCAAAACACAGTAGGGCGCCCAGCAGCATCAGCACGATCATCTCCTGGCCGGAGAGCGTCATCCAGTGGCTGGTGAATCCCGTGATGCGCTTCACCGTATAGTAGGCGCGGAAATCCTGATGCAGCGCTTGCGCCTCCTGGACCTTGCGCCAGAACTGCCCCAGGCTCCACAGCGCGGAGAGCGTCATGGCGCCGGCGCACGCCACTACCAGGGCGCGCACTTCGCTCAGCTTGCGAAATGTGCTCGCAATCAGCAGCAGAACCACGCACAGGTAGAACTTGCGGGGGCCCGGCCAGCCTTCGCCGATGTGCCCGGAAAGCGCCAGGCTGACGAGCGTCGCCAGAAAGAACAGTCCGAGCGGCAGTTTCACCGGCGGAAAGCGCAGCTCGTCGCCGGATCGGAAATGGCAAACCAGGAGCGCCACCATCGCGGCGGCAAGCAGGCAGTTCGACGCCGAATTGGAGCACAGCACCGCGACCACGCTGGCGAAGGTGAGGTAAAACGGCAGCCGCCTGGATTGGAAATGACCCAAGACACCAGTATGCCAAACCCATCGGAGCCTTTTCTCGTTTTTCTCCGCGTCGACCTGTGGCCCCCTACTTCGCCTTGCCCCGCCAGAACTCCGGGTCCGCATTGGCGAAATCGTCCGCCACGTAACTGATCCGCGGCTCCACCCGAAACAGTAAGTGTTCCCGGCCGATCTCCGTATCGGATGCGATCTTGCTCCCATCCTTTGCCTTGGCGCTCGCCAGCCCTTCGGCAAATACCGGCACCGGATTCACGCCGTCATCGAAATTGCGCAGCGAAACGATCGGTGAGAGGAACACGAACGTCCCCGCCGGCGCTCCCGAGATCACCTGATAGACCAGGTCGGGCCGATCCAGATTCACCACGTCCGCCGTGGCGCGCCGCAGGCGGATCAACTCGCCGAAATCGGCCTCCATCCCGGGCCGTATCCGATACAGCGAAATCTGGAAATAGCGCGCCCGCGGAAACATGCGGATCGCCTGGTCGGGACGGTAGCTCCAGTTGGGCCGGTATTGCCCGAGCATGGTGCGCGAAGGCGCCAGCACGTCATCCTGCAACGGGTCGCCGTCGTCGCTGAACGCTCGCACCGGGGCCAGCGCACCAATCCGCTGGTCCAGATCTTCCACGCTGGCAAACGAGTAGTGCGCCTCCACCAGCCAAGTCTCCGGCAGCCCCGTCACCGACGCCATCCCAATCACGTTGATCGCCGCCCCCGAATTGGCATACGGTTTCAGCGACGCCCCGCCAATGCCCGGTTTGCGCACCAGTTGCACGATCGGCGGAGGTTCAGTCAGGCTCTGCGCGGCGGCGGCACTGCTGAGCATTCCTGCAAGCAGGAGGATTCTCATAGTTCTCCTATAACACCCGACGCCGCCGTGTGCGAGGGCGTTGATAGAATCGAAGGAATGCGTATCTATGCCGTTGCTCTCTTCTCGCTGTTTTCTTTGCCGCTGCACGCGCAAACGCCGGTCAAGCTGAAAGTGGACGCCACCGACGCCCCGCGGCGCCTCTTCCACGTGCAGATGTCGATGCCCGCCAAACCCGGCACCATGACGCTCATGTACCCCGAGTGGATTCCCGGCGAGCACGGTCCCACCGGCCCCATCGTCAACCTCGTCGGCCTGAAGATCCAGGCCGGCGGCAAGACTATTCCGTGGCGGCGCGACAGCGACAACATGTACGCCTTCCATCTGGAAGTGCCGGCCGGCGCCGCCACGCTCGACGTGGCCTTCGATTTCATCTCGCCGCCCGAATCCGGCGGATTCAGCAGCGGCGCGTCCACCACCTCGGAACTCGCCGTCCTGAACTGGAATCAGGTGCTGCTCTATCCGCAGGGCTCCCAGCCCGACGCCTTCCAATACCAGGCCACGCTGACGGTTCCCGCCTCCTGGCGCTACGGCACCGCGCTCCCCATCCAGCGCGAAAGCGGCAACACGATCGAGTTCCAGCCCGCTTCGCTCACCACCATGGTGGATTCCCCCGTCTCCGCCGGCGCCCACTACCGCACCTTCGCATTGGGAGACGAACAGGGAGCCGCGCACTATCTCCACGTGGCGGCCGATAGCGACCGCGCCCTGGAAGCCAGCCCCGAGCTCATCGACCATTTCAAAAGTCTGGTCGCCGAAGCCGGCGCGCTGTTCGGCGCCCACCATTACCGCGGCTACCACTTCCTATATACGTTGAGCGATCACGTGGCGCATTTCGGACTGGAGCACCACGAATCCAGCGACGACCGCACCGGCGAGCGCTCCCTGATCGACCCGGATGTCCTGCGCGCCAGCGGCTACCTGCTGCCGCACGAATTTGTGCACTCCTGGAACGGCAAGTACCGCCGCCCATCGGGCCTGATCTCCGGCGGGCGCGATGGCGGCTATGACACGCCCATGAAGGGCGACCTGCTGTGGGTGTACGAAGGGCTCACCAACTACCTGGGCGAGATCCTGGCGCCGCGCAGCGGACTCTGGTCGCCCGAGGACTATCGCGATTCGCTGGCCGAGACCGCCGCCGAGCTGGATAACAAGTACGGCCGCACCTGGCGTCCGCTGGAGGACACCGCCGTAGCCGCCCAGGTACTCTACGAAGCCGGCAGCGACTACCAGAGCCTGCGCCGCAGCGTCGATTATTACGCCGAAGGCACCCTCATCTGGCTGGAAGCCGATGTGACCATCCGCCAGTTGAGCAAGGGGACGAAATCGCTCGACGATTTCTGCCAGGCGTTCTATGGCGGCCCGAGCGGCCCCGC
>JBEKDV010000397.1:0-7545 GCA_050014175.1 Candidatus Solibacter sp. | reverse complement strand
AGGCTACCGGTTGGTACCAATCGAAGAAAAACCCGCTGCGTAACCAAACCCGCTCTCTAACCAATTGAATTCGCACGCTCGCGCTACGAGTTCCTTAGGAGGGGTCATGGCAGCCTGAAAAGGCTACTCTACAGACTGGCCGGCGGCTGCTGTTGAGCCGCTAAGGCGGGCGCCGCGGGCAGCGCGATACGTGTTTTGACGAAGCTTCTGCGCTTCATGGAGGATCTGATATCACGGGAGGGGCACGCCGCATGGTATATCAGGGTGGATATGGGTATCGTTACGGTTCGCGCGGCAACGCCGTGCGACATTCCCACCGTGCTTTCGCTGCTGCGCGAACTGGCTGCCTACGAAGGCAAGGTGGATAGCGTGCGCATCGACGAACGGCTACTTGCCGAGCACGCGTTCGGCGAGGGGGCGTGCATTGAGGTGCTGCTCGGTTTGCTGGATGGAGACGCCGTGAGCTACGCCATCTTTTTTCCGCACTTCGGGAGCTATGGCGGGCGTCCGTGGCTGTACCTGGAAGATCTCTACGTGCAGCCCGGAGCGCGCGGGGCTGGAGTCGGACGGGCGATGATGGCGCATATGGCGGGCGTTACGCTGAGGCGCGGTTGGGCCGGGATGGTTTGGAGCGTGCTGGACTGGAACGAGCCAGCATTCGCTTTCTATCGCGGCCTGGGCGCGACGAATGCCAACGGCCACGTGTCGATGGACCTGAGCGGCGACGCGTTGGCGAAGCTGGCCGGAGAGGGTTAGTCAACAGGGGACATGCCCCCATGAATGGGGTCGGCCCAAAGGGCACCCCGCCTGAAAGGCTACGCTACTGGACGGTTTCGATTTCCACTTTCTGGCGCGGCGGATAAGCGTACGGCGTCACCAGACTCTCGCCGCCGTTGACGCCGATCGCCTTGACGCCGAACTTGGCATCGTCGATGGAGACGTCCTTCAGCGTGTAGGTATTGACCTTGCCGACGTAGATTTCCTGTTCCCAATAGGGCGAGGTGGTGGCGCGCATCATGATCGCGTAGCCTTTGATGTCGTCCTCCGGACCTGCCGCGCGCCAGCGCAGCACGGCGTCGTAGCCGCCGCCGCGCGCGATCATCGGCATGGGACGGCGTCCGCCGCCGCCCGCGCCGCCCGCGCGTGGTTCCGGCAGCACGATCGGCGGCTTCGGCCCCAGGGCCAGGCTCGCCGCCGCCACCAGGTTCACCTTCGCCACCTTGGCCGTGTAGGGCACCGACATGTTGGCCAGGGTGTCGGTGGCGCGGTGCTGGTTGGCGTAAATCTCGTTGGGCGTGGAGATGCGCACGGCGGCGAAGCCCTCCCACTGGAAGGGAGTGTGATCGCCGCCGCGGCCCAAGCGGTCGCCCATGAACACGGTGTTGATCTTCATGGAGGGGAGGTAGCGCTCGCCCATCTCGCGCACGTAGCGGGAGAGTTGCTGGGAGACGGAATCCATGGTTTCGTCGCTATAGATGTTGACCGATCCGTTGCCGAAGCGCCCGTTGCCCGACACGTCGGTGCCGATGATGTCGTTGTTCAGCACCGCCTCAATCGCCTGGCCTTCCTTCTTCGCCTTGGCCGCCTGGAGCGAACTGCCGATCAAGCCCTGCTCTTCTCCGGCGAACGAAACAAAGACCAGCGTCTTATCGAATTCGTACTGGCTCATGACGCGCGCCAGTTCCATGACGGCCGCGGTGCCGCTGCCATCGTCGCACACGCCGGGAGCGGGCAGTTCGGCGTTCTTCTCGAAGTCCGCCAGCGTCATGCCGGCGGTGGTGTTTCCCGGTGCGCCGGCCCCGGCGGACGCGGAGGGCACCGCCGCATCTGTGCCCGGACCGGCAGCGGCGCCCGCCGGACGCGTTCCCAGGTTCAGCGAATCGTAGTGCCCGCTTACCACCACCACCGTTTCCGGCATCTTCTTTCCGGGCAGGATTGCGACCACGTTGTAGAGATCGACGTCCTTGAAAATGCGCTGCCCCTGTTTTTTCACGCGGAACTTTTCGAAGCGCACGTCGAGCTTCGGGCTGTAGCTCTTGAACTCGCTGAGGATCCAGGCGCGAGCCGCGCCGACGCCGTGCACCGGATCGTCCGCGTTCGACATGGTGTTGCGTGTGCCGAAGCTCTCCAACTTTTCGAGGATCGCCTTGATGCGCGCTTCCGAGACCTGCCCCATCATTTCCTGGATTTTGGGATTGACACCCTTATCTTCGGCGGGGGGAAAAGCTGACGTGAGGCCGCCCGTGACACCGATGGCCACAGCGATAGCGGCGAGCTGGCGAGACAGTTTCATGGAAACTCCGTTTGCAGATATGGTAGCAAGCAAACCGGGGACAGACAGAAGCAAACCGGGGACAGACATGAATTTCCGGCGCATTTTGCCGGAAATTCATGTCTGTCCCCGGTTTGCGCCGGCTATTCGTCGCGCAAAATCTCCAGCGGCTTCCTGCCCAGGATGCGGAAACTCGCCCCCCATCCGGCCACGGTGGCCACCAGCGCGGCGATGGCCACCGCCGTGACGTGCGTCAGAACGGCGGGATGGAAATCGATCTGCAACAGGCGCTTCAGCACCAACGCCGCGAAGCCGCCGGCCAGCAGGCTGCCCATCAACCCCGCCACCGTTCCCAACGCCAGGAACTCCACCGAGAAGATCCAGGCGATGCGCCGTCGCGTGGCGCCCAGCGTTTTCAGCGTGACCACTTCGCGCATCCGCCGGAACCGCGTGCCCGCCACACTCGACGCCACCATCACCGCGCCGGCCAAAATCGTGAACCCGGAGATGAAGCGGATCACGGCGGCAATGCGCTGCACCACGTCTTCCACGATCTGCATCACATCCGCCACATTGACCACCGTGACTGTGGGGAATTTGCGGTACACCTCGCGTTGGAGCGCCGCCACGTCCGCCGGCCGCACGCGCGCGCTGCCGTAATAGACCGCCGGCAGATTCTCCAGTTGACCCTGGTTGAAGATGAACTCGAAGCGGCCCGTCATGCGGATGGATTCGGTGCGCTCGATGCATGCCACGCGGGTGCGCAGGGTGTGGTTCCAGATGTTCCAATCCAGCAGCGTTCCCGGCTTGAGTTTGAGAATCCTGGCGGCCTCTTCGCTGGCGCAAATCTGCGGATCGCGATCGCCGGGCCGCCACCAGGCGCCGTCCAAAATGATAGTGTCGGGCGGCATGGCATCCATGGCCGTCACCGATCGCGTACGCAGGAAGCGCCGGTTGAAATCGCGCAGCGGCAGTTTTTCGATGGGCTGGCCGTCGATGGCGGTGATGCGCGCCGCCACGGCGAAGGCCACCTCGGGCGCCTCTTTCACTCCCGGTTGCTGGCGGATGAACTCGCCGAGGGCCGCCCGCTGGTTGGCGGGTATATCGAGGAGGAACACGTTGGGCATCCCCGGCGGCGCGCTGCCGCGAATCTGCTCCACCAGCGCGCTCTGCACCAGGAAGACGGTGAGTGTGAACATGACGCCGACGCCGAGCGCCACCACGGCCGCCTGCGCCTGATTCCCCGGGCGGTAGAGATTCGCCATGCCGTGCCGCACCACGCCCGGAAGGCGCGCCCCGCCGCGGCGCAGAAACCAGCGGAACCCGCGCAACATGGCCCATCCGGCCAGCGACAGCAGCGCGAGGCCAATGGCGAGCGCGAGCGCGAAGTAGCCGCCAGTGCGCAGGGCGTCGGAGAAGCTGCCTTCGGTCAAGGTCCCCGCCACCACGCCGGTGCCCAGCAGAATTGCGACTCGGACCAGGTAGGCCGGCGCCATCCCACGGCGGCGCGCGCTACGCCTGGTCTCCACATCGCGGCGAAAGATCAGCGCGGGACGAATGTCGCGAATCCCCAACAGCGGAGGCAGAGTGAACAATAGCGTGACCAGGCAGGCCACGGCGATGCCCTGCACGGCCGGCCAGGCGTCCCAGTAGGGCGAGACGTCCATGGCGAAATATTTGGAGATCAGTCCCGGAAAAGCCGCCGCCACACCCACGCCGAATGCCACGCCGATCACGCCGCCGCCCAGGCCCAGCATCATCGTCTGCGCCGTATAGATGCGGATCACCTGCGCCGAGCGCGCGCCCATGCACTTCATCACCGCGATGGAATCGAGTTTCTGCTGCAGGTGACCGTGCATGGCGCTGGCCACGCCCATGGCGCCGATGACGAGCGCGATCAGCCCGATGAGGCTGAGAAACGTGGTGGAGTGGTCCAGGCCGCGCGTGATGATGGGGTGCGTCTCGCGGTAGTCGGCGATGGTGGCCTCGGGGAACGCCGCCTTCAATACGGCGCGCGCCTCGGCTACGTCCGGCCCGCCCCCGGCCGGCAGCGCGAACAGGTAACGCTCGGCCGCGCGACTGCCCGGGGTTATCAGCCCCGTGCGGTCCAACCCCTGGCGCGAGATCATCACCCGCGGCCCCACGTTCAGGCTGCCCGTCATGCGGTCCGGTTCCGACACCATGACGCCCGCGATGCGGAAATCCTGCCCGCCGATGTGCAGCAGGTCGCCGGTGCGCACATTGAGGCGCACCAGCAGATCGTCGGAGACCACTACCGCCTGCGCATCCAGCGCTTCACGCAGGGGACGCGGCGGGTTCAGCTTCACGACGCCGTAATAAGGGTATGCGGCGGGATCCACCGCTTTCACCGAAATCAGCAGCGGGTCCGGCGTGGACGCGGAACTCGCCATGGTCACCGTCTCTGTGATCCAGGTGCGCCGCACGCCGCGCGCTTCCAATCCGCGCAGCGCCGCCTCCTGCTCCGCGGTGGGCAGCGCGAATACGCGCGCCGTCAGATCGCCCGCCATCAGGGTGCGGGCCTCGCCCAACAACATATGGCGAAACGAACTGCTGAAGCCACGGACCCCGGTGAGCGAACCCACGCCGATGGCCACGGAGAGCACGACGAAGAGGAATTTGGCGCGCGAGGCGCGCATTTCGCGCCAGGCGATGCGTGTGGCGGCGCGCCAGGAGAGCTTCGGCCTCGGCTCCGGCTTCACTGGCTGACCACGAGCCCGTCGCGCAGCACGATGCGGCGGTCCGCGCTTTCGGCCAGCGACTGCTCGTGCGTCACCATCACCATGGTGGTGCCCTGTTCGCGATTGAGCGCCAGCAGCAGTTCCAACACCGCGCTGCCGGTGGCAGAATCCAGGTTGCCGGTGGGCTCGTCGGCCAGCAGGATGGGCGGACGCAGCGCGAAGGCGCGCGCCAGGGCCACGCGCTGCTGTTCGCCGCCGGAAAGCTGCACGGGGTAGTGATCGCTCCGCCCGCCCAGCCCGACGCGCTCCAGCAGTTCGCGGGCGCGCTCGCGGCCACCGGCTTCGGCGCCGGCCAGTTCCATGGGCAGGAGCACGTTCTCCTCCGCCGTGAGGGTGCCGATCAAATGGTAGGACTGGAAGACGAAGCCGATCTTGCGCCCGCGCAGAAGCGCCATATCGTCCTCGCCGAGATGGGTGATGTCCTCGCCGTCGAGAATGACCTGCCCGCTGGTGGGCGTGTCGAGCCCGGCGAGCAGGCCGAGCAGCGTGCTTTTGCCGCTGCCCGAGGGCCCCATGATGGCCGCAAACTGGCCGCGCGGGATCTCCAGATCGATGCCTTTGAGGATCTCCACACGGTGAGTACCGGTGTCAATGGATTTGGTAAGCGCACGAACTTGGATCAAGCCTTTATTATGGCATTCAGATGCCCAGAAACGTTTTGATCGCCTGTGTGGCGCTGCTGACGGGTTGCGGCAGCCCGGAAAAGTCCGCGCCGAAGCCTGTACGGGAAGCCGCCGCGCCCGCCGCGGCGGATACGCGGCCGACAATCGTCTGTTTCGGCGACAGCATCACGGCAGGCTTCGGTCTCGACGCCGGGCAGAGTTTCCCCGATCTCCTGCAGCGGGACCTGGACGGCCGCACCATCCGCTACCGCGTGGTCAATTTCGGGGTGAGCGGCGACACTACGCAGGACGGCCTCGCCCGCGTTCCGATGGCGCTGGCCGAAAAGCCGGCTATTGTGCTCCTGGAACTCGGCGGCAACGATGGCCTGCGCGGTATTCCCCTGGCGATCACGCAAGCCAACCTGGCGCAGACGATCGAGGCGTTCCAGGGCGCGGGCGCGCGGGTCGTGCTCGCCGGCATGTCGCTGCCGCCGAATTACGGCCCGGCGTTCATCCGGAAGTTCGAAGCGGTTTATAAGGATCTCGCCGCGAAATACCACGTGGTGCTCATCCCATTCCTGCTGGAAGGCGTGGGCGCGCACGACGACCTCATGCAGCGCGATGGCATACACCCCAACGCCGCCGGCGCGCGCAAAGTGGAAGCGCTGGTCATGAAGACGCTCGCGCCGCTGCTGAAGTGAAGGGTGGGGCAGGCGCTTTCGCCTGCCGAGTCTTCAGCCGCCCATTTTGGCGCACCAATCGAATAGCAGTTGCCACTCCGCCCGCTGTACTTCGAGCGCCATTCGTTCCTCCGGCGACCCCGGACGAGTTCGCGCCGCCTCGCAGTAGGAGAGGAACGCGCGCGGGTCCCAGTTCTTCCCGAACTCGACGCCGATTTCGGCTGCACGCGCCCGCAAAGCGGGAAAGATGGGGTGGCGGCCCGCCTGCCCGAACCAGTATGCGGAATTTCCCGCGTCGGGTTCCTGCCGGTGCACCAGGGCGTGCCAGTAACTTCCCTCGGGCGTGTCGAGATCCTGCGCCACGCGGTGCGCCTCGTCCCAGCACGAAAAGTAGAGATACAGCCCCGCCAGCACCGCCGGCGGCAGCCTCGACGCCTTCAGTAGCTTGCGCGCCTCCTCCGAACTGCACGTCCCGCCCGCCAGCGGCATCAGCCGCTCGCCGTTTCCATCGAGCGCCAGGATCCGAGCGATTTCGGTGCCGTACGCATGCGGATCGAACATGGAATCCATCTTAATAGATCGGCCGGCCGCGCTCGATGCGATTCGGCTCTGGATCGACACCGCATTTGCCTGACGGCGTCGCGGCCGCGCCTATTCCTCAATGCGAAACGTGATCTTCGAGCCTTCCGGGCCGCCCGTATAGACGCGCTCGGTAGCTTTGACGAAATCGGTTCCCAGCGCCTTTGGAATCTCCATGAACGTCTGGGGATTGCGGTCGGTGAGCGGGAACCAACTGCTTTGAATCTGCACCATGATGCGGTGGCCGGCGCGGAAGGTGTGCGCGATATCGGGCAGGGTGAAGGCGATGCGGTCGGGCTTGCCGGGTTCGAAGGGCACGGGCTTTTCGAAGCTCCTGCGGAATTTGCCGCGGAATGGTTCGCCGCGGACTAACTGCTGGTAGCCACCCATAGCGGACACGGCGGCCGCGGCAGGCGGCCCGCCAGGGACGGGCGCGGGCGCCGGAGTGCTGTAGTCGGGCAGGTCGCCGGGGTACACGTCGATGATTTTGACGTCGAAATCCGAATCGGTGCCGGTGGTCGAGACGCGCAGGTCCACGGCGATGGGACCGAACACGTTGACGTCGCGATCCAGCACGGCCGATTTGTAGACCAGCACGTCGGGACGCGCGGCGGCGAAGCGCTGGTCTTCGGTCATGTAGCTATTGAGGACGC
>JBEKDV010000396.1:0-7558 GCA_050014175.1 Candidatus Solibacter sp. | reverse complement strand
CGTCGGACTCGCCGGCAAGCTCAACGAAAAAAACTACCTGGACCGCATCCTGCAAACCATCGCCGAAATGGTGGCCGACAAGCTCGATTCGCCGGTCTGCTCCATCATGCTGGTGGATGAAGAGCGCAAGGAGCTGGTAATCAGCGCGGCGCGCTGCTCCTCGGAGGATTACCTCCACCGCATGCCCCTCAAGATCGAAGATTCGCTGATTGGCCGCGTGGTGCGCGAAGGCCAGCCCATCATGATTCCCGACGTGCTGGAAGAGAAGCAGTACCGCTACCCGGAACTGGCGCGCAAGACCGGCCTCTCCTCGCTGCTCGCCGTGCCCATGTTCACGCGCGACACGGTGATCGGCACCATCAACATCTATACGCGCGAGCCGCACCAGTTCGCCGAGGACGAAATCGATTTCGTCAAAGTCGTGGCCGGGCAGGCCGCCATCGCCATCGAAAACGCCCGCCTTATGTCGGAAACTCTGGAGGCCAAGCGCGCCCTCGAAACCCGCAAGGTCGTCGAACGCGCCAAAGGCATCATGCAGCACAAGCTGGGCATCACCGAAGAAGATGCCTACCTGAAGTTGCGCAACGAAAGCCGCCGCCTGCGCCGCCCCATGCGCGATCTGGCCGACGCCGTGATCCTCTCCGACGAATTGGAGAAGCAGCGCAAACCCGCCGTCTAAGCAAGTTTTGTCATGGTCTGAATTCCTCTCACCCGGCCCGGGCAAGTCCTGGTCCGGGCTTTTTTCCCGGCCCCCTGTGGAGTAGCCTTTTAGGCTGCCATGACCCCATTCCTGGGGGCATTCTTTAGGTGGGGCGGGCTTCAGCGCTGCCAAACACTCTCACCACACGCCAAAAGGGCCGCCCCTCGCGGAGCGGCCCTTTCACCCCCAGCGCCTCGTTCTAGAAGAAGAAGCGCATCCCCAACTGCATCATCCGAGAGAAATTCACCTGCGACGTGATCCGTCCGAACGAACTGCTCCCGAACGACGTATTCGGCGCGGCGAACATCGGCGTGTTGAAGGCATTTAGCGCCTCCGCCCGGAACTGCCCCTTGACCCTCTCCACGATGGAGAAGTTCTTGAAGATCGACACGTCCCAATTGGCCTGCCCGGGGCCGCGCATGTCGAGCGTCCGCGCGATGTTGCCGAACGCGCCCCGCGCCGCGGTGGAAAACGCAGCGGCGTTGATGTAGTCGGTCAGCCGGCTTTCCAGGCTGCCGCTCGTCACCGGCGAGGTCCCGGTGGCGTTCGGACGCTGGCTGGCGTAGCCGAATACCGAGTTGTTGTTGGTGCTCTGCGAGATCTGCAGCGGGAAGCCCGATTGGTATACGCTGATGGCGTTGACACTCCAGCCGCCCACCGCGTAATCCAGCGCCTTGCCGCTGCTCAGCATCTTCTTGCCCTGGCCGAAAGGCAGCTCGAACGTGAAGCCCGTCGACCAGCGCAACGGCGAGTCCACATTCGCCAGGCCGTATTCCGATCCCATGTCGTAGGGATTCTGCGGGCCGTTGTTGCCCGCGTTCAGGAAATTGCCCGCGCCGCCCGAACTGGCGTCATAGTTGCGCGACCAGGTCAGCGAGGAGAGCAGCGTCATGCCCATGCTCATGCGCTTCTGCGCCTTGGCCACCAGCGAATCGTAGCGCGCATGGCTGGAATCGTTGAACTGCAGGTTGATCGCGCTGAAAGTGGGATAGGGCAGCAGCAACTGCACCTGGCTCACCGTCGCCGCGCCGATCACGCCCGCGCCGCCCTTGTTGTAGAACGGGTTGGCCACCGTCGCCGTGAGCGACGACCCCTGCGATAGCAGCGCCGGGTTCAGCGCGTTGATGTTGATGTTGGCCGTCGCCTGCGTCAGGTGCGTGGAGTGCGACCCCACGTAGGCCACTTCCACCGCCACGCCGAACGGCAACTCGCGCTGCACGTCGACGGAGTACTGCTGCACCCGCGGCGAGCGCGCATTCGGGTCGATGATCGACAGGCTCTGTCCGATGCCGGTCAGATCGCCCAACGTGCTCCCGGTCGGCCTGGCGAGTCCGCCCGGGAACGGGTTGTTGAGATAGTTCGCTGGCGTCGCATTGCCGTCGTTGCTGGCGACGTAGGTCGAGGTCGCCGTGTATCCCGGCGGGTTGTAAGGTGTCCCGATGGCGAACTGCGGCGCCCAGTACATGCCGTAGCCGCCGCGGATGGTCGTCTTCGGCGCCACCTGCCAGGCCAGGCCGATGCGCGGCGCCATCTTGTTCATGTTCGGGTTCATCACGTGGATGCTGTTGCCATTGACCCCGGCAAATTCGATCACGCCCTTGGGCAGGATCCCGGTGACATTCGCCGCCAGTGGATTTACCGTGTTGGTATTGAACCCGACCACCATGGAGTTGTTCTTCTCCTGCAAGCCATACTCGCGCTCCCAGCGCATACCCAGGTTCACGGTCAGCGATTTCGCGATGCGTATGTCGTCCTGGAAGTAGGCGCCGTAATAATCGGCGTACTCGTAGAGCTTGGTCGGAATGTAGCCGGTGCCCGCCGAAGGCGTGCCCAGCAGCATGTCCGCCAGATCCGCGCCCGTGCCCGATACCGCGGTCAGCGGCGTGGACCGCGTGAAAACCCCATTAAACGTGAACGCCCCGGCGCTGTTGGCGAAATCGTTGCCGTCGTCGTGAATCCGCCGGTAATCGAACCCGCCCTTCAGATTGTGCCGGCCCTGATACTTGGAGAGGTTGGCCGAGAAGTTCTTGGAATGGTGAACGTAGTAGAAATTGTTGTTCGTCCCCAGGCTGTATTGCGAGGTCATGGTGATGTTGGGGAACGTGGGCGACGCAATCGCCGCCACGTAGCTCGGGTCGAAGCCCAAGGTCGCCAGATTGAAGCCCTGGCTCACCTGGTAGCCGTAGTTCGGGAAACGGTTGAAGCCGTAGCGCACGCTCAGCACGGTGGTCGGTGTGATGGTCAGGATGTTGTTGAACTGCGTGGTGTCCACCCTGCGCTGCAGCAGCCACTGGTCGGGTGAGGACACCGTGTTGAACCATTTATTGCCCGGCTCCAGCGAGAAGTAGCGCAGGTAGCTCAGGCTGGCGCGCCACCATTTGGTGACTTCGTGATCCAGCTTGGCGGTCTTCTGCGCGGCGCGCGCCGGCAACAGCGCCGCCTGCGTCAGATTGGGCGCCCCGTAGAAGGCGGAGGGGATCTGCGGATTGACGTAGGTGGCGGCAATTGCCAGGCCCACCGGATTCAGCCGGTTACCGGGAATCACGTTGCCCGCGAACGGCTGCCGGGTGCAGGTGCTGCCCGCGCACACCGTACTCAGCGGATCGTAGATCACGTTCAGCGCCCCGCCCGGGGTTTTGCTCTGCGAGAAGTCGCCGATGCGCTCCAGCGCCGTGGGCGCGGTGAACTGCGAGGAGTTCGACTGCGTGTCGTCATAGTCTTCCCAGGCCAGCCAGAAGAACGTCCGGTTCTTGCCGTTGTAGAGTTTGGGGATGTGCACCGGGCCGCCGAAGCTGGCGCCAAAAGTGCGGTTCGGCTGTGGGGGCAGCGGAATGCCGGCGGCGTTGTTGAAGAAGTTGTTGGCCGCCCAACTGGTCTGCCGCATGCTCCCGAACAGGCTGCCGTGCACATCGTTGGTGCCCGATTTCAGGTACGTATTGAACATGCCGCCGCCGGTGCGCGCCATTTCCGCGTCGTACGTGTTGGACTGCACCTTCACCTGCTCCACCGCTTCCAGCGTCGGAATGATAATGGCGCGGTTGGCCGCGTCGGTGATCGGAATGCCGTCCAGCAGGTAATTGTTGCCGCGCACCGGACCGCCCGCGATGGAGATCTGCGAAGATCCGCTCTGGTCTTCCATGCGGTTGTAGTGCGGGTCGCCCACCGGCGTCACGTTCTGCGCCAGCTTCGACATCATGAACGGATTGCGCCCCAGGTTGGGCAGATCCACCAGTTGCTGGCGGTCGAGCACCTGTCCCTGCGAAGCGTTGGTGGTTTCGATCAGCGGAACCTCTTCGGTGACCTGCACGCTCTCGCTGACCGAGCCGATTTCCATCTTAAGATCGAGCGAGACGGTCTCCTGCGTGGCCACGATCACGTGCTTGCGCTCGAACTTCTTGAAGCCCGGCGCCTCCGCCACCACCGTGTAGGTGGCCGGCACCACCTGGCTGAAGCTGAATCCTTCCGCCGTGGTGATGGTCGCGCGCTGTTCGCCGCCGGCCTCATCCACCAGCGTCACTTTGACGTCCCCGATCATCTTGCCGGAACCGTCGAGGACCGTGCCGCGGACTCCTCCCAGATACGATTGGCACCACGTTGCCCCCGCGAACATCATGGCGCAGAAAATAGTCTTCGCTGTCATATACACCTCTCCCCTGAAAGTTTGTTCTTGTAGCTTTGTGGGGCAGGCGCTTCCGCC
The DNA here is from genome assembly GCA_050014175.1 of Candidatus Solibacter sp. Lineage (GTDB taxonomy): Bacteria > Acidobacteriota > Terriglobia > Bryobacterales > Bryobacteraceae > Solibacter. The sequence continues at coordinate 3,161 of JBEKDV010000396.1, read as the reverse complement.
TGCCAACCCCATATGCACGAAAGCTTGGCAGGCGGAAGCGCCTGCCCCACCTAATCCACCTGTAAATCCGGAACCCTCGACTCGGGCCGCACCCAACGCACATATACGTACTTCAGCGCGTAGACCGAGCACCCGATGGCCACCGCCAGCACCGCGTTGACGGCCAGCACCGAAACCGCCGTGGCCAGGAATGCCGCCGCATCCACGCGGCTCATCTTAGGCAGCCGCCGCCACGTGCTCCAATCCAGCAGACAGAGCCCCATCCACGCCGTGACCCCCGCCAGTGCCGCCAGCGGAATGTGCGACACGGCGCCGGAGCCCAACCACAGAATCGCGGCCAGCACCACGGCGTGCACCAGGTTTGCCACCCGGGTAGTGCCGCCGCAGCGCACCACCGCCAGACTGCGCGCCGGAATTCCGACGCTGAGCGGCGCCCCGAACATGCCCCCGCAAATATTGGCGATCCCGTACGCCCCCAATTCCGCGTCCGCGTCACTCGTCTTGGCGCGCTTGTGCCGCCCGCGGAAATGCTCCACCACGCGCGATGTAATCAGAATGTTCACGCTACTGACAAACGCCAGGCCGAACGCCGAGGGCAACACCGTGAGCACGTCCTTGGGGCTCCAGGAAAACCCCACGAACGGCGGCATCGTTCCGGGAGTAGCCCCGATCTCCCGCTCGTGAAAGCCGAAGCAGCGCCCCACCACGATGGCCGCGACAACTCCCACCAACGGCGCCGGCGCGCGCGGCGACAAGCGCGCCGCCAGCGTGGCCGCCGCCATCACCATCACCCCCAGCAATAGCGGCGCCGGACGCATTCCCCCCAGGCGCCCCGCCAGCCCCGCCAGTTGCGCCAGCGTGGACCCCGCCGACCGCGTCGCCGCCGATTCCACCCCCAGAATGACGTCCATCTGCGAGACCAGCATCATGCCGCCGATCCCGCAGGAAAACCCCGTCACCACAGCGTGCGGCACCCGCGCGATATGCCTCCCCAGGCGCATCACGCAGAACCCCATCATGATCACGCTGGCGACAATCGAAACCTTCGCCGCGCCCCCCACTCCCTGGCTCCGCACCGCCATCGCGATGAACGGAACCGTGGCGCTCGCCGTGCCCCCTATCAGCACGGGATTGCGCCCTAAAGCCGCTATGATGGGCGCCGTCAAGATTGACGTGAAGACTCCCAACACCGGCGGCAGACCCATCAACGACGCCATCGCCAGACCGTACGGCAACGCGATCAACGCCGCGATCACGCCGCCCGAGAAGTCGCCGAACAACCCGGCCCAACCGTAGCCCAGCGCGCGTCCCAATTTTCTGCGCGCGTACTGTTTCACGCCATCACCTTCAGGAACGCCGTCTTGAACTTGTTCATCTCCTCCTGTGTGCCCACCGACACCCGCACGTAAGTCGGCATGCTCGGCCACACCCGCCCGATGTAGATCTTCTCCTTCATCATGGCTTCGATGATCTCCCGCCCCGGACGGCGCACGTTCACCATGAACTTATTCGATACCGACGGGATGTACTCGAACCCGTGCTGGTCGAGGAAAGCGAGCACGTCCTTGCGCACGTCGCCGATAATCTTGCGCCGCTGGGGCACCACCGTCTTCGATTTCAGACTCGCCGTCGCCGCCACCATCCCGGTGACCGGCATCGCTCCAGACGTCCACGGCCGCACCTTCTCCAACAGGTCGGGACGCCCGATGGCGGCTCCCGCGCGCAGTCCCGCCATCCCGTAAATCTTGGAAAATGTCCGCAGGATAATGATGTCCTTGTCCTGGGCAACCAGGTCCGAGCACATGGGCGCTCCGGCGATATGTATGTAGGCTTCGTCCAGCAACAGCACGCTGCCTTTGGGCTTGTTGGCCAGCAGCCATTCAATCTCCGCCCGCGGCGTCAGCGTCCCGGTCGGATTGTTTGGGTTACAAATGTAAATTAGTCCCGCATCCGGGCTCGCCGCCGCCATTTTCTTCACGTCGTGCGCGTAGCCGGCGGTCAGCGGCACGCGAATCACCTTCGTGCCGATGAACTGGGCGGCGCGCTCCGGCGCCTCGTACCCCGGATCGCCGGTCACGAACGGCCGGCTGGGCGAAGTGAATCCCAGCACCGCCTGATGCAGCGGCGCGCTGGACCCCGCGTAGGGTTGCACGTACGCCGGTTTCAATCCCTCCTGTTCCGCCAGCAGTTCCTGGAAGCCGAAGGTTTCCTCGTAGAGGTATCGGCCGCCGTCCTTGGCCACCTTGTGGATGGCCGCCAGCGCTTCCTCGCACGGCCCCAGCGGGTTTTCGTTGGCATTGATCTTCACCGCGTCGGCGGGCATCGGTCCGCGGATGGCGGAGAGCTGCGCCATGGCCGATTCGTTGTAGAACGGTAGCGTTGCGCCTGCCGTCAGCATCGCGGCCAGCCGCCCGAAATTCCGGCGCGAGAAACCGCGTTGCACGAGTTCGTTCTTCTGCTGCCGATTGAGACAGACGTTCATGAGTACACCTCTCGATTGATGCAGATCTTGCTCCTGCGCGCCGACCAGTTGGTTATGTTGGTTTTGAAGTTTCACGTTCGCCCCACAGTTTTTCGGTTTCGTGATCGTGCCGAACATTGGCACCGCTCGAAACCAGGAGCGAAACGTCGCGCGCGACGGCGCTGACGATAGTGATTAGGAGAAGGTTACCAGAGAATGGCCGTACTGTCGAATCAATTTATCTTATTGGAAAGATTATCTAGTATGGTGTCCAAGAAATAGCTGGACAATTCGAATCCAGCAGATTTCCATCCATCGGCGTTCATCGGCGTTCATCGGCGGCTAAGGAATCTTTCTGGAGAGTTTGGCGCAAAGCCGGCACACTATGATTAGCCGCCGATAAACGCCGATGAACGCCGATATCTTGGATTCGCTGACAGAGCGCGTGCTGGGTGCTATCTTTGAGGTTTCCAACACCCTGGGTGCCGGCTTCCTCGAGAAGGTTTACCAACATCCCGGCAACCGCCGAAGCTTCCTTTCCAGTAGTTTATAAGGGCCACCGTGTGGGGGAATACTTTGCCGACATCCTCGTGGAAGATGCTCTGGTGGTGGAACTGAAATGTGTGGACCGCCTCGCCAGCGAGCACACTGCCCAATGCCTCAACTATCTGCGGGCCTCCGGCCGTACCGTCTGTCTTCT
>JBEKDV010000395.1:0-7564 GCA_050014175.1 Candidatus Solibacter sp. | reverse complement strand
TACTCTTCCACCTCGAAGCTGCCACTGGTGGAATCGTCGCCGGATGGCACGACGATCGAGTAGCTGCCCAGCGCGGCGCTCACCGGCACGGCGAAATCGTCGCGGATGGTGCCGTTGGCGGTGGCGGTCAGCGTCTTGCGGTAAACGGTCTTCTCCTCGGGGTCGTGAATTTCCACCGGGAAGGCCTTACCAGCCGGCACGATGTAGCCGGTGGCGGTGCGCTGGCGCACGATGCCCTTGAAGTGCACGGTGTGGCCGGGGCGGTAAACCGGACGATCGGTGTAGATATATCCCAGCCAGTGTTCGCGGCTGGTCTCGAACGCATAGCTGGCCAGCGTGTTGACGGCGAAGTTGGCGCCGCTGCGCGCCACCAGGCGCAAATCGTCCTGTTTGGCGTCGGCGATTTTGAACTCGGCCAGACCGTTGGCGTCGCTCTCGGCCGTGCCCTGGCGGGCGTCGCGAGTCAGCAGGAACAGTTCCGCGCCGCGCACCGGCTCGCCGGTATTGCGGTCGGCCAGGAAGTTGACCATGCGTCCGTTGCCGGTCTTGGTCACCATCACCAGGTCGCTCACCATGAGGATGGTGTAGGCGCGCAGTTCGCCGCGCACCGCTTCCACCAGGTATACGCCGCGATCCTTGACGCCGACATCCACGTTCTGGCTCTCCCAGCGGTTGTGGCTCTTGGGCGCGTGGTGGAAGGTCAGCACCAGTTGCTGCGCATTCAGCACGGGAGCTTCGGCGTACTGCGTTCCGCCGGCGGGAGCGGGAGCGGCGGGCTTGGATGCGCCCGCGAAGGCATTCCCCAAATGGGCGCTGGGCGACTCCGTGAACTGATTGCGCAAGCCGCGCCGGATGCTGGTCCGCAGGCCGTGCTTCCACTCGTGAATGCGCTCCAGCAGGGTGGGCTGGTGCGGCGGACGGGGCGCCCGCCCGCCGAATTCGTGGGCGCTTTCCAACTGCTCGAAGAACTGCACCGGATCGTTGATGCGGTACACGCGGAACTCCAGGTCCGACACGTTCCAGGCGTTGAGCGCGATCGAGGGCTTACCGCCGGCGCCGAACGTGCGCGCGGAACTGAGCGAAAAATAGGGCTCGTCTTCGTCCTGGCTGAGGCCGGGCGCGGCCAGCATCAGCAGCATGAGAATACGCAGACACTTCATGATGATTCTCCAAGAAATGACGTCATTCGTGACTCGACCAGTTCAACGCAGAGGCGGTACAGACGGAAAACCCGGGGGCGAGGGCTGGTGGGTGGAGAGGATGATTTTGACGCGGAGGCGCGGAGACGCGGAGGAAGAGGCGGAGAAGCAGCGGGAACGTCAAAACCTGAGAGCGCGGAGCCAGCGGAGATCTCGGGGCTGCGCCGCGAGGCGCACGCCGGCACAAGCAAGCTGGAAGGATCGGAATTCGGGTCACTGAGCGAATGCGCACTCACTTATGAGGCTCCCCTGAGAATGTTCCAGCGGTAGACACCGAGGAATCGGGGGTTGTCCGGGAGCGGACGCCAATCGGGTTCGGGAAAGTGGCGGAGTTCGTCGACGGTGGGGCGGCGGATCTCGCCAGGGCCGCCGGCGTCGGGGCCGGTATGGTAGACCAGGTAGCGCCCGGCGTCTTTCGCGATCTGGCTTTCCCCCACATAGATCATGCTGTGGAAGGGCATGTGCTCGCTATCCTGGCGGTAGAACAGGAGGTCGCCCGATTGGGCGCGAGCCAGGTCGCGCGTGACGAAGTACGTGTTGCGCAGTTGGAGCGTTTTGGCGTCGGCAAACTGGGCGAAGCCGCCGTCGGAGAGGTCAGCGGGCTGAAATCCGCCCGGTTTTACACGGAAAAGGTCGGCCCCCAGCGGGGTGTAGGGGTACTGATATTTCGCGGCCGAAGGGATGCCCGGCGCCAGCGGAAGATGCGCGTCGGTGGCCCAATTGCCATCGTGGCCGCGCAGGGCTTCGCGATAGGCGTAGCGGATGAGCGCGGCGCAATCGGAGATCTCGGCGGGGCGGCGCCCGGCAGGCTGAAAATACTGCATTTCGGCCAGGAAAGTGAACCAGCGCCGGAAGGCCCGCTGGTCGTCGGCGTCGTCCAGGCGGAGGAAATCCGGCGTGCCATCGGCGGCGGAATCGGTGGCGTCGAGTACGGTAGTCATCTGCACGCGCGCCGGCGGCAGTCCGGCCACGTCCACGCGCACGGTGATGGCCGCCGGAGTCACGCCGGCCCGGATGCGCGCCTTCCACCCGCGATCGGCGGCCGAAAGTTCCTCCAGGGAAGCGGCGTGGGCGGGTTCGATGGCGATGCGCGGTGGAGTGGCCGAGGGGTGGAGGATGGTGAGCACCGTCGAGTCGTAGCCATCGGCGACGAGTTGCGCGGGCACGAGCGTAACCCGCGGCGGCAGCGGCGCGGCGCCATGCGGCTTGGCCCACAGCAATCCCAGGACGATCGCCGTTGCGCCGCCGAGAGCCGCCAACGTGAAGCGTCTCATAGAGGGACTAGCATACCGCACCCGGCCGCCCGCGCGCGGCGGTAAGCCAGGCCGGCGGCCACCACATCTTCGATGGCCAGGCCCAGCGACTTGAAGAGAGTGAGTTGCCCATCGTGCTGTCGCCCCGGCTTGGCGCCCGCGGCCACTTCGCCCAGTTCGGCGTGCACGTGTTCCGGGCCGATCAGTCCGTCTTCAATGGCGAGCAGGATGTCGCCCGCTTCCCGCATCGCCGCCGCGCGCGAATCCACCACCACGAGGGCGCGCGCTACGAGGCGGCCGCCGGTTTCGCGGTGCGTCGGGCGGCAAGCGCCGACGGCGATCACGTGCGCACCCGGCGCCACCCAGGCATCGTCGATCACCGGCACGATGGAAGAGGTGGCCAACACGATGACATCGGCACCGCGAATGGCATGCTCAGCGGATTCGCAACGGATGACGTGGCGCCCCTGCACGAACTGCCGCAGGTGCGCCGCGTTGGGACTCCAGGCGCGGATCTCGCGGAAATCGCGCACCAGCGGGAGCGCTTCCAGATGGCTATGCGCCTGCACGCCGCTGCCGACGATGGCCAGCACGCGAGCGTCGCGGCGCGCCAGGTGCCGCACCGAAACCGCCGAGACGGCGGCGGTGCGGGCTTCGGTGATGTAGCGGCCATCGGTGACCGCCAGGAGCGCGCCCGAGGCCGGATCGAAGAGCACGATGGCGGCCTGATGCGAGGGCAGGCCCTTGGCGGTGTTGGCGGGGAGCACGGTGACTAGCTTGGTGCCGAGCATGGAGCCGGCGGGATCGAGCGCCGGCATCAGGCCAAAAAACGAGCGCTCACCGATCTCCATCACGGTGCGCACGGGTTGCGCCACGCGGCCGGCGGAGAAGGCGATCAGCGCCGCTTCCATGGCGTCGATCAATTCGCCCATGGTCAGCATGGCGCGCACGTCGGATTCGGACAGCCAAAGAGGCATTGCCGGCCATTTTACCGCTCCGCGAGCCGCGGCGCGGAACTCAACCGCTGCGTGACCCGGCGAAGCCGGAACCAAGCGGGAGGCGTCGGTGGAAGAATGCCGGCAGGAATGCCGGCATGGCAGCCTGAAAGGCTACGCTACGTATGGAAAAGTAGTTTATAGTAGAAACCATGAAGATCGGGCGAATCCTGCTCTTCACCGCGACGCTTCTTTTTGCGGGGTGCAGCCGGCGGAACAATCTCCTGCTCGGCCGAGTGGAATCTCCGGTGGGGACGCACACGGTGGTAGTCACGGATTGCTACCGCACGAGCGCTCCGGGCCCGGAACAAGTGGACGCAACGGATTACCATTACATGCCCTGCCGCGACGCGGACGTATGGATCCGCGGAGAGGAACTCACGGTGAACGGCAAGAGCTACGGCCACCTTAATGCGGGCGACGGCGTGCTGGTGGATCACGGAGTGGTTTCGATCGAGCGCAAGCGGTGACCGTGGCTCAGCGAGCGATGGCCGCGGTCTGAACCGGCGGCCCGGGAAGGCTCGAATGACGGAAGCTGGCCAAAAACGATCGGAACCCGGAACTGCCGCGCACGTGTGTGCGAACCACCCCCACCATCCAGCGGGTGGCCTCGACGCCGCGCCAGTACCAATTGTCGCGAAGGATATCGTTGCGGGCGCTAAGGATCTCGCGCCGGGCAAAAACGGCCAATTTGCCGCCGTGGATGGGCACTGGCGCGGTATCGGTGGTCTCGGCGGAAAGGCGCGGTGCGCGGCAGTCGTTGAGATCGATCAGGGCGAGCCTGGCATCGGTAGTCATCAGGTCCCCCGTGCCGTTCTCGGTGACGGTGGGAACGTCCGGACGCACGACCCACTCGAGCGAGTCGGTGCAGCCCGTGAATGCCAGATCGTAGGCGACCTTGTCGCGCTCCCGATCGACTTCGGAGGCGATCTTGTGCGTGAAAGGCTGGCCGGGACGCAAGAAGCCGAAATCCACGTCGCGCGTGGCGGCACCGATCCACAATTCCTGGCCTTGCCAGTCGCCCGGCTGCCTCCATAAACGAATATGGTGACGCTTGGAAACGTCGTTCAGGCCCTTTTCCCAGGACATGTCCGCCGGCGCTCCGTTGAGCAACAAGGAAGACATGGGCGCGGAATCGAATCCGTGTCTCTCGCTGACGGCGCGGAGCCACTGCACGCGGCGGCGAAAGGACAACGGACGGGGCGCGGACCAGCCGGCGGCAGTGAAGGCGGCGGTAATCTGCTCGCGAGATCCGATGAGCGCGACGTTGGTAAGATCCGATGGACGCCGGCTCGCTCTGGCGAGCGTTCGGATCGGCATGGAAGCCATGGCGCGGCGGAGTTCGTCGCGCTCGTCGCCGGGCAATGCGGGGCTGGCCGGCTCATCGCCCGGGAAGGCGAGAGACAGAGGTTCGGTCAGTGCCAGGGTGAGTTCGGCCCCGGCGGGCAAATAGATCTCCGGCTCCGGCAGGTTGATGACCGCGGCCTTGACAATCCACACGGCGATGGCAGCGTGCAGCTCGCAGCGAAAAAGCAAGCTCCGGACGTAGCCGCTGATGCGGTAGGAACCGCTGTTGGTGGCGCGGACGCCAAGTATCCTGCCGTCGCGAGTCACGCGCTCGCGGGCATTGTCCACTTCCGCGACGCGCGCCCCAAGGGCAGCCGGATCGGCGCCCGGCAGGGTCACCTGGTTGAACTGCAGATCGAGAACGGCTGTTTCGTGGCGGATGCCCAAGCCTACGCGTGCGGCCCTCCTCACGCTTCCGGATACCACGCTGCCGGCCGGCAACACAGTCTCGCCATCCACCGTTATAGGAGCGATCAGGACGGCGCTCACAGGGGTTCCCGCTGTGCTCGCGTATGAGCCCACGGTTGTGGTCAGCCGGATGTGAACTGGCGTCCCGGCCGGGACCTGCCGGATAGGAAAAGAGCTCATCAGGAAAAACAGCATCGGGAGGCTGAGCATGGTGGGCTAGGAGGCAGTCCGACTTTCCGCGACCGCGCGATCGCCTAGTTTGCGGCCGGTGGCGGCAAGGACCCACTCATGTGTCTGGCAGGAGTGTTCGAATGGAGAGATCAACAGGTTGTCCCAAGAGCCAGCTTAAACAGCATCATTCCCTCGACGTTCATCCCGGGTCTCAGGTTTCCAATACCCTGGAGTATCCCTGCGCGCGACGCGGCCGCGGAGCAGACACGGCCCAAGTACTCCGCGATCGAATCGGGCATGGATATTGATAAGATGTTACACTATTTGCCCCGCGCGCGGCGCTACTTTTTGACGGCCGTGCAAAGCGTGTATCGAAGCGTACTACGAAAACGCCTGCGCGCAAAAGCCGGCGGCCCGCGGTGAAAGCCTTCCGCGGGCCGCCGGATTGACGTGCCACGAATTCCGAAGTGCGCCGGGGTATTCGCTTAGTGGCCGCGCCCTCCGCCGCCGGCGGGAACGACTGCGATCGAGGTGGCGAGCACCGATCCATCGGTTTGCAGCGTGCCGTGCACGTCAACCTGGGTACCGACCGCGATGGCCGACGTGCTGGCCGGCAACACCGTCGTCGAGGTGACGTGGACGGTGACCGTGCCGACCACCCAAGCGCCGATCAGGCCCCCGGCGGGGAGACTGGTGACCGCGCCGCGGAGATCGTAACCCGAGGAGGGCGGCGGTGGCGGCGTGTTGGCGAGTGAGATGCGAAGGGCGGTGATGGTGCCGTCGGAATTGAGAATGCCGGACACTTCCACCACGCTGTTGACCGCGATAGAAGCCAATTGACCGGTGGGGAACATGGTCGAGGCCGTCACCGTCACGGTCTTGCCGCCCACGGTCCAGTTGCCGATCTGCCCGGACGTGCCAGGCAGCGCCGTGACGGTACCGCTGAAGTTGTAGCCATTGGCGGGCGGCGCAGTCACGGCGGCAATTTTCGACGCGGTGACCGTGCCATCGGAGTTGAGCGTGCCGTTCACGTCCACCAATGTCCCGACTACGATGGAAGCCGGCTGCCCGGAGGGAAACACGGTGGCCGCGGAAACGATCACGGTGACGCCGGCAACGGTCCACTTGCCGATTTGACCGGTGGTCCCGGGCAGAGCCGTCACGGCTCCATGAAGGTCATACCCCGCGGATGGCGGTGTGGGCGAAGTGCCCTGAAGAGCGATCCGCAGAGCGGTAACGGAGCCGTCGGAATTCAGGATTCCTTCGACATTCACAGCGCTGCCGACGGCGATGGTGGCCAGTTGACCGGTGGGGAACACCGTGGACGCAGTAACGTTCACCGTCTTGCCGCCGACGGTCCAGGTCCCAATCTGCCCGGTGGTGCCGGGCAGAGCGGTGACCGACCCGTTGAAATCGTAGCCTTGAGGCGGCGGGCCGCCGGCACGAATGGCCGATGCGGTGACCGAGCCGTCCGCGTTGAGGACACCATCCACGGTCACGGTGGTTCCCGTGGAGATGGAAGCCGGCTGCCCGGCTGGGAAAACGGTGGTTGCCGAAACGTGGACCGTCTTGCCGCCGACCGTCCAGTCTCCGACCTGACCAGTAGTGCCCGGCAGGGCGGTTACCGTTCCGCTGAATTGATAGGGATCCGCCGCGGCGTTCAATGGTGAAACGGGAAACACCAGCGTCAGGGCAAAGAGTAGAAGCAAGGCCGCCCCAAGCGACCTGTGTCCATACCGAGTAACTGTCATTCGATGCGATCTCCTTGGTTAGTAAGTTGAGCAACACGTGGCTCGCGATTCGCACTGGCGTTGGCAAGTGCTGACTTATATGCGGAAGGCATTTGGGCGGCCAAATCGTGGATCGCGCGTGATTCGACGGAAAATCAATGGCTTGCGGGGTGCGGCCCGGGTTGGCGAGGAGGGCGCTAGCGGCGGCCTGCCGCACCAGCCAGGCATTGGGTAAGACACCACGCCACGGCGGCAGTTTGGCGCGTTCCCGCGAGAGAGTGTGGGAGAGGGAGGGTGTGGATTTGACGCGGAGACGCGGAGACGCGGAGGAAGAGGCGGAGAAGCAGGGGGAAGGTCAAAACCGGAGAGCGCGGAGCCAGCGGAGATCTCGCGTGCTGCGCTGCGAGGCGCACGCTACGCTGGAAGGCTGGCGAGAACGCCATGACGAAGAATCCACGAGT
>JBEKDV010000394.1:0-7565 GCA_050014175.1 Candidatus Solibacter sp. | reverse complement strand
AACCTCTGTATCCGATGGGGCGGCGATAGGCGCTATCCGAACACCACCGGGTATTATCAGTTCGAACTGAAAATCTTCCCGCCGGTCTCCTCCACGTAGGGGAACCACCGTGAGGCTTGTAAAGGCCTACAGGAAGTCAGTACCACCGCACATGCAACGCTTGCTGGCCAGCAAGAAAACTTGTTGCGGCCGCGCGGTGTGGTCGGCGCGGCCTCTCTACGATTCGAACTTAGCATGCCAGGGCAAGGGAACTTGGGGCGGAATTTTGTAAGTGCCTGATTACAGGGCGAAAATAAGTCTAAGTTTCGTGAACTGAGCCGGCACGCAACTACCGCAACAGGGCGGACGCCGACCATAACACCGGCGCCTGACCGTGAAAATCGCCCGTCATGCGCCTGCGGGCCAGGTAATAGTCCAGATCGTCGAGCTTGTTGGTGCCTTGACAGACGGAGGTCACGTCGGCGTTCTGATCGATGTAGCCGGTAAGGGCCAGCCAGGCGCGGCGCGCCGCCGGTCCGTAGGTGGCGGCATCCAGCCAGCCGTGCTTGACGCCGGTGACCATGGCGAACGTGAACATGCCGGTGCCGGAGGTTTCCGGCCAGGAATCGGAGCGGTCGATCAACTGGCGCCACATGCCATCGGAGCCCTGGAATTCGAGGAGAGACTTCATCATATTGCGATAGGCCGCGAGGATGGGCGCGCGGCGGGAATGCTCCAGGGGCAAGGAACTGAGCAATTCCGCCATGCCGGCGGCGACCCAGCCGTTGCCGCGGCCCCAGTAGAACTTGACCTCGGGCTCGTGATAGAAGAGGCCGCCGGGCTGCTGCAATTTGTCCAGGTAAGCGACCATTTCGAGGGAGGAACGATCCAGGTACCTGGCGTCGCCGGTGGCGCGGAAAGCCTGCACCTGAACGAGGGTCTCCATGTACATGTCGTCGATCCAGAAGCGCGTTTCGGCGGACAGGCCGTCGGGGCGCGGATTCTCCCACTGGCGGTCGGCGAACCACTTGCCCAGGTCCAGGTACTTGGTGTCCTTGTTCTCGATATAGATCTGCATGGGCACGGCGCCGAAGATGGAGAAGTCCACGTGCGGCGTGCGCTGGATCAAGGGGGCCTCTTCGCGCAGCAGCGGGTCGAAGCGCTTGACGAGGGAAGCCAGCAGATCCCGGTCGCCGGAGAGGTGGGCGAAGGTGAGGGCGCCGTACCAGGCGCACACTTCGGGGTAAATGATGCGCTGCGGATTCTGGTGGGGGCTGGTTACGAAATGCGCCGCCACGCGTTTGCCGATTTCCGTGGGCGATGCGCCGGCCGGCCAGTTGATGAAGTACTCCTGCGCGGCGGCATCGGGCAGCTCGGCCTTGGCGAAGGAAATCACCGCGCCGTCGGGATCGGCGACGGTCAGCAAGGTGGGGTTATTTTCGGGGGTGCGCTTGGCGGCCAAGCCCAGGCCGGTGAGGGCCTCGGCCGCGTGTTTGAGGTCGGCGACGCCGAACTGGATGCCCGGTTTGACTTCCGCACTGGCGGTGGCGATATCCACTTCCTGTCCGGAATCGCCAGGCATGCGGAGGCGCGCGGGAATGCCGTGGTTGATTTCGGTGAAGGCGAGCTTTTCGAGGTAGAAAGTCCGGATGGCGCCGGCATCGCGGGCCGGCGATGTGGCGCCCACCATCAGCAGGGCCACGCGTTTGGCGCCCAGATGCTTGCCGCGGTCCTCGAAGTGGCGCGACCCGGGCATGTACTGCGTGTACTCGATGGTCTGGCCCTCGGGATCGCGCATGGTCATGAGCATGTTGCCGGCTCCGGCCTTGCGCACCTCCGAGACGGTGAGCCCGCGCTTGACATACTCCGCGTGCAGCGCCTCGAGGTTGGTGGATTCGTAGCAGACGTGCATGAGGCCGAGGGGCTGCGCCGGGTCGGTTCGCGGGTACAGTTCGATGAACTGATGGTCGTTGATCTTGAGAAAGGCTTCGGTGGTCTTATCGCCCTGCTTCATCTCAAAGAACAGGTCGAAGCCGAGCTTGTTGTAGAAGGCGCGCGCGGTTTCGAGATCGGCGACGCGGAAGGCGACGTGAGCGATGCCGCTCTGGTTTGCCGGCTGCGCGGGACAGAGGGACGCGGAGAGAAGAGCAATGAGTAAGGACGTGGATCTCATATTAAGGATATCCGGATCGGTTTCATGATAACTCCATTGGGTAAGGGGATCGGACTGGAGGGAAGAGTGTCGTTGAGGGAAGGGGGCGACTCACCGCAGAGAACGCATTGGGAAGCGCAGAGCTCTATGCCACGGACGCTTCCGTGGTGGAACGGGTTGGGAAACCCAAGAAGAATGCCCCCACGAATGGGGTCATGGCAGCCTGAAAGGCTACTCTACGGTGCATCGACGAGGAATTATTTCAGGAGGGCATTGACGCACCAGAGGACGGGGGCCTGGCCGTGCGGGTTGCCCTTCTGGGTCGGGCGGGTCAGGTAGAATTCCAGGCTGTTGGTCTGGCCGGTGCCGACGCAAACCTTGTCGACGAGGCCATCCTTGTCGATGAACAACTTGTTGAGCCCCAGCCAGCCTTTGCGCGCGGCTTGGGCGTAGGCCTTATCCTTGAGCCAGCCCTGTTTGACGCCGGTGATCATGGCGAAGGTGAACATGGCGGTACAGGAACTCTCCTGGTAGCTCTCGGGGTGGTCGATCAGTTGATGCCACGCCCCGTCGGCGTCCTGGTACTTCAACAGGGAGGCCATCATCTTGAGGTAACCCTCCATGATGCGGGCGCGCTTGGGGTGGTTCTTGGGCAGTTCGCCGAGCAGTTCGGCCATGCCGCCCGCCACCCAGCCGTTGCCCCGGCCCCAGAAGAAGGGGAACTCGGGCCCGTGATAGAACAGGCCGTTGGGCTTCTGGAGTTTGTCGAGGTAGGCGGTCATTTCGAGCGCCGCGCGGTCCAGGTAGACCTTATCGCCGGTGGCGCGCCAGGCCTGAAGCTGGAGGATGGTGATCATGTACATGTCGTCGATCCAGAAGCGGGTCTCGCCGGAAAGGCCTTCCGGCGTGGGGTTCTCCCACTGGCGGTCGGCGAGCTTCTTGCCGAGCGCGAGGTATTGCGGTTCCTTGGTGCGGATGTACAGTTCGAGGGGCACGATGCCGAAGATGGTGTGATCGACGTGGCGCTCCCAGGAGATCAGCTTCTGCTGCCCCTCTTCGGTGCGCCAGGGGTCGAAGCGCTTGACGAGGGCGCCGGTCATCGCCTGGTCTTTGGTGAGCTTGGCGAACTCCAGGGCGGCGTACCAGGTGGAGTCCTCGGCGTAGTGAACGCCGGGTTTCGTAGGAATCCAGCGCGGGATCATGTCTTGCACGATCTTCCTGCCGATTTCCTGGGGCGAGGTACCGGCCGGCCAGTTGGTGAATTCCCTTTTCTGTGCGGTGGCGACGCCGGCGAGGCCAATGACGACGATTCCGGCGAGCGCACGGCGAGTGATGGCGCGCATTTTCTGTCCTCCCGGTCGACTCCCGGGCTACGCTAGACTGCTACCATAGACCCGGGCGTGGCTTCAACAATAATAAAAGATGACGAACTCTCAAATTGTACACGAGATGGCACTATGACGAAAAATGGCATTTTCCGGGCCGCGGCCGCCGTGCTACTGGCGCTGGCGCCCGCCCTGGCGCAACCGCCGGGCCGCAGCGACGCGTCGTTCTCGCAGCCCTCGCGGGCGCCGGGCGTGGACTACGTCCTGCCCACGGAAGGCGAGGTCAAAGCCACGCTGGACCGCATTCGCGACTACTTCGTGCGCTCCACGCCGTATCGCATCATCGACACAGCGACCGGCGCGCCGGTGGCGGACCTGACGAAGCCCACGAAGACGGCGGGCATCGACCTGCGGCCGGGGCAGTTCAACGATTGGGATTACCCGATGGGGGTGGTGCTGGCGGCCATGCTGCACGCGGCCGAGGTCACCGGCGACACGGCGTACTCCGATTACACTTTCAAGAACTTCGATTTCATTTTCGACCACTTGCCCTACTTCCGCGAGCAGGCGAAGCAGTTCGGGCCGCAAGCGTACGGTTACCGGCGCCTGCTGGAGATGCGGGAGTTGGACGATTGCGGGGCCATCGGGGCGGCGCTGATCAAGGCATACAACAAGAAGAAAGACCCGCGGTACCGCGCCACCATCGAGGCTATCGCGGAGCACATCGCGCACAAGCAGTTTCGCATGCCCGACGGCACGCTGGCGCGGCAGCGGCCGCAGCCGGTATCGCTGTGGGTGGACGACCTGTACATGTCGGTTCCGTTCCTGGCGCAGATGGGCGCGCTCAGCGGCCAGCGGTCCTGGTTCGACGACGGCGCGCGGCAGATGATTCAGGCGTCGGCGCGGCTGCAGGACAAGGCGAGCGGGCTGTGGGACCACTCGTGGTTCGAGAATACGGCCCCGGACCCTCATTTCTTTTGGGGCCGCGGCGCGGGATGGGCGCTGATGGCGGCGGCGGAACTGCTCAGCGTGCTGCCGGAGAATCACCCGGAGCGGGAGCGGGTGCTGGAGATCTTCCGGCGCGGCGCGCAAGGAGCGGTGGCGGCGCAAGGCGGCACGGGGATGTGGCATCAATTGCTGGACAAGACGGACAGCTACCTGGAGACCTCGGCCTCGGCGATGTTCACTTTCGCCATCGCGCGCGGGGTGAATCGCGGCTGGCTGTCACCGGCCTATGCGCCCGTGGCGCAGGCCGGATGGCAGGCGCTAGCGACGCGGGTCCGGGCGGACGGCCGCATCGAAGGCATCTGCGTCTCTACCACGGCGGCTTACGACGCCGTTTATTACTACAACCGGCCCACGGACCTGGGCGCCATGCAGGGCTACGGCCCCACGTTGATGGCGGGCGCCGAGGTGATCGCCATGCTGCGCGGCTTCGACGTGCAGCGGACGCTGAACACGTTCCACTACCGGAAGCGGGAGAAGTGAGTTTGCGGGCACGGGGTCCGAGCTTCGAAGCGGATTGGCAGGCTGAAGGCCTGCCCCACTTGGCAGGCTGAAGGCCTGCCCCACCTGGCAGGCTGAAGGCCTGCCCCACCTGGCAGGCTGAAGCCGGAACCAAAGGGGGAAGGCGTCGATGGAAGAATGCCCCCACGAATGGGGGCATGGCAGCCCTGGAGGGCTACGCTACAGCGGTTCGACAGCGGCGTCAGCCGCGGTTGCCGGGGGATCCGGCGCCGGCCTTGGCTCGGCGCAGGGTCGCATATCCGGCCAGCAGGACCAGCATAATGGCGGTTGTCCCAAGCGCGGCCGGTGAAAGGGCCGGCACCGCCGTGGGGGCCGGGGTGGTGGAAGCGCTCTGCGTGCCGATATCGATTGAGGTAGCGCCGGGGACGGTCACCCCAAAGGTTGACAACGAGTCGAAGGTAAGGCTTGCGAAGGTGGCCAACACCACCTTGTAGGTGGTCCAATTAGCTGGCACGGTGAAATTCACGTTGGTCAGGTTGAAGTTTGTGCCGCTGGAGGGAACGCAATTGTACTGAGCCACCTGGTTACCGTTGGCGTAAACGGTGAGCGTGCAGCTATAGCTGACGATGTTGGTCAAGGTGAAAGTGAAGCTGGAACTGATGGTGGCGGTGGTCCCGACGGTCCCGGAAGCCGTGCCCTGCCAGACGAAATTCATCATGCACGAATAACCACCTAATCCGTTCGAATTGTTTATGGACGCGGCGCCGTTCAAGCTGAGGCCGAGCCCGTTGTTGGTGACGAGTCCGCCGAGGGTGGCCGCGCCGCTGGCACAATTGTTATCGTCGAAGTCGACATACGAAGCCGTAGAGGACTGTTGCTGGCTAAAGGGGTAGGGTGCGTTGAACGCGGCGTTCGCCTGGGACAGGGCGAAGAGCGCCAGCAGCACCACGTGCAATGCCCACGCATGCCGGTTGCGAACCGATTTCAGGTTTCCAGTCGGAGCCGTCATATAGTGTGTCGCTTAAACTCCTTGGTTGAGTATAGCCCACCGGGCATCATTGTTGGTCAAGAAGGGACAGAACTGCCTTCCCGGCCGCCTGCATTTCCGCGCACCGGGTCTCATATACTATTATTGTCATTTACCCAGACCGGTGCAATTCCGGTATCCGTCTATCCAGAAGGAGGACAGACCGATGAGCTTGAGCCAGCTAGCAAGGTCGATTAACGAGTCGCCCACGCTGAAACTGAACGAGACCGCCGCATTACTGAAGGAGAAGGGTGAACCGGTCATTCACCTGGGAGGCGGCGAGCCCAAGAGCAAGGCGCCCATCGACGCCATCGTGAGCTGCGCGAGCCTGCTGCAGACCGGCGACGTCAAGTACACCCCAGCGGACGGCATTCCTTCGCTGAAAAAAGCGATCATCCGCTACACGGAGGAGCACTACGACCGCCTGGTGGCGCCGGAAAACGTGATCGCGTCGAGCGGCGCCAAGCAGTCGATCATGGTGCTGCTGCACGCCATTCTCGATCCCAAGGAGGAAGTGATTTTCCCGGTGCCGTATTGGGTGAGCTATCCGGAGATGATCAAGATCGCCGGCGGCGTGCCGATCCCGGTGACGGCGCGCGACGGCGGGTTCGAGCCGACGGTGGAAGAGATGGCGGAAGCGGTGGGGCCGTACACCAAGGCGGTCATCTTGAACAGCCCCAACAACCCGTCGGGCGCGGTGTACTCGGACGCGTTCATTGCGGGCGTGGTGGAGTTGTGCGAGAAGCGCAATTTGTACCTGATCATGGACGACACCTACAACCGGCTGATCTTCGACGGCCGCACGCCCACCAACTGTTACCACTTTACCCAGGTGCACAATCTCGACAGCAGCAAGCTGGTGGTGATCAATTGCGTGTCGAAAATGTACGCCATGACGGGATTCCGCATCGGCTGGGCGATCGGGGGGAAAGAGCTGATTCGGGCGATGACGAACATACAGTCGCAGGAGACGTCGGGGCCGGCGGCGCCCTCGCAGTGGGCGGCGGTGGGCGCGCTCAACGGCGTGCAGTCGTCGATCGAGAGCCTGCGGCTGACGCTGGAAAACAACCGCAATGTGATGATGACGCGGCTGGGCGCCTTCGCCGGCGTAAGAGTGGTGAAGCCGGGCGGCACGTTCTATTGCTTTCCGGATTTCAGCGCTTACGAGAAAGACTCGCAGAAACTATCGCGGATGCTGCTCGACAAGGTCCGGGTGGTCACGGTTCCGGGGCGCGAATTCGGCATGGAAGGCCACCTGCGGATCAGTTTCTGCGGAACCATGAAGGAGATCACGGAAGGCATAGAGCGCATCAAGTGGGCGCTCGATCCGGGCGCGCCCAACGAGCTTTTTCTGGGCGACCGCAAACTGGTGAGGGACTGGCGATGAACCCCTATCTCGATCTTCCGTCCCCGGCGTTGCCCGAGGCTGGCAAGCTGGCGAGCATTTATGGCCTGGCGAATCACGGGTTGAGCAACCTGCACCGGATCTACTGGAATCTGCCGACGGCGTCGTTGTACGAGGAGATTGTGTTCCGGGGAGAGGCGCGCATTTCGCATCTCGGTCCGGTGGTGGTGACCACGGGGAAACATACGGCGCGGGCGGCGGCGGACAAGT
>JBEKDV010000393.1:0-7572 GCA_050014175.1 Candidatus Solibacter sp. | reverse complement strand
ACCAGCCGGTCTCGCTCGGCCTGGGTCATCAGTAGTTGTCCTTCGTCCACCCTCCAGGCTGGATCTTGTCAATAGGACATTTCTACTTTGCCCAAATAGGACATTACCACTTTGCTGCGACACTGTGAGTATTCTCTATGTGAGTATTCTCTAATTCCCGGCATCGTGAATTTCGGCGCGCCCGGACGCGCCGTTCAATACGGCGCAGACTCTTCGCCTTCCGTCTCCGCCTCCGCCTTCAGACTGGCGATGGTGGCCCGCAACCATTTCTTCACTTCGTCCTGGGTCCGTTCCCGGTCGCCCCCCTGTTCGAGCGCCTGCACGGTGTCGCCCGCGGAGTTCAGGGGAATGAAATGGCAGGGAAGCTTTTCGTCCCGGTGCCGCTCCGGAACCGCGTCGAGCAGGACGCAGTTGTCGTGGCATTCATCGCCATGACCGGGAACCTGCCAGTGATTGATGCACACCGGAGAACGGTAGAATATGGGACGCTCGGCCATGGGTTCTCCCGCGGGAAGGCCGTAGCCGCCGCTTTCAATCAACTCCAACTCCGCTTCGAGGAGCCGGATCTTATCGCTTCGCTTGGTTGACATGTGCGACTCCGGAGTTATGGTGGTTCGCTCCAGAGTATACGCCCAAACCGTCCTCGCACAGCGCACCCGCGCTATCTTTTTCGCCATTTGTTTACCTTTGCGGCGTTTTTGTCGCTTGACCCGTTTTCCATTCGGTAGTATTCTCGGTCGCATGATTCTGGTCACGGGTGCCGATAACCGGCTGGGTTACGAGGTTTGCCGGCGCCTCAGAGCGAAGGGGCAGAGGGTGCGAGCCTGGGTGCCGCGGGCCATGCCGCCCAATCGGATCGAGCGCCTGCGCGCCACCGGAGTCGAATTCTTTCCCGCGGAGTTGCACAATCCCGCTGCGTTGGTTGCCGCCTGCCGGGACGTCGAGGCCGTGATCAGCACGGACGCCGCTATGCTCCCTATCGATCCCAGCGAAACCTTCGACCGCGAGTGCGCGCGCAGCCTGAGAGACTTCACGCACATTCTGGGAGGCATGCAGTTTATCTGTGTTACCGTGCCCCGCCGTTTCCGGACTAAGTCGGTGTTAGTCGAGGAGCGGGAGGAGTATCAGGGGTGCCGCCACGCTAACCAGACCATTCTCTACGCCAACTTCTTCATGGAAACGTGGCTAAGTCCCGGTTTTGGGTTCGACTATCCAAACGCCAAGGCGGAAC
This sequence comes from Candidatus Solibacter sp., assembly GCA_050014175.1. GTDB lineage: Bacteria > Acidobacteriota > Terriglobia > Bryobacterales > Bryobacteraceae > Solibacter. The sequence continues at coordinate 6,341 of JBEKDV010000393.1, read as the reverse complement.
TGCTGGGCGACGGCGCGCAGCGATCGGCGATGGTCTCCTACAAGGATGTGTCGGAGGTGGCGATCCGCTGCCTGGGGCGCGACGGCGGCAAGGCGGAACTGGCACTGGACGGCCCGGAAGACCTTAGTCAACTGGATGTCGTGCGCCTTTTCGAAACGGAGCTCGGCCGCACGTTTGCAGTTACTCATGTTTCGGCCGGCTTGCTGCAAGCCGAGTATGACAAGGCGCACGATCCGGTGACGCGAGCCCGCGCCGCATTGAAGATCGAGTACGCGCGCGGCTGTCCCGCGGACGGCCAACTTAGCCGCAAGCGAATGCCTCTGGAACTGACCTCGGTGCGGGATTACGTATCGACACTTACTTGCGCGGCGCCGGCCAGCTCGGCGTGAAGACGGCGTAACACGTCGAGCCGCCGCGGGTGCGGCGGAAATCGACGCGTCGACATCAGAGGCGTCGATGACGACACCAACGCGTTCCGGCTCGATCCGCAGCATCCGGTAATCGAAATGCATCGTTCGCGCGAGATATTCGTTCAGTTCGGGCACGTAAGGCGGCTGCAACGTAAACTGTTCGTCGTTGTATAGGCCAATACCGAAGGAAACCGATGCGACTAGATGCTGGCTGTGGAACCAGCGGTCTCCGCAGAACGGCTTGTCCGCAAGCGTGAAGGAGATGCGCGGCCTGTCGCGGCCGCTTCCGCCGACGGAGGCGAGAACCTGGGCGTCGCCGAAATACATCATCGCGTGTGCGACCAGCGGACAATCCGGCGCAGTGACTCAAAGTCGCCCCGGCGGACGGCCCAGCCGACGCGCAAGGGCGGATAGCAAATATCGATCCGCAGCGTATCCATATGGCTCAATGTTCCTGTCCTTGCTCGGCCTGATCGAGCGACCAGTTCACCCGCGCGGCGATAAAGGTCGCGAACGGACGGATGTCGCCGTCGATGCTCGCGCGATCCAGCGCCGCGAGATAAGCGTTGCGATCTTCGACCCGGACAACGGTCCACGGATATCCGCCCGATGCGAGCACCGCGTTCATCAGGAAGCGCGCCATGCGCCCGTTGCCGTCGGGGTATGGGTGTATATAGCCGAACAGCCAATGACCGAGGACGGCGCGCGCCCCGGGCTCCGGTTCGTGTTCAAGAAGATCGAACAACGCCGGCATTGCATCGCGTACCGCCTCCCACCGGGGCGGAACGTAGCGGGAGGTCCGCAGGTAAACCGCATCGTTGCGATAGCCCGCCAGCGCTCGAGGTGCAAGCAGACCGGCGGCAACACAGGGCTGGAAGAGCTCTCGGTACCACTCGCGGTGCGCGGTACGGACGAGGGCTCCGGCATTCGCGCCGCCGATGATGTCGCCGACATTCGCCTTGACGACCTGGAAGGCCTGCCAATAACCGCGCGCCGCGAGCGCATCGCGGCTTTGGCGGTCGTCATTATAGTGATCCGGGTCCCAATTTCCCGCCCCCACGCGTTCGATCAACGCGACCGAGACGCTGTATCCTTCGATCGAGAGAGAGTGGTAGGCGTCGGCGCGGTAGATATCATCGACGAACTTCAAAAAGCCTTCGGTGTCTCTGGGCAGGCCCGGCGGCGGCGGGAAGATGTCTAGCACCGCCTCCCGCATCGACTCCCACATGGCCTGTATCCTTCCGACAATCGGTGCCGCCGCCGGTGCCGCCTCCGCGCGCTCCCCGAAAGGATTGTTCTCGCGGACGTAGTATCCGGCGGCTTTCATCGTCGTGACGATTTCGTCGGCGAACTCCGCCAGTCCGATGTGCCGGAGCGCGCCCGCGATCCTGCCCGCCACGACGGTATGGCCGCCGTCCAGCAGGCGACGCAGCAGCTCCGATGCGTCGCGAAGGCTCGCGAGCACGACCTGTGTTTCGATGGGATTGGCGGCGAAGAAGGTCTCCGGCACGCGGATCATCGCTGCCGCCGGCGCGATGACGCGCAGACCATCGCGCTGCACGATATCAGAGGCGGGTGGCATCTGCGGTTGTTTCAGGTCATAGAGCGACGTGCCGAACAGCAGAGAGACTTTATGGTTGGTGCCCTTGGAGCTGTGAATGATCACCTGTGTTGGAATGACCGTCTTCTCGGCATGTAAGAAAAGCGATTGCTCGGGCGAGAGATGCCAGTCCTCACCGAAGCGCTCGGCGCAATAGCGCGCGCAAAACTCCCAGAAGGACGCGTACCACGGTGTGCTGTCGCCTTCGCGTGCGCCGGGGCCGGACGAGATCAGCCAGCCTTTCATGACTTCCTGCAGAAAGCCATTCTGGAGAAGGCGCTCGCGGTGGACGCGCGTGAGTTCCTGGGACTGGAATACGCGCCGACCGTTCTTCTGGAGGTCGCGCAACGCCGTCAGGGACGCTGCGAGTTTTTCATTGGGCGCTGCCACGACGGTCTGCCTTCAAGCCTTTGATGCTGTGCAGATACAAGCATATCATGCTGCACGAGTACAAGCTACAGACGTCGTACGCTCCCAAGCAAGTGCGACTATTCGCCCGCAAGCCAACCCTGTCAAATTATTGATAATGACCTTCTTACCGGGAAAACTCGGGGCGCGCACTCGAGCCGAGGTGGTGCGGAACCTGCTTTGTCAGCACCGCCCGGGTCCGGAGCGGACGGAAGCTAGGCAAATAACGTCCGAACGAAAATTGGTAATTCTTTCAAAATATGGTGCGGAGAGAGGGACTTGAACTCTCGCAGCCCACTGAAAACACGTAAGTTATACACGACACAAAGTCCTCAAAGTACCAGAAGTGCCAGAAGCACGCCGCCAAGTCACACCACAAGTCACACGGCACGCGGCAGCAAACGCAGAATCTGTTGTAAGTTCCTTTGTGTCAGGCGTTTAGCGCCGACTGCTAGATTCTTGTTAGTCCGGCCTCGCAACAGTGACAAAGTAACGCCTGCCCAAGCGGCGCCCACCACTCTGAAATGTCAGCCCACTCGCCTGCTTGCTGCTTGTTCGATCAGCGCCAATATAAGAGGACGGGAACGCTACCGATTGGAAACTGCCCCGGCCGCCTCGCCATCGGAATGCCTACCGATAACGCGCCATAACGCCGTCTGGAAAACCGACCGCAACCCACCTCTCACGGGCCACTTTCCGAATAGGCGATGACCTGACAGGAGCGGATTGGACACTTCCCACAAGTCCGTTTCGGTGCGTGTCAACAAGAATGAGACGCACGCCGGGAAAGTTTATGGAGTTTTTCCCTCCGAAGAAGGCCGGCTAATCCAGACTTCGGCGGGCAGTTCCGGCGGCCGTGGGGGTTTGCGGACGAAACGCTCAGGATGAGCCGAGTAGGCGACGTCTAGGACCACTTGACGCTGAGCGAGGATTTGGGCGGTCTGGCCATGGTGGACCATGGCTGGTAGCCTCGCGTTCGGCGACGTGCGATAATTGCGCTCTAAAGTGACTGCCGAAGACTTGGCGCTAAACGACATCCGCCGCATCGAGCTTGCCTTGATGCCTTCCGACCCACGCACCTTTTTCCCGAGGTATTTGCACTCCGTCGACGACGTCGCGGCACACCGGTCGCATGTAAGATCAACGCCATACAGCGAATACGCAGTGGAGTACCTGCTTGACTTAGTCTGGGGCAGGGTTAACGAATCGCGGCGCAGGAATCTGGTCCATGGCCTTAATGCGGTTAAGTCAATTCTCAGGAACCGGAATGCAGATTTGAGGCCAATCCCGGACACTACAGTGGATCGACTATTCGAGGTCTACCAGCATTTCGTATTCGATCGTCTCGACGAGATCCGCTGGAGCGTAAGTGCGATCTTGAAAGGAAAGCTTCTCCGAACAGGTCAGCTTGAGTGGTTGTTGACTCATTATGAGGAGTCTGAACACATCGTGAACCGGCTTCTTCGTTATCCCGCCTATTATCCGACCGTGGCGGAGTGGGCACGCGAAGCGCTCGGGCGGGCAGATCTTGTCGAACGCACGTCAGAGTTACTCGGCCGGCTCATTGTCGACACGTTGCCACCGGAAGCGGCAAGCATGCCAGCACCTGCGGTCCTTTGGGCCATCTACTATTCGTCCGCCGAGATTGAGACGAAGAGCCGTCTAATTCGTGAGGTGGCTTCGCCCGACGCCGTAGGCGACCTGATTGACATCTGCACTCGTCTTGATCTGCCCGATGTTCTCCTGAACGTCCGAGACCGGATTCAACAAATCGTGGGGGCTGAGCCAGGCGGATAATATGCATATTACGGAACTTCGCATACGCAACTTCCGGAACTTCCTCAAGGCTCGACTCAAGTTCCAGAAGGGTGTCAACACCCTCATCGGCGAAAACGCCTCCGGCAAATCCAACGCTCTGCATGCTTTGCGCCTCCTACTCGACGAGACGCTTGAGCGAAATGCAATCTACCTTCGCGAGGCTGACTTCTGTCGAGACCTGGGTGCGTGGCGAGGGCACTGGATTATTCTTGCGGTAGATTTCGCCGAACTTGACCCCTCCGAGGGCTGTCAAATCCTCCGCCATACGGCGGCCCACATGGACCAAACAAACACGGGCACATGCACCTTCTTCTTCCGCCCGAAACGTGAGGTCCGGAAGAAGCTCTACGCTTCTTCGCAGGGAGACACAGAACTCCAGGGATACCTGGAGACTCTCACCATAGAGGACTATGAATCGATCACCACAGGGCGCTCTCGCGGCGATTTTTTAGATGACCAAGTCTACGAACAATGGGTTGGCGACCCAAGCGCTGGAGAGTTTCCTGACCCGGAAAAAGACGATCAGAAGGTAATCGGTGTGAAGATCCAACCCATATACCAGGAGGTCGCTTGCACATTCGTTCGCCCCCTCCGAGATGTAGTCAATGAGTTGCGCAACTACCGCGGAAATCCACTCCTCACGCTACTTCGTGGTTTGGAGTCCACTATTCAGATCGCTGATTCTGACCGTATCTCGGACAAGGTGAAGGCCCTCAACCAAGACATCTCCACGTTGGCCGAGATCAAACAGCTCGCTACGGGAATTGAGTCGGCCCTCCAAAAGGCTGTGGGACACACCTATGGCCCAGCCGTAAGTATCGAGTCCGCACTCCCCCACTCAATGGAGAAGCTTTTTCAGCGTTTGAATGTCCTTGTAGGAGACAATGCCACGTCGAACTATCGTGGCGAGCTACAGGAGCAGAGTCTAGGCTCGGCGAATCTGATTTATCTAGCACTTAAACTGCTCGAATACGAGTTGAAGCTATCAAGCGACCGAGTCGCGCACTTCTTCTTGATCGAAGAACCAGAAGCCCACATCCACACTCATATCCAAAAGACCCTATTCTCAAACCTCCCGTCCCAAAGAACGCAAGTCATCGTTACGACGCACTCCACCCACATCTCGTCCGCTTCCAAAATCGCGAGCGTGAATGTGCTTGCAAGGAAGGAAGATCACGCGGAGACTTATCAACCGGCCCACGGCCTTTCGGACGAGGAGATTGGCAGATTAGAACGATACCTGGACGCCGTTCGTTCGACCCTGCTGTTCGCCAAAGGGGTCTTGCTCGTTGAAGGCGACGCCGAGCAGATCCTTATTCCAGCGATGCTGCGAACGGTTTTCGGCGTTTCACCCGACGAACTTGGCTTCAGCATCGTCTCAATGAGCTCTGCATTCTTTGACCACGTAGCCATAGTTTTTGGAGATGAGCGCATTCAACGACCTTGCGCAATCGTGACTGACCTGGATCATGCCATTGTCGATCTGCCAGACGACCCGTTTGATGACAACAACGAGCAGGAACACGCCCGTGCTGCTCAGGAATTGGGCGGTTCTCGGCGGCAGAACCTTGAATTCCTCGTCGCGGACAATCGTTGGCTTAAGGCATTCTTCGCTGACTCCACGTTCGAGGTGGACTTCATCGGCGCCGGCAACGCTTTCGAAACCGTCAATACGCTGAACACGGTCTATCAGAGACAGGCCGATCGACAGAGAAGCAAGGTTCTCTTAGAATCCGATGATCCCCGCATCGCCGGTAGGGAGGTCCTCCGTTTAGCGAACAAGGTCGGCAAAGGCTGGTTCGCGCTATTGCTTTCGGAGAAGTTGGTCCCCCGCACTTCGATCCCAGACTATATCCTCCGGGCGGTCGCTTTTGCCTGTCACCAAAGCATCACCAACAACGCTCTAAAAAGGATTGGTGAATTCAGGGTCAAGGAGCAGGGCGAGATGTCAGAATTGTGGTTCGCCTTGCCGTCGCTATACAGCCGCGCATAATGAAAGGGACATGTGACGGGCAAATGTGGCATACTGACAGGTACGGACTGCCATGTTGCCGCGCCTCCTGCATCTGCATCCAGCGACTTGCCGCCGCTTAACTCGCTTGAGT
>JBEKDV010000392.1:0-7586 GCA_050014175.1 Candidatus Solibacter sp. | reverse complement strand
ACGAATCGCTGCCCCGGTGGCGCCGCTGGTGGGGCAGGCGCTTCCCCCAGCCCACCCCGGGCTCGATTGGTGGGTGGCAGGCGAAAGCGCCTGCCCCAACATGCGTTCCCGCTCAGTTTTTCATGAAGTTTCGCGGGCGGAACGCCCATCCCAACAGTCCAGGAGGCCTGTCCCACTTATAATAAGGGGCAGATGAGAGCTTTTGCGGCCTTATTCTTCGTATGTTCCCTGTGCGCCGCCGGCCGGGAGTTGACCGTTGGCGCCAAAGGGCAATATCAAACCGTGCAGGCCGCCGTCGATGCCGCCTCGCCTCACTCGGTGATCCACATCCAACCCGGAGCCTACAAGGAACGCGTCGTCGTCCCCTACGCCAAACCCTTCCTCACCTTCCGCGGCGACGACCCGCTCACCACCGTCATCACCAACAATTCCCACGCCGGACTGCCCGGCCCGAAAGGCCCCATCAACACCTTTGCCACGCAGACCGTCTTCATCCAGGCCAACGACTTCACGGCCGAAAACCTGACCTTCGAAAACTCCGCCGGCAACCAGGGACAGGCCGTCGCTCTCACCATCATGGGCGACCGCGGTGTCTTCCGGAACTGCCGCTTCCTCGGCTATCAGGACACCCTGCTCCCCCAGGCAGGCCGCCAATATTTCGACCGCTGCACCATCGAGGGCGCCACCGATTTCATCTTCGGCGGATCGGCTGCATACTTCGACCGCTGCACCATACACGTCACGGCCAACGGCTACATCACCGCGGCCAATACCACCAGGGACCAACGCCACGGCTACGTCTTCGACCACGCCAAGATCACCGGCGCGCCCGATGTGATGACGTTTCTGGGACGCCCCTGGCGCCCGTGGTCGGCGACGGTCTTCCTCGACACCGAGATGTCCGCTTGCATCCGCCCCGCGGGCTGGAATAACTGGAACGATCCGGCGCGCGAGAAGACGGTCCGCTACGCCGAGTACCGGAGCACCGGAGCCGGCGCCGATACTTCGGCGCGCGTTCCCTGGGCGCGCCAGTTGACGGACACCGAAGCCGCGGAATTCACCATGGAAAGAGTTCTGGCCGGATTGGACGGCTGGAATCCCAAGACGGGCGAGGTGCGCTCCGCCGTGCATACCGCGAGAGGCCCTGCCGCTAAGCCCGCGATTCCGCCGGGATTCGCCTGGCTGGCCGTCCTGCAAGACGGGCGCCTCGCCTGGACCACCGGCGCGGAGTGGATCGTGGCGCACGTTTCCCTGCCCGTCGGATCCGCGCGCATCTTGCGCGGTCCCGACGGCTTGGTGCACGCTGTTTGGTCCGGAGGGCAGGCAAATGCGAAGCGCCTGGCGCATTCCACCTCGCAAGACCTGGTTACCTGGTCGGCTCCGCAATTCGTGGACATCATGGCCGGCAAGAACGCCCTCGATCTGAACTCACCCAACGTTTTCCACGATGGGCATCAGTTCATCGTCACCTGGAGCTGCACCATCGCGAAGAACTTCATTCAGGCCTTCCAGGAAGATGTCGAGAGCAACCCGCGCATCTGGTACGCCACCACGCGCGATTTCGAAACCTTCTCCGATCCCCAGTTGCTCTTCGACAACAACTACGCCGTCCGCGAAGCCCAGATTCTCAAACTGGGAGACCGCTACGCGCTGCTGCATAACGACAACACCTGGCCGATGCAGAACCTGCGTGTGGCCTTTTCCGATAGCCCACTGGGTCCCTGGGGCCCATCCACCGACGCCTTCACCGCCAAAGGCACCTCGTCCCCGGTAGCCATCCGCGCCGGCGACGAGTGGTGGATCTACCATTCGCGCGGTCTCGTCCGCACGCGCGATTTCTGGAGTTTTGCGGAAGTGCCGCTACCCGCCGCGGTGCGCCCGGGCAGCGTGATCGAAGTGCCCCGAGCCTTCGCCACCGCGCTGGCGCGATGATCACAATCCATCGCATATTCAACCGCGTCGGCAACGTGGACCTGAATGCGCTGACCGCGAAGGTGGCGCAGGACATCGCGCTCGCCGCCGCCTGGCAGTCGGCGCGGTAGGTGGGGAGCGTCTCGCGGCTCCAAAGGGGGTTGGTGACCGAAGTTCGGTCACCGTGCCCCGTAAGTGATTGATTCTAAGACATGGACGTGACCGAAGTTAGGTCACCGAGGTCACGGGGACCACGTGCGCCGCGACCACACGCGCGCGCCCAGGACACGGCGGCTCGCTGACCCCTGGCAGCGGGGGCGGTAGGTGTGGGGCAGGATGGAATCCTGCGGCGGGTTGGCAACCCGCCAGCGCCGGTTGACAACCGGGCGCGCAGCTTGCCAAGCTGCCCCACATCTGAATCTTCTTACCTTCGCGCCGCGATCACTCGCGGAATGCCGGCCAGGTCCGGCACCACGCGCAACGTGTCCCAGCCTGCCAAGAGCGCTTGCACGTGATCCAGACTGGTGAAGCCGAGTTCCATGACGAGCCAGCCGCCGGGCCGCAGCACGCGCGGGGCATCGGCCACGATGCGGTCGTATAGCTCGAAGCCCGTTTTTCCGGCAAACAGCGCGACGTGCGGCTCGAAATCGCGCACCTCGCGCTGTAAGCCCTCACGCTGCGCAAGCGGCACATAAGGCGGGTTGGACACGATCAGATCCATCGATGCCGCGGCGATCGCTTCCATCAAATCGCACACCACGAAGTGGACGGGTGCGCCCAGGCGCGCGGCGTTATCCGCGGCCACCCGCGCGGCGGCGGGCGAGATTTCCGTCGCCCACGTTTCAGCGCCCATTTCCAGACGCAGCGTGACCGCCAGGGCGCCAGAGCCGGTGCCGATATCGAGCACACGCCGCGCGCCGCGCGCGGCTCCCGAAGTCAGATCCAGCGCGACTTCCACCACGTGCTCGGTCTCCGGCCGCGGAATCAGCACGTCCGGCGTCACGCGGAAATCGCGGCCGTAGAATTCCTGATGCCGGGTGATGTACTGCGTGGGCTTGCCGTCGAGCCTTTCGTGCAGGTAGCGGCCGTAGTGCAGCCATTCCAGCTCGCTCAGCTCCCGCTCGGGATGGGCGAAGAAATAGACGCGCTCCACTTGCATGGCGTGAGCCAGCAGCACTTCCGCAGTGAGCCGCGGCGCGGCGATACCGGCATCCTCCAGGATGCGCGCGCCCTGCCCTAACGCGGTGTGCACCGTCATACGGCGGCTAGACGACGGTTCCCTGTTCCGCCTGCTGCTTCATCTTCTCGCCCTGGTAGTGCGCGATCAGCGCGTCGAAGATGGCATCCATTTTGCCTTCCATCACGAAATCGAGCTGATGCAGCGTCAGGCCGATGCGGTGATCGCTCACGCGATTTTGCGGAAAGTTGTAGGTGCGGATCTTCTCGCTGCGGTCGCCCGAGCCCACCATGCTCTTGCGCTCCGCGCCCAGAGCGGCCTGCTGCTTTTCCAACTCCAGCTCGTACAGCCGCGAACGCAGCACCCTCTCGGCCTTGGCGCGATTCTTGATTTGCGATTTTTCGTCCTGGCAGGAGACCACCAGGCCGGTGGGCAGGTGGGTGATGCGCACCGCCGAGTACGTGGTGTTGACGCTTTGCCCGCCGGGGCCGGAGGAGCAGAAGGTATCGATGCGGATATCCTTGGCCTCGATCTTGACTTCGACTTCGTCGGCTTCGGGCAGGATCGCCACCGTGATGGCGGAGGTGTGCACGCGGCCCTGCTGCTCCGTCACGGGCACGCGCTGCACCCGATGCACGCCGCTTTCGTACTTCAACTTGGCGTAGACCTTGGTGCCGGTGACCAGCGCGATCACTTCCTTGAGGCCGCCGACGCTGCTCTCGCTGGTGGAGGTGACTTCCATCTTCCAGCCCTGGGATTCGGCGTAGCGCGAATACATGCGGAAGATTTCCGCCGCGAATAACGTGGCCTCATCGCCGCCCGTGCCGGCGCGGATTTCCAGCACGACGTTCTTATCGTCGTTCGGATCCTTGGGCAGCAGCAAAATCTTGAGGTCTTCCTCGATCTGCGCCTTCTGGGGCTCCAGTTCGGTGATCTCCATCTCCGCCATGGCCTTCAGGTCGGGATCCGGATCCTGCAGCATGGGGCGCGCCTGCGACAGGCTGTCTTCCACCTTCTTCCATTCGCGGTACTTGGCCACGATGTCGGAAAGCTCGCTCTGCGCCTTGGTGACCTTGCGGTATTGGTCGGAGCCGCTAATGATGGCCGGATCGGCCATTTGTCGGGTGAGCTCGTCAAAACGTTTCTCGAGCTGATCGAGCTTCGAAGCAAGATGCATGGGGAGTTTATGCGATGACCAGTTGGCCGCCCTGCTCCTCTTCGAGCGCCATGGCGCCTTCCAGCGCGCGGATGGCAACCGCCGTCTGGTCGTCGGCCGGCGGTTTGGTGGTGATGCGCTGCAGCCACAGGCCGGGCGCCGTCATGGTGGACAGCACCGAGCCGCGCCGTTTGGCGGCAAAGCGGATGAGTTCGTAACTGACGCCCGCAATCAACGGCAACAGCGCGATGCGGCACAGCAGTTTGGCCAGAAAACCGTCGAACGGAATGAACGTGTAGAACACGATGGAAACGATGATGACCACGAACAGGAAGCTGGTGCCGCAGCGCGGATGATAGGTGGTGAACTTCTGCGCATTCTCCACCGTCACCGGCAGGCCGGATTCGAAATTGAAGACTACTTTGTGTTCCGCGCCGTGAAATTCAAAGACGCGGTGGATATCCTTCATCAGCGACAGGGCGAACATGAACAGGACGAAAACCGCCATGCGGATCAACCCATCGGTCAGGTTGAACGGGATGCGCCCGCTCAGCACCGGGAAAACGCCCATTAGCTTGGTGGCGCCATACAGGGGAATGAACTTGTACATGAAAATGAACATGGCGAGCGAGAGGACGAGGTTGGCTGCAAGCACCCAGCCCGGGAGTTCCTTGGCATCCTTGTGCTTTTTCTGCTCTTCCTTCTGGATGTCCTCCAGCGAAACGTCCGCCGAGAACTTGAGCGCCTTCATGCCCAGCGACATGGCCTGGGCCAGCGTGCCCACGCCGCGGAAAATGGGGTATTTGAAGATCTTGTGCTTGTCGGCCATCCGGGGGAGCGGCATCTCTTCGGTCACGATCTCCCCGTTGGCTTTCCGCACCGCTACACAGTAGCTGTGGGGAGCCCGCATCATGACACCTTCCATGACGGCCTGTCCGCCGACGAGGGTGGTTTCCTCGCCGCTTTCCAGGATCGGCATTAGCTGGGTGTGGGTAAAAAAGCGGAAATACGTGCGTAGAGACACAGACCCTCTCAAATTCCAGTATACCAGTCACTACGTCCGAGCTTCGCTCGGATTCGCAGGCGGAACCGCCTGCTCCACCTCGGTACACCCAAATGCCGGGGATGGCTATGGCTATTTCTTGGGCACCTGGACGGTGATGTTGCGGTACTTCATGCCTCCGGTATGATCGCCCTGTAGGAAGAACGGGCCGGGCTCGCCTTCGTTGGAATCGAGCGCTCCGCCCGTAGAGCCGGCGATCTCCTGGTTGTCGATGGTCTTGACGCCGTTGCGAACCACCGTCAGCCAGCGGCCCACCAAAGTGATGTCGAAACTTTCCCATTTGCCCGGCGTGCGCGGCAACACCACCGCCGGCGCCAGCATGCTGTAGACCGATCCGATACTGTGAAACTCGTCGTTGGCGCCCACCTTCTCGTATTCCACCTGGACTTCGTAGCGGCCGCGCAGGAAGATGCCGCTATTGCCATCGTCGGGGCAGTTGAATTCGATGTGCAGTTTGAAATCGTCGAACTTGCGGGTGGTTTTCAGGTTGGCGCCCTTGGATTCGTTGACCAGCTCGCCGTTCGTCACCACCCAGCGATTGGCCAGCGCCGGGTCGGTGGGTTCCCATCCGGTGAGGTCCTTGCCGTTGAAGATCGGCTCGGCGGCCGTCCACTCCTTGGGCGGATTGCGTTTGAGCAGCGGCGCGCGCACTCCGGAGAGGTCGGCGAACACATTGGCGCCGCGCTTTTCCACGCCCGCGAGCTTGCCGCCTTTGAGGTCGAGATCCCAGGTGGTGGTACCGTTCTCCCACTGCACGCTGAGATGCGTGCCTTCCACTTTGCATTCCTTGGCATAGAACGCGCTGCCGGAACGCGGCTGGATGCGCACTGCCAGAGCGCTGTCCTTCACGCCGACCTCCATCCAATCGGGATAGACTTTGGCGTTGGCGGCTTTGGGCGTGACCACGAGGTCCCACCGCCCGGTGAACGGATCGGCTTTCTGGGCAACGGCTGGTGTCAGGGCCGCCGCGGCGAGCAGGCAAACAACGCTGAATGGTTTCATGTCTGCCCTAGTTTATCGAAATCGCTGCCCTGGTGGACCGCCCCCATTCCGCTTCCGCTTCCGGCCGCACGGCGACCACCGCATCGGTATTCGGAGCATGGTAGACCACGCGCAGGTGCTGCTGCTTGATGAAGTCCTCGTCGAACGGGTAATTCAAGACGTAAAGGGAACGATCCGTGGGCAGCTTGATGGGGCTCTCGATCTCTCCGAACGATTCGCCGCCGGATTGCACGCGGTAGAAGTTCAACGAGGAGCCGTACTGCCAGTTGCTGGCCACATCGCGCACGCCGTAGGTGTGGTTGTACCAGGCCAGTACCGGGTAGATCCGGTTCACGTCGGCGTCCCAATCCCATTCCTTGAAATAATTGAGCCGCAGGCAGAGCACGAAATAGAAGCTCATCACGTACAGCATCGCGGTGAGGGCGCGCCGATTGGCCGCGGCGGCCCCGATCGCCAGCACGCACAGCGGCACGATCCAGATGGCCGTCCGGTCCATCGGCAGCGGCACGCGCAGCAGTTTCAGCAGCAGCCAGTGCGCGCCGATGGCCGCCGCCAGGATGCCGAGCAGCACGCCGGAGACGACGGGCCGCCACCTTATCCATTGCCACGCGGCGAGCGCCAGGAGCGCCGGCAAAAGGAACGGCTTCACATAGTTGAGCAACTGCAACAGCATCGGATTCACCATCTGCGGATTCAGCCGGTATAGCGACGCCTGCGCCACGGTGGCGAACATCTCGCGCAGCGAGTGCGCTCCGTAAGACAATTCGCTTCGCGGCCAGTGAAGCACCGCCGGAACGCTCAGAAATATCGACGTGAACAGCCCCGGCAGCACGCACGCGCCCAGGAGCCGGAGACGCGTTCGGAGCGCCGGGGTGCGGGCGCAGGCCCAGATCAAAATCGCCAGCATGGCAAACGCGTCGACAAATGCGAACGAGAAGTTGGCGGCGAAGGAGAGCGCCGCGCAGACCGAGCACAAGGCGCAAGCCGCCGCATCGAGGCGCGAATACGCTGCCATGGCGAGCATGCACATCAGAAATCCGAGCGCCAGCGCATATCCGCGCGCGGCCACCAGATGGTCGAACACGAACGGGTTGTAGACCAGGCAGACAAACACCGGCCATTGCACGCGGAGCGCCGGCGTAAGCTTCCGGCAGAGCAGGCACGCCGCAAAAATATAGAGCGCCGCGCCCACCACCGCCGGAGCCCGCACGGACAAATGACTCACCCCGAAGACCGATGTGAACAGCCGCATGAGCAGCGAATTCAGCACGTGATTG
>JBEKDV010000391.1:0-7587 GCA_050014175.1 Candidatus Solibacter sp. | reverse complement strand
GATAACTTGGACAGGCCTGGAGGCCTGTCCTACTAAGGAAGTTGACATGAGTCCAGGAATCCTTGGCAAGAAGATTGGAATGACGCAGTTGTTCCGGCCGGACGGGCAGGTCGTGCCGGTGACGCTGCTGAAAGCCGGCCCGTGCATGGTGGTGCAACGCAAGACGCCCACGACCGACGGGTACGACGCGGTGCAACTCGGCCTGCTCGAGTTCATCAAGCCGCAGCGGATTAACAAACCTACTGCCGGCCGTTTGAAGAAAGCCGGCATCGATGGCGCGAAGTTCATGCGCGAGTTCGAGCTCGGTCCCGGGTCCGACGATTTGAAAGCCGGCGATCAGGTGCTGGTCGGCCAGTTCAAACCCACCGACAAAGTGGATGTGATCGGCATCAGCAAGGGCAAGGGGTTCGCGGGCGTAGTCAAACGCCACCACTTTCGTGGCGGGGAAGGCTCGCACGGATCGATGTTCCACCGGGCGCCCGGATCGATCGGCGCATCCAGCTACCCTTCGCGGGTCGTTCCCGGCATGCGCATGGGCGGACATATGGGCAACACCCAGACCACGGTGCGCAATCTCGAGGTGATCGAAGTCGACACCGAGGATAATGTGCTGGCGGTGAAGGGCGCGGTTCCGGGTCCCAATGGCGGATACGTGCTGGTGCGGAGGTCGAAAAGGTAACTGCCATGCCGACAGTCGATGTAGTGGATTTGAATAATCAGAAGGTCAGCGAAGTGGAACTGGCCGACGACGTTTTTGGGGCGCCCGTCAACCAATCGCTCTTGTACGAGGCGGTGCGGCAGTTCCAGGCGAGCAATCGCGCCGGGACGCACGCCACGAAAGTGCGCAGCGAGGTTGCGGGTTCCGGCAAGAAGTTGTGGAAACAGAAGGGCACGGGCCGGGCGCGCATCGGTTCGGTGCGGTCGCCGATCTGGCGCCATGGCGGCATTGTCCACGGGCCGCAGCCGCGCGATTACAGCTACAAGCTGCCCAGGAAGATGTTGTTGGGCGCGCTGCGCAGCGCGCTCTCGGCCAAGGTGCGGGACGGCGAGTTGAAGGTCGTGCAGGCGTTCAATTTCGCCGACAACAAGACCAAGAACGCCATGGGCGTCCTGGCGAAACTGGAAGCCGGGCGCACGGTTCTGGTGGTGGATAACGAAGACAACCGCAACCTGGAACTGGGTTTGCGCAACCTCAAGGGCGTGACGCTGCTGGCCACGCGCGAAGTGAACCCGTATCACCTGCTGGGTCACAAGAGCGTATTGATCAGCGAAGCCGCCGCGCGCAAATTCTCGGAGGCACTCGCAAAATGAACCTCTATGAAGTGATTCAACGCCCGCTGGTGACCGAGAAGGGCGTGGCCAAGAAAGACGAAGAGCGCACGTTGTGCTTCCAGGTGCATCCCGAGGCCAACAAGACGCAGGTCAAGGCCGCGGTGGAGAAGCTGTTCAAGGTCAAGGTGGATGAAGTGCGCACCGCGACGTTCGAAGGCAAGCTGCGGCGGCGGGGCCGTTTCTCCGGGTACCGCTCGGATTGGAAGAAGGCCTACGTGAAGCTGAAGGCGGGGGAGAAAGTCCCCGACTTCGCGGAGATTTAAGGGGAATCGACCATGCCGATCAAGACTTATAGACCGACCACCCCGACGCGGCGTTTCGCCACGGTAGTTTCCCGCGAGGACATCACCAAGGATCGTCCCGAGAAATCGCTGGTGGAATCGAAGAAGCGCACCGGCGGCCGCAACAGCACGGGCCGGGTGACTTCCCGGTTCATCGGCGGCGGCGCCAAGAAGGCGTACCGGGTAATCGACTTCAAGCGCGACAAGAGCGGCGTTCCGGCCGTGGTCGCGGCCATCGAATACGATCCCAACCGCTCGTCGCGCATCGCGCTGTTGAATTATGCGGACGGGGAGAAGCGCTACATCCTGCAGCCGGACGGGCTGAAGGTGGGCATGAAGATCATGAGCGGGGCAACGGCCGACATCCTGATCGGCAACGCGCTCCCGCTGAAGAACATTCCGGCCGGCACGGTGGTTCACAATATCGAGCTGAAGCCGGGCAAGGGCGGGCAAATGGCGCGCTCGGCGGGTTCGCAGGCGCAGTTGGTATCGCGCGAAGGTGGGATGGCGCTGTTGAAGCTGCCCTCGGGCGAGATCCGGCGCGTGCTGGTGGAATGCATGGCGACGGTGGGCCAGGTGGGCAATGTGGACCACGAGAACGTATCGCTGGGCAAGGCGGGACGCAAGCGCTGGATGGGGAAGACGCCCCACAACCGCGGCGTATCGATGAACCCGGTGGATCACCCGCACGGCGGCGGCGAGGGCAAGACCTCCGGCGGCCGGCACCCGGTGACACCGTGGGGCCAGCCCACCCGCGGTTTCAAGACGCGCAACAACAAGCGCACCGACAAGTGGATCGTCAACCGCAAGAGCAAGAAGAGGTAAGGGAATGGGCAGAAGCGTAAAAAAGGGACCGTTTACCGATACTCACCTGGAAGCCAAGCTGGCGGTGCTGGCGGCGACCAACGAGAAGAAGGTCGTGCGCACCTGGTCGCGGCGTTCCACCATCCTTCCGGAGTTTGTGGGGCACACCGTGGCGGTGCACAACGGGAAGAAATTCATCCCGGTGTATGTGACCGAGAACATGGTGGGGCACAAGTTGGGCGAGTTTTCGCCCACGCGCACCTTCAAGGGACACTCGGTGAAGGCGGCGACGGAGAAGACCGCGAAGCCGGCCTAAGCGCCGGACGGCATAGAGGACAGCATGGAAGCAAAAGCGGAAGCACGATATATCCGAATCTCCCCGCAGAAAGCGCGGCTGGTAGTGGACCTGATCCGCGGCCAGCAGGCGGGAGCGGCGTTGACCACGCTGCGCACCACCAACAAGCGCATTGCGCCGACGGTGGAGAAGGTGCTGCAAAGCGCCATCGCCAACGCCACGAACCGCAACGAAGACGTGGATGTCGACCAGCTTTACGTGACCGAGGCGTACGTCAACGAGGGGCCCCGCATGAAGCGGGTACGCCCGGCGCCGATGGGGCGCGCGTACCGGTATCAGCGTCGTTTGTCACATATCGTCATCAAAGTGACGGAGAAAGAAGCATAGATGGGACAGAAAGTTCATCCGTACGGATTCCGGCTGGGCTTCAACAAGCCGTGGCGGTCGCGCTGGTTCGCCAAGCAGGGCTATGCCAAGCTGTTGCAGGAAGACCTGGAGTTGAAGACGGCGCTGACCGAAAGGCTGAAGAGCGCCGGCGTGAGCTCGATCGAAGTGGATCGTCCGGGCAACAAGCTGCGGGTCACCATCCGCACGTCGCGTCCGGGCATCATCATCGGGCGCAAGGGCGCCGAGATCGAGAAGCTCAAGCAGGACATGGCGAAGAAGACCAAGCGCGAGGTCTTCATCGATATTCAGGAAGTGCACAAGCCGGAGCTGGACGCCCAACTGGTGAGCGAATCGATCGCCTTGCAGTTGGAAAAGCGCGTGGCCTTCCGGCGCGCCATGCGCAAGGCGGTGGATTCGGCGCTGCGCTTCGGCTGCAAGGGCATCAAGGTGCGCGTGAGCGGCCGCTTGAACGGCGCGGAAATCGCGCGCAGCGAGTGGTATTTGCAGGGGCAGCTTCCGCTGCACACGCTGCGCGCCGACATCGATTACGGTTTTGCCGAGGCGCACACCACGTACGGCGTGATCGGCATCAAGGCGTGGTTGTACAAGGGCGAGATTCTCGACCTGACCAAGCGGCGCAGCCTGCTGCCCGAACCGGAACCGCGGCGCGACCTGCGCGACCGCCGGGACCGTCCCGACCGCCGCGATCGCGGCGACGGCCGTGGGGGAGATCGTGGGGGCGAACGCCGCGACCGTCCGCCGGTGCACACGCCTGCGCCGGTGGAAGCGTCGGGTCCGGCGGTGCAGACCGCGCCCAGCGATCTGCCGCGTCCGGCAGTGCGTCCGGTGACGCCGATTCTGCCGCCGTTGATGTCGCCGCAGCAGCCCTCCTGGAAACAGGAGGCCCGTCAGGAAACGACAAACCAGGAAACCAACCAGGAACCCGAGACCAAGCCGGCTGTCGAACAGAAGCCGGACGCTCCGGGCGAGAACCAGTAAGGAATTGAGGGCATACCGCCATGATGATGCCAAAGAAAGTCAAGTTCAGAAAGCAGCAGCGCGGCCGCATGTGCGGCAAGGCCTGGCGCGGATCGTCGATCTCTTTCGGTGAGTTCGGTTTGAAGGCCATGGAATGCGCCTGGATCACGTCGCGGCAGATTGAAGCGGCCCGCGTGGCCATGACGCGCTCCATCAAGCGCGGCGGCAAGGTGTGGATCCGCCTGTTCCCGGACAAGCCGATCACCAAGAAGCCGGCCGAAACCCGCATGGGTAAAGGTAAAGGCGCGCCGGAAGAGTGGGTGGCGGTAATTCGTCCCGGGAAGATCCTTTTCGAAATGGAAGGCGTGGACCGGGCGACGGCGCTGGCCGCCATGCGGCTGGCAGCCCATAAGCTGCCGATCAAGACCAAGTTTGTTGGCCGGGAAGACGCGGAGTAACGGATATGAAGGCGCAGAAGGTTCGCGATCTGGACGAGCAGGAAATTAAACAGCAGTTGAAGGAAATGGACGAGCAGATGTTCCGTCTTCATTTTCAGATGTCGATGGGACAGATGGAAGGCCTGAAGAAGGTCCGTCAGATGAAGAAGGATCGGGCGCGGATTCACACCATCCTGCGGGAGCGGGAGTTGGCGGGGGAGAAGAAGTAGATGGCCGAAACCGAAGCCAAGACGGCAGTGGAAGCCGGGACGGCGTTAAAAAATGAAAAGGTCGGCCAGGTGGTTTCGACCAAGATGCAGAAAACCATCGTGGTGGAAGTCAGCCGGCGAGTACCGCATCCCTTGTACAAGCGCATCATCGGCAAGCGCAAGAAATTCTACGCGCACGATGAAGAGGGCACGGCGAAACTGGGCGATGTGGTGCGCATCGTCGAGTGCCGTCCGCTGAGCAAGCTGAAGCGGTGGCGGCTGCTGGATATCGTGCGGCGGGCGCCGCAGGTGGCGGCGCAGCCGAAGGATCTGGACGTCAAGATTTAGGTGGGAGAGGCGGACCCAGAGGGTAGCCCGCCTGTCCGGGGCGGCCCCGGGGCCGGTCCCACGCGGAGACAAATTTTATGATAGGAATGCGTACAATTCTCGAGGTGGCCGACAACAGCGGCGCGCGCAGGCTTTCCTGCATTTTGCCGCGTGGCGGCGACCTCGGCCTGCGCGCCGGGCTGGGTGACGTGGTCACCGCCGCCGTGAAAGAGGCGGCTCCCGATTCGGCGATCAAGAAGGGCAAGGTGGTGCGCTGCGTGATCGTCCGCATGCGCAAGGAGACGCGGCGCAAGGACGGAACGTACATTCGTTTCGATTCCAACGCGGCGGTGTTGATTAACGATGTGGGCGAGCCGGTGGGCACGCGCGTGTTCGGGCCGGTGGCCCGGGAACTGCGCGACAAGAAATTCATGAAGATCGTTTCGCTGGCCCCCGAGGTAATCTGATGGCAATCGCAAAACGGAAACTGGCCGAGCCAGTGCGGGTCGATATCAAGAAGGAAGACACGGTCAAGGTGATTACGGGCCGTGACAAGGGCAAGCAGGGCCGCGTGCTCTCGGTGAATCGCGAGACGGGCAAGGTCCTGGTGGAGCACGTGATGATGATCAAACGTCACACGCGGCCCAACCCGGGCAAGCAGATCAAGGGCGGCATCGCCGAGCGCGAGAGCCCGATCCAGGCATCCAACGTCATGCTGGTGTGCCCGGGCTGCCACAAGGCGGTGCGGGTGGCCCACCACATCGATAATGTAGCCGGCGGCAAGACCCGCCGCGTGCGCGTGTGCCGCAAGTGCGGCCAGACGCTCGACAGGAAGTGAGGATTTCATGGCAGCGCGTTTGAGAGAGAAATATACCAAGACCGTGGTTCCGTCGCTCAGCAAAGAGTTCAACTACAAGAACGTGATGGCGGTCCCCAAGATCGATAAGATCACCGTGAATATCGGCATGGGCGAAGCCACGCAGAACGCCAAGCTGATGGATGGCGCGGTCAACGAGCTGACGCAGATCGCGGGGCAAAAGCCGGTCATCACGAAGGCGACGAAATCGATCGCCCAGTTCAAGTTGCGCGAAGGCCAGACGATCGGGTGCATGGTGACGCTGCGCGGCGACCGGATGTACGAATTCTTCGACCGGCTGGTCAACGTGGCGCTGCCGCGCGTGCGCGATTTCCGCGGATTGAGCACGAAGAGCTTTGACGGGCGGGGGAATTACACGCTGGGCATCAGGGACCAGTTGATTTTTCCCGAGATCGATTACTCCAAGGTGGACAAGACGAAGGGAATGAATATTTGCATCACCACCACGGCCCGCACCGATGCGGAGGGCCTGGCGCTGCTGAAGCAAATGGGTATGCCGTTCCGGGCTGCGTAAGGAGAAGGATTAAGAGATGGCCACAACCGCAAAAATTGCGAAAGACGTTAAGCTGGACAAGGCCCGCAAGGCCTCCCAATTGGCTAAAGCTGAGAAAAAGCCCGGAATTCCAAAGCTGCCGTGCCGCCACCGCAACCGCTGCTGGCGGTGTGGAAGGCCTCGCGCGTTCCTGCGCAAGTTCGGAATTTGCCGCCTCTGCTTCCGCAAACTCGCCCTCAATGGCGAGATTCCGGGTGTGACCAAGGCTAGCTGGTAGGAAGTGAAGTAGGAGAACTATGACGAGCGATCCAATTGCCGACATGCTGACTCGCGTTCGCAACGCGATCCAGGCCCGCCACCCGAAGGTGGACGTGCCGGCCTCCAAGCTGAAAACGGAAATCGCGCGCATCCTGAAGGAAGAAGGCTTCATCGTCAACTTCAAGGTGGCGGAGGAAGGCGCGAGAAAGACCATCAAGATCTACCTCAAGTACGGCGCGGGCAACTCGCCGGTGATCTCCGCCATCGAGCGGGTGTCCCGTCCGGGGTGTCGCGTCTACGTAGGCCAGACGGACATTCCGCGCGTGCTGGGAGGGCTTGGGATCAACATCCTGACCACGCCGCGCGGGGTCATGACGGGCCGCGACGCTCACAAAGAGCGCCTCGGCGGCGAGATCCTGTGCCGGGTCTGGTAAGCGAGGTTTGAGACTATGTCGAGAATTGGCAAGAAGCCGATCCCGCTGCCGAGCGGCGTGAAGGTACGGATTGGCGAACAACTGGAAGTGACCGGGCCCAAGGGCAAGCTGTGGGTGCCGATCCCGCCGGGCATCAGCGCGGTGGAGGCCGATGGGAAGCTCGAAATCAAGCGCGCATCGGACCAGCAGGCGGCTTTGCACGGGCTCACGCGCGCGCTGGCCGCCAACGCCGTGCAGGGCGTCTCGGGCGGGTTCACGCGGGAACTGGACATCGTCGGCATCGGCTACCGCGCCGACATCAAGGGCAAGGTGGCCACGTTCACCCTGGGGTACTCGCACCCCATCGAGTTTCTGCTGCCCGATGGCGTGGATCTGAGGATCGACAAACAGACCCACCTGGTGCTCACCGGGTACGACCGTCAAATGCTGG
The DNA here is from genome assembly GCA_050014175.1 of Candidatus Solibacter sp. Lineage (GTDB taxonomy): Bacteria > Acidobacteriota > Terriglobia > Bryobacterales > Bryobacteraceae > Solibacter. The sequence continues at coordinate 45 of JBEKDV010000391.1, read as the reverse complement.
GGCAAGTGGCGGCCAACATGCGGGCCCTCCGCAAGCCGGACCCTT
>JBEKDV010000390.1:0-7637 GCA_050014175.1 Candidatus Solibacter sp. | reverse complement strand
AACTGGCGGAAACTCTCTTCGATGCAGGCCGCCGCCGCGGTGTCGTCGCGGAACAGCAGGCCGCCTATGATGCCACCGTGGCCGCGTATCGGGAGACCGTGCTGACGGCGATGCAGCAGGTGGAAGACAACCTGGCCGCTTTACGCATTCTGGCGGAGGAGGCGGACAAAGTGCAGCAAACCGTTCAAGCCGCCAACCGTGCTCTCGAAGTTTCTTCCGCGCAGTACCGGGCCGGTACGGCCGGTTATCTTACGGTCATCACCTCACAGGCAACGCTGCTCAGCGCCGAAGTGACAGCGGTAACTCTGTTGACCCGCCGCCTGGCAGCCAGCGTCCTGCTGATCGAAGGTCTGGGCGGAGGATGGAATGCATCCCAATTGCCCACAACACAAAACATCCCAACCCCGCGACCATCGCCGGATTTCTCCGGTGAGGGCAGCCAGGCCCGACAAGGGAGTTAGATGAACCCTTCGCGGATCTTCATTCTCCGGCCGGTGGCCACCACGATGCTGATGGTGGGCATCCTGCTGGCAGGCCTCGTGGGTTATACGCAGCTGCCCGTTTCGGCGCTGCCGGAGGTGGATTATCCGATCATTCAAGTCATTACGTTCTATCCCGGCGCCAGCCCGGACGTGATGGCGTCTTCGGTAACCGCGCCGCTCGAACGTCAGTTCGGACAGGTGCCCGGACTCCAGCAGATGACTTCCACCAGTTCCGACGGGAGCTCGGTGATCACCCTGCAATTCAACCTCAGCCTGAGTATCGATGTGGCCGAACAGGAGGTGCAGCAATCCATCAACGCTTCGGGCACGTACCTCCCGGCGGATCTGCCGGCCCCTCCGATTTACAGCAAGACCAATCCAGCCGATACCCCAATCCTGACGCTCGCCCTGACTTCGACAGAGCTTCCGTTGTCGAAGGTCGAGGATCTCGCCGACACGCGCCTGGCGCCTAAGATGTCGCAGTTGCCGGGCGTCGGTCTGGTCAGCATTAGCGGTGGACAGAAACCCGCTGTCCGTATTCAGGCGAATCCCACGGCGATGGCCTCTTACGGTCTCAATCTCGAGGATCTGCGCACCGCCATCGTCGCCGCTAATGTCAATCAGGCCAAAGGAAACTTCGATGGAACGAATCAGGCGTACCAGATCGGCGCCAACGATCAGTTGCTCTCCAGCGCCGACTACGCTCCGCTCATCATCGCCTACAAGAACGGCGCACCCGTCAAATTGACCGATGTTGCCACCATCCTCGACGACACCGAAAACGTCAGGCAGGCCGCCTGGATGAACCAGACTCCCGCGGTCATCTTGAACATTCAACGGCAACCCGGCGCCAACATCATCTCGGTGGTCGATCGCATCAAACAACTGTTGCCGCAACTGACATCGTCGCTGCCCGCGTCCATCCACGTCGGCATACTGACCGATAGGACCACTACCATCCGGGCCTCGGTGAGCGACGTGCAGTTCGAGCTGATGCTTACCGTGGCGTTGGTGGTGATGGTCATGTTCCTCTTCCTGCGCAACATTGCTGCGACCGTCATTCCCGGTATCGCCGTTCCGCTGTCGCTGGTCGCCACGTTCGGAGTGATGTATCTGCTCGGCTACAGCTTGAACAACCTGACTTTGATGGCCCTGACGATTTCCACCGGCTTCGTGGTGGACGATGCCATCGTCATGATCGAGAACATCAGCCGCTACATCGAAGCCGGCGACGCGCCCCTGGAGGCCGCGCTCAAAGGCTCCGCCCAAATCGGCTTCACCATCGTGTCGTTGACGGTCTCCCTGATTGCCGTTCTCATCCCCTTGTTATTCATGAGCGATATCGTGGGCCGCCTGTTTCGTGAATTTGCCGTTACCCTGAGCGTCACCATCCTGGCCTCGGCCGTAGTTTCGCTCACTCTTACTCCGATGATGTGCTCCAGGCTCTTGAAGCACAAACCGGAGGAGAGCCAGGGACGTTTTTATCGCGCCAGCGAGCGCGCCTTCAACTCGGTCATCGCCTTCTACGGCAGGACGCTACAGTGGGTGCTTGGCTGGCAGCTCGCGACGCTGGCGGTGGCGGCCGCAACCCTCGGTTTCACCATATTCCTGTTTTTCGTGATTCCCAAAGGCTTCTTCCCCATTCAAGATACCGGCGTCATCCAGGGGGTCTCCGAAGCCGCCCAGTCGGTGTCGTTTCCGGAAATGTCCCGTCAGCAGCAGCAGTTGACCAAGGTCATTCTGCAAGATCCGGCGGTCGACAATCTTTCCTCTTTCATCGGCATCGACGGAACCAACACAACCTTGAATAGCGGGCGCATTCTCATCAACCTAAAGCCCCTCGCCACGCGCAAAATCAGCGCCAGCGACGTGATTCGCCGCTTGCAGCCGGAATTGGCGAAAGCGCCGGGCATCACGCTGTTCATGCAGCCGGTACAGGATCTCTCGGTGGAAGACCGCGTCAGCCGTACGCAATTCCAGTACACCCTGGAAGATCCCAACGTAGACGAGTTGAATGCCTTCGCGCCCCAAATGCTCGCCAGGCTGCAGAAGCTGCCGCAATTGAGCGACGTGGCCAGCGATCAACAAACCCTCGGTCTGCGGGCCAGGCTCGTGTTCGACCGCAACACCGTCTCGCGCTTGGGCATCACCACGTCGGCCATCGACCAAACGTTGTATGACGCCTACGGCCAGCGCGAAGTGTCGACCATGTTCACGCAACTGAATCAGTATCACGTCGTGCTGGAAGTGGAACCCGGGTTCGCCAGGAACCCCGCGGACCTGAGCGGATTGTTTATCAAGGCGGCTCCCTCAGCCTCCGGCGCTCCCGCCCTCGCTCCCTCGATTCACTCCACGACGACGTTTCCCAATGGCGGCCAGATCCCGTTCAATTCCTTCTCTCACGTGGAGACCACCACCGTTCCCATCACCGTGAACCACCAAGGCCAGTTCCCTGTGGTGACGCTCTCTTTCAATCTGGCGCCGAATGTATCCTTGGGCGATGCCGTCAAGGCGGTAAACAAGGTGCGCGACGAAATGGGCATGCCGCCGAGCATACAGGCCGCCTATCAGGGGACGGCCGAGGCCTTCCAGTCGTCGCTGGCCAACGAGCCGGTGTTGATTGCGGCGGCTCTGATTACGGTCTATCTCGTCCTGGGCGTCCTATATGAAAGCTACATTCATCCGCTGACCATCCTGTCCGCGCTGCCTTCCGCGGGCGTCGGCGCCTTGCTGGCGCTCATCCTGTTTCGGAACGATTTCAGCGTGATCGCTTTGATCGGCGTGGTCCTGCTCATCGGGATCGTAAAAAAGAACGCCATCATGATGATCGATTTCGCCCTTGCGGCGGAGCGCCAGGAGGGCATGAAACCGGAAGATGCCATCTATCAGGCATGCCTTCTGCGCTTCCGTCCCATCATGATGACCACCATGGCGGCGCTGCTCGGCGCGGTACCGTTGGCCCTGAGTTCCGGCAGCGGCTCGGAGTTGCGCCGGCCCTTGGGAATTACCATTATCGGCGGGCTGCTCATCAGCCAACTGTTGACGCTGTACACTACGCCGGTGATCTACATTTGGTTCGACCGGCTGGCGCAGCGGATCTCGCCGCGGACCGAGGCCGCCATGATCCCAGCCGGCGCCGAACCGGTTCCGGTAGTGTGATCGATGAATATCTCGGAGCCATTCATCCGGAAGCCCGTCGCCACCACACTCCTGGTGGTCGCGATCACCTTGGCCGGGGCCGCCGCATACCGGTTACTCCCCGTGTCGCCGCTACCGCAGGTGGAGTTTCCGACCATCTCCGTGAGCGCCGGTTTGCCCGGGGCGAGTCCCGAGACCATGGCCTCATCCGTGGCTACGCCGCTGGAGCGCCAATTCGGACGCATCGCGGCGGTCACCGAGATGACCTCGTCGAGCGCCCTCGGATCTACCAGCATCACGCTGCAATTCGATCTGAATCGGGACATCGACGCCGCCGCGCGCGACGTCCAAGCCGCCATCAACGCCGCCCGCGGGAATCTGCCATCCAATCTTCCCAACAACCCGTCGTACCGGAAAGTGAATCCGGCCGACTCTCCCATCTTCATGCTGGCCCTCACCTCGCCCACCCTCACCAGGGGCCAGATGTACGACGCCGCCTCGACCATCATGGCGCAGAAGTTGGCCCAGGTGAGCGGCGTGGGACAGGTGTCCGTGGGAGGGAGTTCCCTGCCCGGTGTGCGGATCGAGTTGAATCCCACGTCTCTGAATAAGTACGGCATCGGCCTGGAGCAGGTCCGCACCGCGCTGGGCGGCGCCAACGCCAATACCCCCAAGGGACATTTTTCCGACGACCTTCGCATGTGGGAAGTCGGCGCCAACGATCAAATCTTCCAGGCGAGCGACTATGCGCCATTGGTGGTGGCTTACCGCAACGGATCGGCCGTGCGCATCTCCGATATCGGGGAGGCACAGGATTCCGTGGAAGATCTTCGCAATTCGGGCTACGCCAACGGCAAGCCATGCGTGCTCGTCATCATCTACCGCCAACCCGGCGCGAACATCATCGATACCGTGGATCGTGTCCGCGCAGTCCTCCCTCTGATTCAATCTTCCATTCCGCATTCCATCGATGTGAAGGTGGCCATGGATCAAACGGTCACCATCCGCGCCTCCGTGCACGATACCGAGAGGACGCTGATCATCTCGGTGATCCTCGTGATTCTGGTGGTTTTCGTTTTTCTGAGAAACGCGCGGACAACCTTCATTCCCAGCGTCGCCGTCCCCGTTTCGCTGGTGGGAACGTTCGGCGTGATGTATCTGTTGGGTTACAGCCTCGACAATCTCTCCCTCATGGCGCTGACCATCTCGACCGGTTTCGTGGTGGACGATGCCATCGTGGTGATCGAGAATGTCACGCGTTATCTGGAACGGGGCATGCATCCTGTCCAAGCCGCGCTGAAAGGCGCGCAGGAAGTCAGCTCTACCGTGTTTACCATCAGCGTTTCCCTGATCGCGGTGTTCATCCCCCTCCTTTTGATGGGAGGCATCGTGGGCCGCCTGTTTCGCGAATTCGCCGTCACGCTCTCCGTCGCCATCGCGGTTTCCATGGTGGTTTCGCTCACCGCAACTCCTATGATGTGCGCTCATCTCTTAAAAGAGGAACGGGCCCATGGCTGGATGTACCGTACCAGCGAGCGGGCCTTCGATTGGCTGGTGAACCTGTACGTGCGCACCCTCTCCGTCGCGCTCCGTTTTCGGGCCATCACGCTCGCCGTCCTCGTGGCCACCATCGGATTGAACGTTTACCTGTTCATTCGCGTGCCCAAGGGATTTTTCCCGCAACAGGATAACGGGCGCATTCAGGGATCGATTACCGCCGATCAGGACACCTCGTTCCAAGCCATGGACAAGATCATGCTGCCCATGATCAATATCGTCGCCGCCGACCCGGCTGTGGACACCGTGGCCGGCTTTACCGGGGGCAGCACTTATAACACGGCGCGCCTGTTTGTCTCGCTCAAACCGCTCGCGCAGCGGAACATTTCGGCCGACCTCATCATCGCGCGGCTGCGGCCTAAGCTGGCCAGGGTGCCCGGCGCCACGATGTACTTGCAGGCCGCGCAGGATCTGCGCGTCGGTGGCCGGCAGAGTAACGCGCAATATCAATTCACCATGCAGGGCGACAATCTGGACGACCTCAACAAGTTTGCGCCCAAGATGGTCGAAGAGTTTAAGACGGTTTCCATCGTTTCCGATGTGAGCAGCGACCAGCAAAACCGGGGCTTGCAAGCCATGATTCAGTACGATCGCGGCACTTCCGCGCGCTTCGGCATCACGCCGCAGCTCATCGACAATACGCTCTACGACGCATTCGGCCAGCGCCCCGTATCCACCATGTATACTTCGCTGAATCAGTACCACGTGGTGATGGAGGCGTCGCCGGAGTTCTGGCAGAATCCACTATTTCTCCGCCAAATCTATGTGGATTCGCCGAGTGGACAACAAGTTCCGTTGAGCGCTTTCGCCCAATTCGCCTCTAACACCGCTCCGCTGACGGTGACTCACCAGGGCCTCTTCCCGGCGGTGACGATTTCCTTCAATCTGCGGCCGGGCGCCGCGCTGGGCGATGCGGTAAGTGCCGTGACCACGGCGGCCGCAAAGGTCGGGCTTCCGCCCACCATTCAGACGCAATTCGCCGGCACCGCACAAGCTTACCAAGCCTCGCTTGCCACCGAGCCCATCCTGATTGCGGCGGCGCTGGTCAGCGTTTACCTCATTCTGGCGATGCTATACGAGAGCTACTTCCACCCCATCACCATCATTTCCAGTCTTCCGGCGGCGAGCGTCGGCGCACTGCTGGCGCTGCTGTTCACCCGTACCGACCTCAGTATCATCGCCGTAGTCGGCATTATTCTGCTTATCGGCATCGTGAAGAAGAACGCCATCATGATGATCGACTTCGCTCTGGCCGCCGAGCGGAACGAAGGCAAGAACTCCTACGACTCCATCGTCGAAGCATGCATGTTGCGCTTTCGCCCGATCCTGATGACCACCATGGCCGCGCTTCTGGGAGCCTTGCCGCTCGCCTTGGGAACTGGCACCGGAAGCGAGCTTCGCCGCCCGCTGGGCATTACCATTATCGGAGGGCTGATTGTGAGCCAACTGCTGACCTTGTACACTACACCCGTTGTGTATCTGTACTTTGACAGCCTCCAACGGTGGTGGGATGGGGCAGCCATTCGAAAGCCGGCATTTGCCGGACGCATTGGCGCGGCCGGACCCGGCACACGGATTGAGCCGGCCCATTGAACCGGTGCGATAGAATCAGCCGCCATGGATCGGGGGTCTATTGAGTCATAACTCTCCAGGAGCGAAAGTCGCCAGACGCGCGTTTGTCCTGCAAGGCCGCTTCCGCAGGTTTTTTTCCAATCTTGGCCCCGGATTGATTACCGGCGCCGCCGATGACGACCCATCCGGCATCTCGACGTATTCGGTCACCGGCGCCGCCTTCGGCTACTCGCTCTTGTGGACCGCGATCTTCTCTTTCCCGTTGATGGCGGCGGTACAAATCATGTGTGCCCGCCTCGGCATGGTTACCGGGCTCGGGCTGGCAGGCGTGATTCGGATACATTATCCGCGGTGGGTCCTATGGAGCGCTTGTGCGCTGCTCGTCATCGCCAATATCGTAAACATCGCCGCCGATCTCGGCGGCATGGCCGACGTCACGCAGCTTCTGACCGGTGTCAGGTCGCTCTATTGGAAGCCAGCGTACGCGCTCGTCCTGGTAGGCCTGTTGTTCTGGACCAGTTATCGCCTGATCGCCCGGATTTTCAAATGGCTTACCCTCGCCTTGTTTGCCTACATCGCCGCCGCGTTTTTCGCCCACCCGGACTGGCCCGCCGTTGTTCGGGCGACCCTGATTCCCCATGTGCAGTGGACCGGCGCGTATTGGGCGACGCTGGTCGGCATCCTGGGAACTACCATCTCGCCATACCTCTTCTTTTGGCAGGCCGCGCAGGAAGTTGAGGAGGATATCGCTTTGGGCAAGTCGACCGTCGCACTGCGCGAGGGCGCGTCCCAGAGGGAACTTCGGCGCATGCGGAACGATGTCATCACGGGCATGTTCTTTTCGAACCTGGTGATGTACTTTATCGTGCTCACGGCCGCCGCCACGCT
>JBEKDV010000389.1:0-7649 GCA_050014175.1 Candidatus Solibacter sp. | reverse complement strand
AGCCGGCCGATGGCCTATGACGACCATCCGGTTCCGATCGGCTATGAGGCCACGATTTCCCAGCCGTATATCGTGGCGCTGATGACCGATCTGCTGGCTCCGCGGAAGACGGATCGCGTGCTGGAGATCGGGACCGGGTCGGGTTACCAGGCAGCGGTCCTCTCGCAACTGGCGCGACAGGTGTACACGATTGAGATTGTTCCGGAACTGGCGAAATCGGCGCAGCGCATCCTGAGCGATCTCGGATATCGCAACGTAACAGTTCGCCAAGGGGATGGTTACAAAGGCTGGCCGGAACAGGCGCCATTTGATGGAATCATGGTCACGGCGGCACCGCCGGAGGTCCCGCAGGCGCTCATCGACCAACTTGCGAATGGAGGGCGCCTCGTGGCACCGGTTGGCCTCGGGTGGAACCAGGAGTTGGTGCTGATCGAGAAAGACGCGAACGGCCGGATCCGGCGCCGCTCCGCTGGGGGCGTGGTGTTTGTGCCTATGAGGTCAGGCGGGGCGTAGGAACGTGTGGATATCATGCGAGCGCGGCTAGCTCATGCGGCAAACGGACTGGCATCCTGCATACGTTCGCCTGGCTGAGAGCGGCGAACTCGCGCACCGGGCGAAAGCCCTATACTCCTTTTTTCGAAGTTGCCAGCTCTGCAGGCGGCGGGCGAAGCAACTGAACATCATGCTACCGGGATAACTAGCGCTCGATCCGAACTGCGACCTCTCGGCCAAACAGCGGACTGCGGCGCCATCTCGGATTATCTCCGTACTCCGTTACCTACACGACGGAACCGCGAGCGACGCGGCCGACACGGCCCCAGGTTCTGCTTCGCTAATTCGCCGTTCAGGTTGGCGAGATCGGTCTTCATCAATTCGTTCCATCTCTGCACTGCCGTGAACCAGTCGCGGCAGTACCCTTCGTAGGCTGCCTGCATTATGGGCGTCGGGGCGGCATCCTGGCCATCGACGACCGAGGCCAGCGAGCCGCGCCCACTCGCTTTTCGGGTGCCCGAGACAAACGGGCGGAACAAGGAGAAACGTATGTACCTCAATCGAATCACCCTTATCGGTTTCATCGGCAGCGACGCCGAAAGAAAGGCCGCCAACGCGACCAACATCGCATCTTCTCGCTCGCCACCAAGACCTCCTGGAAGAACGATGCCGGATCCTGGGAATCCCGCACCGAGTGGCATCGATGCGTGGGCCTTCGGGAAACTCGCCGATTTCGCCGGCACCCTCTCCAAAGGCGCCCATGTAGCCGTCGAGGGCGAACTCCGCAGCCACGAATACCAGCGCGAACTCGCCGTCGGCACACCGAAGACCACCCTCACCCAGCGAGTCTGGGAAGTCCGTGTCGACTCCGTCCTGAAGCTCGATCGCGACGCCAAACGCGAAATCTCCGACGAGAATCAAGAGGAGGTGCCCCGCTAAGGGGCATCTCTCTTCACATTTCACGGGTGGGCGTCAACCGCGCGGTTGTCGATTGGGTGGCAGCAGTCTTTATGTTGCCTCTTCCCAGAAATACCGATGGTGCAGCCCGCCCAAGCGCGCAGACGAAATTACGGTTGCTTTGGAGGACGGCTTGTTTTCGGCCGGTCTGCCATTGGGCGTGTCTTTGCTCAGGCTATCGTGAATTCGATCTTCGTGGTGATAGTTCACGTAATCACGCATGAGGCGGAGTAAATGTCGTTTGTCCTGTGCGATGACATGGTCCAGAATCTCTCGGCGACAACTTCCACCCCAGCGTTCCGCGGTCCCATTTTGCCAGGGCGATTGGATGCTCGTCCGCTTCGGTTGCAGGCCCGTCGCCTTCAGAAACGTGATGACGGTGGCATCGAATTTCGAGTCGCGGTCCAGGATCATATAACGGTATGGGCCAAATTCCGGGAAGGCCTCGCACAGTTGTTGGACGACCCACTCCGCACTCGGATGTCGAGTAACGTTGAAATGCTGGATCCGGCGGCGCCCGTGCTCGATGACAAAGAAGCAGTACAGCAAATGTCAACGTCGGCACAGTAAAGAAATCGAAGGCGACGATGACCTCCCTGTGGTTTTGGAGAAACGACAACCACGATTTACTTGGGTCGCCCCGGCGTCGCATGCGACGCAGATACCGGGCGACAGTCCGCTCAGAGACAACGAACCCGAGCTTCAACAGCTCGCCGTGGATCTTCGGGGTTCCCCAATCCGGGTTCTCTTGAGCTAAGCGTTGGATCAGAGCGCGAATCTCTTCGATGATCTTAGGTCGGCCGCCGCGTGGCCGGGATCGCCAGCGCCAATAGAGACGGAAGCCGGTGCGGTGCCAGCCGATCACCGTGTCAGGTTTGACGAGCACCAGGATATCCGTCCAGCGGGGCCAACAACGGCGGAGTGTTATCCAGAACAGCCGGTCCAAGGTGTTCAATTGTGGGCGTGGCCGTTTCCGCTTCAACACGGCGATCTGTTGTCGGAGGGCGAGGACTTCGAGGGCGGTATCGCTTCGACTACGGAAGAAGACTCGGATGGCGACGATAAGGGAGAGGATGATTTCGGGCACGAACATACCTTTTAACATGCCTTAACGGAACTCCGCCGGGCAAACTCTGCAGAATCGCAAGTTGCTGATTTCAGAAGCTCATTACCTTTTGTCTACGGACAGCTGCCTGCGTCGTGATAGGTGGAGGCCGCAGCGAGCTAAGACTGCCGGGAGGCCATGGCCTGCGGGACCAGACCGTCACCCCTGCTTCCGCCGGTCCAACCCCACCCGGGCCGATACTCGCCAAAGACAAGCACTCCGGCGCGGTAGAGACGATCGAGCGCGCCCAGCACGCGGCTCGTGACTTCGTCCCGCGCTTCGGTGCCGGCGTTGAAATAGCGCCGCATCTCATCGACTATGCCGGCGGTGGTCCGCGTGCCGTCACAGCGGGCGACGAGTTCGCGGGTAGCGTCGTCGATTCGCAATTCGCAAGGAATCAAATTGGGCGCACGATGGAACAGCACCAAGGTGCCGGCCGCCCTGGCCCTGTATTTCGCGCTGCGCCACCTGGCCCGCACGGCCATGCTGCTGGCTGCAGCGCTGCTCCTGTTCTATACGTTCGTAGACTTGACGGTCTACGAGATCAACTCCATGGCCGTCGTCCTGCTATCGCGGCAGGATACCGCCGCGGCCGCGGGGGGCGCACAGCTTGTTCTCGCCGTTGTTCCTATCGCCGGGTGCTTCACACTGGCACTCTCCTCGGCCGGCACCCTGATCTTCAGCATCGTGATGCTGAGGGGCGTATTCGGCAAGCCCACGGCGTACGCCGGAATCGCGGCCGCGGTTGGCGGTCTCGTGGGCGCATTTTATCTCGCCTTTCCGCCGCTCGAATGGCTGCCTCTCCTGTGCAGCATCGCCTACGGGCTCTGGGGCGTGCTGGCCGGCGCGCGGCTCTTCCGGCTGGGGGCACCGCAGGCGCACGCGGTTGCTGCGGCACCGTAAGGGTCACAAAGGCGCGCTGCCCGCCGTATCCGAGTTCACCGGATTTCGCGACTTCGACTTTAGAGACCTTCCAGGACACGGCTGTGTTGGGACCGAGCAGGCCCGCCCAGGATTCCCTTATCGACTTCCGATCTGTGGCGACCTGCGCGTTGGGAGGAAGCAGTACTGCGTCATCGGCATAGAACGCGACAGTCCCTTCGAGATCATTTCTCGCGGCCGTGGCGACCATTGCTCATCGAGAGCCTGGATCGCCGACGCATCGGCCGCACGGCTGTCACTCATCGCAGACGGGGCGCACGACGTGGCCACGAAAGCGGACGGAATCACGACAAGTAGAAGCGCAGTTCGGATTTTCATTTTCACCGGTCAGACTCCTTGCTCCAATTGGCTGCGATCCTCGGCCGCATCGAAATGGCCCTGGGAGGAGCCAACCAGGCCGTCGTTTCCGACGAGTCAGGCAGCACAGGAATCGATTCTACCAGACGAGGGCAAGGGAGGCGCCCGTGCGCTTCGAGACGTTCTCCTTCGGCTCCCTCCGCATCGACGGTGTCACCTATGACCACGACGTGGTGATCGACCGCGGAGAGGTGCGCAAGCGCAACAAGAAGCCGTCTAAGAAATTCCGCGAGGAGCTCGGCCACACGCCGCTCTCGCTCGAAGAGGAGATACCGTGGAAATGCAGGCGCCTCATGATCGGCACCGGACGCGGTGCCTTGCCGGTCATGGAGGAAGTGAAGCGAGAAGCCAAGCGCCGCAAGATCACGCTCCTGATCCTGCCGACGGTTGAAGCAATCGAAGAACTGAAACAACACCCGCGTGACACGAACGCCATCTTACACGTCACATGCTGACCGAGATGGACAAAGACCGGCCCGTTGACCTTACCCTGGGCCAGCATGAAGCGCCTGCCGCCGCGGGCGCTCACTGCCGAGATCATATTCACCGAACTCCGCTGGCCCGTACTTCGCACCACGGGCGTTTTGCCCCTAACGCCCCAGGTCGTTCCCGCATGGCAATCGGATCGCACGCCCGCTTCGTCGCCGAAATAGATCTCCGCCCCCGCGTGCCGGGCCTGGTCGCGAATCGCCGGATACTCCTGCTCCAGCCACTGCCGCACTCGTTTCGGATCTTGCTCCGTCGCACGGAACAGCGGACGCTGACAGGTAAGCCCCAATTGCTTCAGTAAGCGCCCCACACTGGCCAAGCTCAGCTTCAATTGGAACTGCTCCCGCAGCAGTACTCGAATCATCTCCCGCGTCCAAAGGGCAAACTCGAAACGAAACTGCAACGGATTCTTGCCCGTGATGGTGCGCATCTTCGGCGAGCCCATGCGCGTGCGCGCCGAAATCGCCAGCCTCGACGAGCTCAGCGGCCACGCCGACCAGAGCGAGCTGCTGGAATGGATCAAACCCATGGCCGGTTCCCTGCGCAAGGTGTTTCTGGTGCACGGAGAGCCCAGCCAATCCGAGACCCTCGCCAAATTGCTGCACACCCACTACGGTCCGGAGGCGGTTTGCCCGGCGCCGGGGCAGAGCTTCGACCTCACATAAAGTGAATCCGAAAAGTCCCCCGTATCCATCTATAACAGGCTAAAGGAGTCTATAATAGGCTAAAGGAGCATTTTCCGTGAGTCCTACACCGACCTATCAAGAGCCGCAGCACAAGAGTTCTGGCCTCCCCACCGCGCTTGTCGCCGGGGGCCTGATCGTGCTGGTCGTGGCCAACATCATTCTTTTCGTGCAGGTCAGCCACTTGCGCGGCGACGTTTCCAAGGTTCGCGAATCTCTGTCAACCGAATTGAGCAACCTGCGGGACGCGTCCTCGGTGACGACCGCTTCTCAGACCCGGCACCTGGAAACCCTCAAGGCCGATCTGGAAGTCGCCCGCGCGCAGGCGCGCGCCTCCTCCAGCCAGGCCAAGGCCGAAGCCCAGGCCCACGCCGACCAGTTGGCTCGCCAGATCAAGGCCGAAGAAGCCAAAGTCCAGCAGCAGGTGAGCAGCGACATCAGCGACGTGAAATCGGCGGCCAGCACGGCTGACGCCAAAATTGCCGACGTCTCCACCGACGTGGGCGGCGTCAAGACCCAGGTCTCGGCCACCCAGTTGGAACTCCAGAAGACCATCGCCGACCTCCACACCACGCGCGGCGATCTCGGCGTGCAGAGCGGCCTGATTGCCACCAACGCGCAGGAACTGACGGCGCTCAAGCGCCTCGGCGAGCGCAATTACTTCGAGTTCAAACTCGGCAAGACCAAGGCGCCCCAACGCGTCGGCGACATCACGCTGAAGCTTAAGAACGTCGACCAGAAGAAAAACAAGTACACCGTCGAAGTGATGGCCGACGATAAGCTGACGGAAAAGAAGGATAAGAACGTCAACGAGCCGGTCCAGTTCTACACCAGCAAGGCCCACCAGCCCTACGAGATGGTGGTCAACCAGGTGCAAAAGGACATGATCGTCGGCTACCTGTCCACTCCCAAGGAACAGTTGGGCCGGTAAATAGCCCGGGTCACAGGCGTCCGGCTATAAGGCGAACAGATTCAATTGGTTAGCGAAGTCGAATTCGATCTCTTCGGAATTCGATGGTTGAAGTGCCCGTAAAATGGGCGTTTTCTCAAACAGGGTCACGCTCAAAATCTGTAGAATCTGGTAAAGGCTGACCTGGAGCCCGAGGCGCTTGCGAACGATGGCGACCAGCACGTAAACGGACACGGCTATCCAGAGTTGGGTCTTCACGGCATTCTCACCGGTGCCGTAGAAGGCCTTGATTCGCAGGTGCTGCTTGATCCATTTGAAGAACAATTCTACCTGCCAACGGAACTTGTAGATCTGGGCGATGGTAAGTGCCGGAAGTGCGAAATTGTTAGTGAGAAACTTGAAGCGTTTCCTGGTTTCCACATCGAGATAACTGACACGCCGGAGCGCGTCGGGGTACACCTTGGCGGAGTCGAACGCGGTGAGGATAACCGTGTGGTCGGATCGAACTCCCGTGCTCTTGTCCACCGGACGTGAGTATCGGCGCTGGAGCAAAATGTTGGATTTCGTGCGTACGACGAAGAACGCCGAACTGAGCGTGAAGACGTAGAGACGCTCGAAGTCGATGTAGCCGCGGTCCATGAACGTAGATCGCTCCGGCCTCCGGCAGAATTTCGTCGTGGATGTTGACGTCATGCACTTTTCCATCGGTAATGCTGATAAACGTGGGGATGTTGCCGTGCAGGTCCAGCAGCGTGTGCATTTTGACGGCGGCTTTGTGCTTGCGAAATTTGGCCCAGGGAAACAGCGAAAGGCACAGGTCGATGGTGGTCGAGTCCAGCGCGTACAGACTCTGATCCAGCTCGATGCCGATCGGATCGGACGCATACAACGGCCGCGCGATTCCGATCAACACCTGAGCGAAGTCGGCGTAGATGCGCCAGTCATGCGCGTCGTTGGCATCCGCCAGCGTTGAGCGCGCCACACGGCCGTGAAACCCCATGTGGTAGAGCTTGCCGCCCAGAGAGCGCAGACACGCTTCTATGTCGCGAAGGCCATCGCGATAAGTCAGTTGTGCAAAGGCCATCGACAGATACTGGTCCCAACAAGAGAATCCTCGCGGTCGCACATCGCCGCCGTACCGCGCGACGCAACGGCGAAACTCGCGATCCGGCAGGAAGTTCAGCAACTGGGAGAAAACGGTTCGGCCCTGGTTCACGCACCATTGTCGCCCCCACCGAGCCGGGCTTTGAAGCTTGTCGCCGTTCAAATCGCGGCAAGCCAAATCTCCCTATAACCCTAAGTACCGAAGGGACTTGCCAGTTGGGCCAATGCCGTTAGCCGGACACTGGTGAGCCCGGGTACTCGCTTCTCCAGGCAACCGCTCCGGACCCAGACGCAATCGCCACTGATTGAGTGCCGGCAGCATTCTCGTCTGAAAGAAGTAATGGTCATTGTAGATCAGCCGACGAGCAGGATCTGATGCGGGTTTGATATTCAGAATGAGCGATAGGCCGAACAGCTTATTATGGTCCGTTCCGATCTCGCAATCGAAGACCTTGTCTCCCGACAGCACTATACATCCGCGCATAATGAAAGGGACATGATGATCAACAAAAGGGGAGCAGGTACGATCGGATGAGCGCAGGGTGGCACTGCATTTCTCCAAAGACGCGAGTCAGTGTGGTCTCGAGTTCCGCGCGGCTGGCAAAGTATC
>JBEKDV010000388.1:0-7674 GCA_050014175.1 Candidatus Solibacter sp. | reverse complement strand
CTCGCCGCCCCGCCGAATACATTTCCCCTCGATTTTGTTTTGTACCGACACCAACCAGGGGCTCTGGATCCGGAATTTTGCAAGTCCCTAGCTTTCGCCTGCCAACTCTTGATCCAACTGCGGGGCTGGCAAGCGCTTTCGCCTGCCCCACGACAGGCCGGAAGGCCTGTCTTACTTCTGTAAAAAGAAATTCCCCACGAACATCGCCTCGATCCCCGACGAGTAAAAGCTGCGCACCGCATCGCGCGGCGTACAAACCAGCGGCTCGCCGAAGAGATTGAACGAGGTGTTGTAGAGCACCGGCAACCCGGTGGCCTTGCCGGCGGCGTGCAGCAGTTTCCAGTAGAGCGGATTCTCCTCGCGGTCCACGGTGTGCACGCGCACCAGATCGCCCGCCAGCGTGGCGGCGGCGAACCGCTCGCGATGCGCCGGCTTGACGCGGCCCACGGTCGCCAGGTAGCGCGCGTTGGGTCCCACTTCGAAGTACTCGGCGCACAACTCCGCGGGCACCGAGGCGGCGAACTTGCGGAACGGCTCGCGATGTTTGATGAAGATGTTCAGGTTCTCGGTGGAATACGGGTTGAGGGGCGACGCCAGAATGCTGCGGTTGCCCAGCGCGCGCGAACCGAACTCCATGCGGCCGTGCATCCAGGCGACAATCTTGTTGTCGTTGAGCTGCGCCACGGCACTATCGATCACTTCATCGGTGGTCACCAGGTAGTGGAAGCGCAGCTTGCAGTTTTCCAGCACCTGTTTGATCTCCGCGGCGGTGAAGCCGGGGCCAAGACTCAACGTGCTCATGGCGGCGCGCTGCTCGCGCCGGTAGACGCCGTGCCAGGCCTCCAGCACCGCGCCGATGGCCGTGCCCGCATTGCCCGCCACCGGCTGCACGAAGACGTTCTTGTAGCCGGAGCGGTTCTCCAGCGCCGAAACCACCAGCGCATTCAATCCCAGTCCGCCGGCCAGGCACAGGTTTTCGCCCTGGCCGGCCATGCGGATCGCCGCCTCTTCCACGGCGAGTTGCAGGCCCGCCGCCACGTGCGCGCGCAACGACTCGGGGATGGGCGCTCCATCGGCCAGCCCGAGCCGCGCGAAAAAGCGCCCGCCGAAACCGCCGTGGGTGACGCGCTCCGTGCTCAGGAAACCGCGGTCCAGCCGCGGACCCGCTTCGGTAACATTCAGAATCTCCAGGAACAGATCCTGGAAGCGCCCGTCTCCCGAGACCGATAGCCACTGCACCTTATGCTCGTCCACGTTGGCTTCGAAGCCGAGCAGTTCCGAAACCCGTCCGTAGAGGTCGCCGATGGAATCGGGCGAATACTGTTCGTGCTCCAGCGACATCTGCGCGCCGCGCGCCTGCCAGCGCGAGCCGCAGCGGAAATCGCTACCGCGGTCGAGCGTCAGCACGGTGGCCTCCGCGAAGGGCGACGGATAGTAGGCCGATGCGGCGTGCGCCAGGTGGTGCTCCACCACGATGATGCGGCTGTTGGGAAACTGTTCCCGCAGCTTCAGGTGAAAATCCGATTCCGGAATGGGACGGACCACCGCCACCGCGTCCACCTGCTCCGGCTTGGCGCCCGCCAGTTGCAGGCAGGCGGCGATGGCGTGCTCCGGCATTTCGTCGAGCCCGCCCCAGTGGGTCCGCCGCCGCACCAGCTTCGACTCCTCCACCGCGGCCACCAGTTCGCCGTCCTTAAGCACCGCGGCGGCGGCATCGCCCAGCAATCCGCCGATTCCTAAGATGATCATTTCGGCTGCTTGCCCCGTTTCTCGATTTTGGCCCAGGCGTCCTTGAGCGTCACCGTGCGGTTGAAAACCGGCTTGCCGGGCGCCGAATCGGCATCCACGCAGAAATATCCCATGCGCTCGAACTGGTAGCGCGCGCCGGGGACGGCATCCGCCAGCGCGGGTTCCAGTTTGCAGTCCGTCAGCACTTCGAGCGATTGGGGATTCAGGTTCGCCGTGAAATCCTGGCCTTCTTCCACCTGGCCCGGATCCGCTTTCAGGAAGAGGTTGTCGTACATGCGGACTTCTCCCGAAACCGCCTGCGCGGCCGAGACCCAGTGGATGGTCGCCTTCACCTTGCGCTTGTCGGGCGCGTTGCCGCCGCGCGTCGCGGGGTCGTAGGTGCAGTGCACTTCGGCGATTTCGCCGCGCTCGTTCCTGACCACGCCGGTGCACTTGATGAAGTAGCCGTAGCGCAGGCGAACTTCGCGCCCCGGAGCCAGGCGGAAGAATTCCTTCGGCGGATCCTCGCGGAAATCCTCCTGCTCGATGTAGAGCACTTTGGAGAACGGCACTTTTCGCGTGCCGGCGGCCGGATCTTCCGGATTGTTGACCGCGTCCATCTCTTCCACCTGCCCCTCGGGGTAGTTGTCGATGACGACTTTCAGCGGACGCAGCACCGCCATCACGCGCGGCGCGCGCTTGTTCAGGTCTTCGCGGACGAAGTATTCCAGGCGGCTCAGTTCCACCGAGCCATTGGTTTTGGAAAGCCCGACGGACGCGCAGAAATTGCGCAGCGACTCGGGCGTGTAGCCGCGCCGCCGTATGCCGGAGAGCGTGGGCATGCGCGGATCGTCCCAGCCGCGCACGTGGCCGTCCTGCACCAGGGTCAGCAGCTTGCGCTTGCTGAGCAGGGTGTAGGTAAGATTCAGCCGGTCGAACTCGATCTGCTGCGGATGATAGATGCCGATGGCTTCGACGTACCAATCGTAGAGCGGGCGGTGATCTTCGAACTCCAGCGTGCAGATGGAGTGCGTGATGCCCTCGATGGAATCGCTCTGCCCGTGCGCGTAGTCGTACATCGGGTAGATGCACCACTGGTCGCCGGTGCGGTGATGCTCGGCGTGCAGGATGCGGTACATGATGGGGTCGCGCATGTTGAAGTTGGGCGACGCCATGTCGATCTTGGCACGCAGGGTGCGCGTGCCATCGGGGAACTCGCCGGCCTTCATGCGGGTGAACAGGTCGAGATTCTCCTCCACGCCGCGATTGCGGTACGGGCTTTCCTTGCCTGGCTCGGTGGGGGTGCCGCGGTACTCGCGGATTTCGTCGGCGGTGAGGTCGCAGACATACGCCTTGCCGGCTTTGATCAGTTGCACCGCCCACTCGTACAACTGGCCGAAGTAGTCGGAGGCGTAGAAGAGGCGGTCTTCCCAATCGAAGCCCAGCCAGTGGACGTTGTCGATGATGGAATCGACGTACTCCTGCTCTTCCTTTTCGGGGTTGGTGTCGTCAAAGCGCAGGTTGGTCTGGCCGCCGAACTCGTTGGCCAGACCGAAATTCAGACAGATCGATTTGGCGTGGCCGATGTGCAGATAGCCGTTCGGTTCCGGAGGGAACCGCGTGTGCACCCGTCCCTGATACTTATTCGTCTTCAGGTCGTCCAGTATGATGTCGCGAACGAAATTAGATGGGCCGGCGGCCGGCTCGGGGTTTGGCGTATTCATATTTTCCTATAACTCGGCTCTTATAATTTTGCGATGGCCTGGGCGATGCGCGCCACGCAAGTTTCGCGGCCCAGCACTTCCAGCGTGCCGAACAACGGGGGCGCCGTTTTGCGCCCGCAGACGGCGACGCGAACGGGTTCGAACATCTGCCCGGCCTTGATACCGAGTGAGACGCTGGCCGCGCGCAGGGCCGATTCGAGGCCGTCGTGCGAGAATTCGGCACTGCACAGCACCTCGCGCGCCTTTAGCAGGACGGCCTTCGCCATGGCCGCATCGCCCTTCTTGGGTATCAGCTCGGCGCTATCGTAAGGCGGCAATTGATCGGCGAAAAAGAAGTCGGCCACGCTGCGCACGTCGCGCAAAAGCTTCATGCGCTCCTGAATCAGCGGCGTGATCCGGCGCATTTTTTCCAGATTGACAGGGCAGGAGGCCTGTCCCACCGGCACGAACGGCAGCAGCTCACGCGCCAGTTCGTCCGCGGGCAGCGAGCGTATGTGTTCGGCGTTCAGCCACAGCGCCTTGGCGTCGAAGGGATCTTCCTCGGTGAAATTGACCACCGCGTTGGCGCGATTGATGCCTTCCAGGGTGAATAGCTCCACCATCTCCTGGCGCGATAATTTCTCGCGATCGTTCTTGGGCGACCAGCCCAGCAGGCACAGAAAATTGATGAAGGCCGCCGGCAGGAAGCCGGCGTCGCGATAGGTGGTCACGCTCACCACCGGGCCGTGAACGCGTTTGGAGAGCTTCATGCCGTCCGGCGCCATGAGCAGCGGCAGGTGCGCGAACGTGGGCGATTCCACTCCCGCGGCGTCGAAGATCAACTTGTGCTTGAAGGCGTTGGAAAGGTGCTCCTGGCCGCGAATGATGTGGGTGATGCGCAAGTCGGCGTCGTCGGCGCAGTTGGCCAGGTGATAGGTGGGCATGCCGTCAGAGCGCAAGAGGGCGAAATCCTCGATATCGGCGTAGGCCTTGGCCTGCTCGCCGTAGACGGCATCGCGGAATTCCACGTTGCCGATGCGGTCGTGCGGCACGCGGAAGCGCAGGGCGAAGGGTTCGCCGGAAGAGGCGCGGCGGTCGCTCTCCGCGCGCGAAAGCTCGCGCATGCCGGCATTGAAGAGCCAGGTGCCGTGAGCGCCGGATTTTTCGCTATCGCCGCCCTGCGAAAGGGTGAAATCGCGGTAGGCCAGTCCCTTTTCCAGGATGGCGTCCGCCACGCCGCGATGCAGGGCGAGGCGGTCGGACTGTTTGTACTCCTCGTCCCAGCCGAGGTCGAGCCAGCGCAGGCCGTCGAAAATGGAAGCGAGCGACGCGTCGCTGTTGCGGCCCACGTCGGTGTCGTCGATGCGCAGGATCATGGTGCCGCCATTGTGGCGGGCGTACAGCCAGTTGAAGATGTAGGTGCGCGCGCTTCCGATGTGCAAAAATCCCGTGGGAGAAGGCGCAAAACGAACTCTATGCATGGAAATGCCAGTATAACAACGTGACACCTGAGGACGTGCGTTGCGCCATGGGCTTTCCTCCTCCAGTTGACAGGCGCCCCCCAAAAAGGTCAGACTTTGAGATCTCAGGGAAGGATGTCTATCATGTCACTCCGCTTTGCACTCGGGAGCGCGCTGCTTTGTCTCGCTCTCGTTTCCGGCCCCGCTTTCGGCCAGGCCAAGAAAGGGAAACCGGCGCCCGCCCCAGCCGCTCCCGCCCCCCAAAAGATCGACGAAGAGTACACCAAACTCATCAAGGAGTACCTGCAGGATCCGCGCATCACCACCGAGCTGGTGGACCACATGCCCGCCAGCGACACCGTCCCTTCGCCCCTCAAGTTTCTCGGCCGCATCCCCGGCAAGCCCGGCGAATTGACCTACGCCAAGGACATCTACCGCTACTACGAGGCCCTCGCCAAAGCCTCCCCGCGCGCCAAATTCTGGAAGATCGGTACTACCGAGGAGGGCCGCGATCAGGTCATCCTCGCCATCGCCGACGAGGCCACCATCAAGGACCTCGACAAATACAAAGACATCCTCGCCAAACTCGGCGATCCGCGCAAAATCACCGACGCTCAGGCCCGCGAGCTCATCAAAGTCGGCAAGCCCCTCTACTGGGCCAACAGCGGCATCCACTCCCCCGAAACCGGCGGCCCCGAAATGCTCATCGAGCTCGCCTACCGCCTGATCGTCGAAGAGACCCCGTTCATACAGACCATCCGCAACAACTCCATCACCTTTATTACTCCCGTGATTGAAGTCGACGGCCGCGAGCGCGAAGTCGACACTTATTACTACAACAAGCGCACCGGCCAGCGCCTGCCGCTCATGTACTGGGGTAAGTACGTGCAGCACGATAACAACCGCGATGGCATGGGCCAGTATCTGAAGATCACTAAGAACTTTACTAAGGGCGTGATCGAATGGCACCCCACGATCCTGCACGATCTGCATGAGGCCCAGTCCTATCTCTACGTCTCCACCGGCACCGGCCCCTACAACACCGCGCTCGACGCCATCGCCATCGACGAATGGTGGCTGCTGGGACAGACCGAAGTCATGGAAATGGCCAAGCGCGGCGTTCCCGGCGTCTTCACTTACGGCTTCTACGATGGCTGGGTCCCCAACTACCTTTTCTGGATCGCCATCACCCACAAGTCCTTCGGCCGCTTCTACGAAGTGCAGAGTTACGGCCCCGACGTCAACCCCAACCTGACCCTTGCCGCCACCGCCACCAGCCGCGAATGGTACCGCCCCAATCCGCCGCTCCCCTCCATCGCCTGGGGACCGCGCAATAACACCAACATCCAGGAGTCCGCGCTCCTCATCGCCATGAACAAAGTGGCCAAGGATCATGAACTCTATCTCGAAAACTACTGGATGAAGAACAAGCGCGCCATCGACAAGGGAAAGAACGGCCCCAACTTCGCCTGGGTCGTCCCCGCCACGCAGCGCCGCAAGGCCGATGCCGCCGACCTCGTCAACGAGCTCCGCCGCCAGGGCGTCGAAGTCCACACCTCTGGCGCCGCCTTCAAAATCGGCAACGTCGATGTGGCCGCCGGCGATTACGTCATCCGCGGCGACCAGCCCTACCACACCCTCATCGATATGTACTTCGGCGTGCAGAACTATCCCGTCGCCAATCCGCGCCCCTACGACGATACCGGCTGGACGATGCAGTACATGCGCAACGTCAAGCTCAATAAGATCGGCGATAAGTCGATTTTCGAAAAGCCCATGACCCTGCTCACCGCCGATGCCAAAGCGCTCGGCGGCGTCGAAGGATCCGGCGGCATCCTGGTGGTCGAGCACACCAGCGACAACAACCTGATGACCTTCCGCTTTAAGAATAAGGACGTCAAAATGCAGGTGGCCGAGGAGGATTTCGACCTCAACGGCCGCAAGCTGCGCGCCGGCGCCCTCATCATTCCCAACGCCGATCGCGCCGCCCTGGAGCCGCAGCTCAAGGATCTCGGGCTCTCCGCCTGGGCCGTGACCGCCGCTCCGCCGGTGAAGACCCACGCTTTGACCATCCCGCGCATCGGCTACATCCACTCCTGGTCGCGCACCCAGGATGAAGGCTGGGTGCGCGCCGCGCTCGATTATTACAGCGTGCCCTACACCTACTTCGCCGACCAGAAACTCAAGGAAGGCAACCTGCGCGCCAAGTACGACGTGATCGTCTTCCCCCACGTGGGCGGCACTTCCGCCTCGATGATCAACGGCATCGCCATGACCGGCACCGCGCCCATCCCCTACAAAAAGACCGAGCAGACGCCCAACCTGGGCGGCGTCGACGAGACCGACGATATCCGCGGCGGCATGGGTTTGGAAGGTTTGCAGGAACTGGCGAAGTTCGTCCAGCAGGGCGGCACGCTGATCACCGAAGGCTCCACTTCATCCCTGATGGCCGAATACAACCTGGCGGGCGGCGTCACCGTGGAGCATCCCACCGAGTTGTTCGCCCGCGGTTCCATCCTGCGCGGCGTGTTCAGCGACCTCAAGAGCCCCATCGCCTACGGCTATGACGGCAAGGATCTGCCGGTCTACTTCAACCAGGATCCCGTGCTCAATGCCGCGGCGCCGGCCGGCGGTGGCTTCGGCGGATTTGGCGGCGGATTCGGTGGCGGCGGCGGTCGCGGCGCAACCGGTCCCATCAACGGCGGCGCGGGTCAGAACGTCACGCCCAACGCCGTTCCCATCTACACCTCTCCGCTCGACCCGAGCGATGCCCCGCCGGCGAC
>JBEKDV010000387.1:0-8794 GCA_050014175.1 Candidatus Solibacter sp. | reverse complement strand
GCCGTTCCATCGACGCTGGATCCATTCGCTGCTCCGTCCAGATACATCTTCCAGGTGGAACCGTCGAAGGTGCCCACCATCTGGTGCCAGGTCCCAGTGGCTACAGTGCTGGGGCTGGCTACACCGTGCGTGGTTCCGTTGTTGCTGGTCCAGTTCAGGTAATGGTTCCCGCCGTTGTCGGTGCTGGCCTCCAGCATCCACCCCGTCCAACTCGATGCGTAGCTATAGCCCATCCCCAACAGTCCTGCCGGGTACCCGTTCGCCGGCCAAGCTGTCACGTTCACCCAGGCTTGCGCGGTGACCGGTCCGGTAATATGCAGTCCCGAACCGCCTCCCAAGTCCACCGAAGCATTGCTGCCGTTGAAACTCGCTCCACCATCGATCTCGCCCGCCGCCGCTTTCGCATTACCGATCGTTCCGTTATAGCCATGGGAGGTCGAATCCGTCGCGTTCAGCACCGTGCCGTTCGACAGATGCCATACCCCCTGGTAGTTGGCATCCCACACAGACGTCTTGTTCTGTTGGGCGGAGGCCGACGGGTTACCGTAATACGCATAGATGACCGTGTCGGCGGCCGGCGAAACCGAGGGAACCTGCACCCAGGCGATCCACTGCCCGGTAGTGGAGTTGTAGCCCTCGATTTCATGATTCAGCTTATTGATCCCGCTCGAATCCGTGAACAAGATGTCGTTGCCTGAGGGTTGCGCATTCGCCGCCAGGTCCGAATCTGTGGCGAGAGAAATCAACACCGGAAAATTGGTTAGATTCGAGGAGCCAGACACCTTCGTATGCTGGATGGCGATAGCCTTCCGGTAGCTCCACGAATTGTTGTACCAGGCGGGCCCCGTGCTGGAAGCGATGGTATACGCCGCGGAACTGACCGTGCTGTCGGCCATGCCGGCTTCAAAGGCGACTGCCATGATGGTAGTCGTACTGTTCACTGGAATCGGGTTCCCGCCGTACAGCGTCCCAACCGTCTCTGTCGGCGCGGTGATGCCATCGGTCGTGTAACGGACTGTCGGGGCCCTCCGGCGGCGCCTGAATTTTCCGCTCCCATGCTAAAGAAAGTGCCCGGCGAGCTTTGGTTGCTGTATTCGGTCGCGATCCAATCGGCTGAGCGCGCAACCTTCGATAACCGCAGTTCATCGATGATTCCGTTCAGGAACTGGTTGGTGCCGCCTGGATACGCCTGCGCCCCCGTGACGAAAGGTTGTCCACCGGCTGCCGGACCACCCCCCGAGGCTTGCGAAGCCAGCACGCCGTCGACGTACAGGCTCCAGTGGGCGCCGTCCCAGTCGACAGCCACATGATGGAACCTGCCGGTGAACGGAGCCGGGATCGCATTCGCTACTCCGGAAAAACCCGGACCGTATGTACCGGCCACAATTCCGTGATTCTGCCCGCTGTTGTCGGTCGTGAACTCGATAAAGTACTGCTGCCCTTTGCTGGCCAAATACCCGCCATAACCCGCCGCCGGCCAGGAGTTCAGATTCACCCAGCCTTCCAAGGTGAAAGTGCCGGTCAGGTTGACACTGGAGCCGGCCCCGTTGTTCACGTAGTCACTGGTCCCATTGAATTCCAGCCCGGAAGCAATTTGCCCCAGCGCCGTCCTCGCGCTCGTGCTGGTTTGCGACGTACCGTTGTTGCCGTTGGCCGTGGCATCCGAGACGGCCGGGGTGGCCGAGTTATCGCTCATGTGGTACACAGCCGCAAAATTGCTGTCCCATGTTCCCTGCTTATTGCCTTGGAAGGAAGTGACCGACGGGTTGCCATAGAAGAGATAAACCGTCGTGTCGTTGACCGAAGACAGGGTCGGCACTTGAACCCAAAATGTCGCCGCGCCCGTGGACGGACTGTAACTTTCCATTTCCCAATTCACCTGCTGGCCACGATCGGAGAGGAAGAGAATGTCGTTGCCCTGGGTGTTCAGTACAAGGCCTCCGTTGGAGACCGTTTTAAGATAGGGGAACACCCCCTGAATCAGTACCGGGAAATTAGTCTGATCCGCGGGCACAAGCGTATGCGGGATCGTGATGGCGCGGTAATGCAGGTAGCCCGCCGGCAAGTTGGTGAGCACGAAGTTGGCCGTCACGGATTGCGGCGCGGTCATGGCGATTGTAGTGGCGGCGCTGGCGCTCGCAGCGACGTTTCCGGTCCAGCCGGCGAACCCGAAGTTAGCGATTGGCGTGGCAGTGACCGGTACGTTTGCTCCCGCGTCATAGAACACTCCCCCGCCCGCAACGACCCCGGTATTCGCCGGAGCCACGCCGGCAGTGAGCAGGTACTGCGTCTTGAAGCTGGCTGTGTAGGTGGCGGGTGAGGCCGGCGCCGTGACGCTATGGGTAAGTCCGCCGTTGTCGCTCCATCCCGTGAAGATGTATTGAGTCCCGGCCGCTCCCGGTTGGGTCGAGGCTGTGGCGATGGTGTGTACGCTTCCGATCACCCAGGTAAGAGTGGCCGGCGCGATGAAGGTATTGGCATTGTCCACCGTATAACTTAATCCGGCGGGCAGCGTCTGCAAGGTGACCTGCACCATGGGCACAACGTTGGAAAGAGTGAAGTTCGCACTCAGTCCACCGACGGTTGCAGTTACCGTGTAGTTGGTTCCGGGAGTTCCGTTGGCAGTGAATGGAGCCGCCGCCATGCCGGAACTGTCGGTAGTCGCGGTGATGGCCGATGTGCCGTTGCTGAAGGTCCCGCTCGCGCCCGTGGCAGGGGCCGTAAAGGTCACGTTCAGTCCCTGGTCGGGATTGCCGCCGGCATCCTTCACGGTCACCGCCAACGCGGCGGCAAAGGCCGTGGAGACAGTCGCCGATTGCGGGGTAGTCCCCTGGTTCGTCGAGATGCTGGCAGGTGGACTAGGGGTATTAGTGAGCGTAAAGTTGGCGCTGAATGCGCTCGCCGTGGCAGTTACCAGGTAATTGGAGCCCGCAATACCATTGGCCGTGAACGGAGCGGAAGCCACGCCGGCGCTGTTGGTGGGTACCACGATGGTGGGTGTGCCGTTACTGAACTTTCCGCTCGCGCCGGTGCCTGGCGCTAGAAACGTCACACTAAGGCCAGGCACGGGATTGTTTGCCACGTCCTGAACCTGGACCGCCAATGCGGTTGCGAAGGCAGTGTTAGCGTTGGCAGATTGCGGCGTAGTCCCGGAGCTCGCCGCGAGGCTGGCCGGCGGGCCGGCCAGATTGGTGAGCGTGAAGATCGCACTTAGGCCGCTTGTCGACGCGGTCACCGTGTAACCCGCTCCCGCAATCTGGTTGGCCGTAAGCGCGGCGGAAGCCACGCCGGCGCTGTCTGTCGCCACCGTGACGATGGGTGCGCTATTGCTGAAACTTCCGCTCGGGCCGGAGCCCGGAGCCGTGAAAGTCACGTACACACCCGCCATGGGATTGTTGCCCGCGTCTTTCACCGTAACCGCCAACGCGCTGCCGAAGGCGGTATCGATCGGCGCCGACTGCGGAGTCGTTCCCGCGACCACATCGAAGTGCGCTGGCGCCGTGGACAGGTTGGTCAGCGTGAGGTTCGCGACGAGCCCGTTGACCACGGCGGTGACCGTGTAGTTAGCTCCCACCGTCCCGTTGGCCGTGAACGGCGCCGCCGCCACGCCCGCACCGTTGGAAATCACGGTGACAGTGGAAAGGCCGCCGCTGAAAGTCCCGCCGGCACCCGAACTGGGAGCCGTGAAGGTCACGCTCATGCCTGGCATGGGATTGTTCGCCGCGTCGCGCACCGTGACGGCCAATGGGCTGGCGAACGCCGTATTGATTGACGCGGATTGCGGCGCCGTGCCCGGGTTCACGGTGATGCCCGACGCGCTGCCGGCGGTCTGCGTCACCGGGATTTGGCTTCCGAGCACGGAAATGTTGGCGACGCGCACCACGGTTGAAGAATTGGCAGTGAAGGAAAAGTTGACCACCCCATTCGCGATGGTCCCGATGGTGAGCCAGCTCTGGTCGCTGGTG
Organism: Candidatus Solibacter sp.; assembly: GCA_050014175.1. Lineage (GTDB taxonomy): Bacteria > Acidobacteriota > Terriglobia > Bryobacterales > Bryobacteraceae > Solibacter. The sequence continues at coordinate 4,829 of JBEKDV010000387.1, read as the reverse complement.
GCGGTTACGGGCGAGCCGGAGGGAAGCACCGGCAGCAGCGCATCCGTGCCGGCCGCCGCGGATTCGACAAAGCTGGCCGGAGCGACAAAGCCCAGAGTCAGTTCCCGGACCGCGCCGCCCGTGGAGTCTCCAATATAGATATCGTTCGGTCCATTGACGGTAATGCCATGTGGGAACACCAGTCCGGTCGATAGCAGGGTGGTTACCTGCTGTGTCGATGGACTCCACATCTTGATGGCCTTATCGTTGCCGTCCGCGATATAGACGTTGCCCGAACCGTCCACCGCCACGCCCTCGTTGAGGTTGAGCCCGGAGGAAACCAGCGTGGTCAGTTGTTGCGTCGTAGGATTCCAGACCTCCACGGCGTTGTTGCCGTTGTCGGCGATGTAGACGTTCCCCAGGCCGTCCACCGCCACGCCGTGCGGAACGGACAGCCCTGACGAAATTAATGTCGTCGTCTGCTGCGTCACCGGATCGTATTTCTTGACGGCGTCGTTAAAGGTATCCGTGATGTACAGCTTGCCCGCGCTATCCAGGGCCACGCCGCTGGGCAGGTTGTACCCCGATGAGGGCAGCACGATGACCTGCTTGGTCGAAAGGATGTACTCCTTGAGCACGTTGTTGCGAAAATCCGCGAAGAAGATGTTTCCGGACGCATCCACCGCCGAGTTTTGAGGTCCGTTCAACCCCGACGAAATCAGTGTGGTCACCTGTTTGGTCAACGGACTCCACTCATAAATAGCGCTGTTGCCGGCATCGGTGATGTAGAGGTTGCCGGACGCGTCCAAGGTGACGCCTTCGGGAAACGTCAGCCCCGTGGAGAGGAGGGTGGTGAGTTGGGTGGCGGGAACATAGGCAGCCCCGGCCTGCGTGACGGTCAGCGTCAGGTCGCCGCTGTTGAACGTAATCGTTGCGGTGCGGGTGGCGCCGCCGTTGGCGTCGTAGCTGAACGTGACCACCGCGCCGTCGGTGCCGGTGGTGAGTGGAAGGTGCAGCCAGTTAGCGGTGGTATTGGCCGTCCAGCCGCCCGCGCCGATCAGTTCGACCGAATTGCCGCCCGCGGAAGGACCGACGGTCAGCAGGTACGTTCCCAGCGTAAATCCGGACGATCCACCAAGGCCCATGGGTGTGGTTGCAAACGCGGATGCGGATGCGGTGCGAACCGCGGCTTCGATCCGCTTCACCAGCAATGCACTTCCACCCCGACCAGACCAGCCAGCCACGTACACGCCACCGTCCGCTGGAGAAAGGGCGATGGCGGCAAGGCGACTCGGCGTGCCGACATATCCGCTTTCGATGATGTTGCCAGATTCATCGAGCGTGGTCAGGAACCCGTCTTCGGAGCCTCCGAATTCATTCCCCCGGCTGGCTGGCAGAGACCGCGGAAAGTCGGGCGAAGTGGTGTAGCCTGCGACGATCAGCGTGCCACCCGGGCTCCAAGCGATCGCCGTACCGGCATCCGAGCCGCTCCCTCCGAGGTAGCGGGACCAGACAATTTGACCGCGGCCATCGATCCGCGACACAAACGCGTCCGACACCCCATTCAGGGACTCCCGGAAGGCGCTGTTACCGGTCAGATGCGGCGAACTGGTAGATCCGGTGACGTAGACCGAGCCGGTAGCTTCGTCGAGAGCGATCCCCGCGGGTGCCACGGCACCGAGGTTCATATGGTACAGCCACCGGTTTCCATCGGCTGACAGTCTGGCCACTCCGGGCATCTGTCCGGCCACCGCAGCGTAAAGTTCGCCGGCAGCGCTGACGGCAAGCGAGGTGATTTCTCCGTCCGGATTCGCGCTGTAGACCGGTTCGAGCCGCGCGGTCAGTTTGCGCACGAACCCAGCGCCCGCGACGTACACGGCGCCGGAGCGATCGATGGCTAAAGCCCGCGCCGCCACCGGCAGTGCCAGCAAGGCCGCGGGCGTACCGTCCGGAGCGAGCGCGGCAACGAAGCCCCCCTGGCCGCCGATTCCCGCGGCGTACAGAGCGCCCCCGGGACTCACGGCCAGAGCCAGCACCGCATCTTGCGATGTGCCGCCGAGTTGCCTGCGCCAGACTTCAACGCCTGCAACCTGCTTGATGACCAGCGCCGAGGATCCTCCCGCTGCGTAAACCGCGCCGCTCGCCCCATCCAAAGCGATGGCGTTGCCGGTTTCGCGCGTCTGCGCGGCAGCCTGGCCCGCGTAGACGATCGACGACAGAATCAGGCACAGTCGAAGCCGCGAAAGCCTACCAGGGAAACAGGCTGGATTTTTCGTTTTGGAGCCCTCCGGTACCCAGGATTATACACCAGCCGTTTGCTCCTTCGGGCCGAATTGCGAAGGATGAACGCCGCGGACTGCCGCCTTGCACCTCGCGCGAGGGACACGGCGCATAAAGCCGCGCGTGGGTTGGCAGGACCTGGGGAGGGGCATTCCGGAACCGATGGCCCCTCCGGAAATAATTGTGCCCGGTTCAACGAAAAGCGGTATATAGTCTAACCTGCAAAGGGGGGGTAACGATATGCCAAACAAGTACTCAAGAGGGTGCGATTTATCACGAGTTCCGAAAGCGGCGGACGTTCCCGCGGCCGATCTCAAAACGCTCCTAGCCGTTGACAGTTCAAACCCGTTTCTCCGCACGCTGCGAATTCAGCAGGGGCTTCTAAAAGCCGAGGCTCTGCCAGTCGATTTGCGCGGGATTGTGCCGTCGCTGCCCACAAATGCGGAGGTCAAATGAGCTCTTCTTCCGTAGACTGGCGCAATCGCTTTGGCTGGACCTGGTTGACGAATATCAAAGATCAGGGCGGTTGCGGTTCCTGTTATATCTTCTCAGCCGTAGGTGTCTTCGAGGCGATGCTTCGAATCGAGCACAGCGTCTGGTGCTTGCGTTCGGAAGGCGATGTGGGGGATGCAATCTCGCTCTATTTTGGCGCCCACGCAAAATGCCAGGGTGGCTCGCCCAACGAAGTTCTGGATTGGATCAAAGCAAATGGCGCCGCCGATCCCGGCTGCTGGCCCTATTCGAGTGGCAATCAGGTGGGCAAGCCAACGCCGGACCGGCTCGGGCGTACCGGAAAGCTGGACAGTTACGTGATGCTGTCCGGAGCCGCCGACATGAAGACATGGATCGACACCAACGGCCCAATCACCGCGTGCTTCAGTTGCTATCCGGAATTCGACGACGCCTGCAAAAACAATGAGGTGTACATTTACAAGAACCCGCAGAATCTGCTCCCCGACGGCCATTGCATCGTCATTGTCGGTTACGACGATAGCAAGAAGGCCTGGCTAATCCGCAACAGTTGGGGGACCAGTTGGGGCACGAATGGTTATGGCTGGTTCGGGTATGGGCAGGGCGCCAACGGTTTGGAATACTATTCGAACTGTGGCATCCTGGGGTCAAGCACCAATCCCGATCCATGGTCGAAGCGCCGCGTTCACAACGGCAACCTGTATGAAAGCGGCGACGGGACGAACCATCGAAACTTCGAGGTCTGGGCGCCGGGCCCGGGCAACGTGATTCGTCATTATTACCGGGACGGCCAAACCCAGAATTGGTCTTTGGCGGAAACCTTACCGCAGGTGTCTTTAGCGCCCAAGTTCAACACGAATGGCTACGATTGCGCCGGTATTCCCTCGGTCCTCGGATCGACTTATTTCCGCAACTTCGAAGTCATCTACCTGACTACCGCCAAGCAGTTGCGTCAATGCTTCTTCGATCAACTTTCCGGAAAGTGGGTCGATCGCGGACCCTTTGGACCGACCGACGCGGCCGGGATTCCCGGTTTCATTCAGATTAATGTCGGAGCGCCCGGAAATTTCGAGGTAGTGGTGCGCCGCGCCGCCGGCGTTTTGGAAAACTGGTGGCGCGACAACGCCGGCAACAATGCACAGTGGGCGTCGAAGGGCACTTTCGGCACTGGCATTCTCCTCAGCGGGCCGACCCTGGTGCAGCGGTGGGCCAAAGGCGGGGTGCCCGACGTCAGCGTTCCGGCCGGCCTCGATCTGGTTTGCGTCACCACCGGTAATAAGATGCAACGCTGGTGGCGCGACGATCCCAATGCCAAGGGTTGGGTAGCCTGCGAGACATTCGGCACAAATGTCGCTAGTCCGCCGGTGATGATCCGCTCCCAGTACGGGGCAAGCGAAGAGACCGTGCCGGGCAACTATGAGCTCTGCGTGGCTGTCGGCGGATCGATTCAGCATTGGTGGGCGTCTGGAAACCCCGAGCCCACGACCACCGCCACCTGGAACCTCAGCGCCACCTTTGCTACCAATGTGGCGGGACAAAAGGTGCAGGAAGTTCTCGGTTTGATCGAGTCGAGTTACGGCTTCGATCTGGAGTTGATCGCACTGTTGACCGATGGTTCACTCCAGCACTTCTGGCGTGACGGCGCAGGTTGGCACGCGGGCCCCGTGTTCGGGTCCACGTTGCACTAATCGGTTCAGTTGGCGACAATGTCAGCTCAAGGTGTAACGTGGATCAGGTCGAACTGCGGGTGGGAGAAAGTCATACCGTTACGCTGAAGAGCCTCGGAGCTGGGGGTTATCGATGGTCTGTGTCTGTTGGTAACCCGCAGCTTGTACAGGTTGAGCGGGTCAGGGCAGTTCCGGGAGTCGGAGAATATCCACCCGGCCGCAGCCTGGATGAGCAGTACCTGCTGAGCGGGCTGGCGCCGGGTGAGACGGCCGTACATTTCGTTCAGGCGCGATCGTTTGAACCGGCGAAGCCGCCGCTTGCGACCTACGATGTCATGGTCCGCGTGGCGCCGGACTGATACCGGGCGAAATTTGCCTGGGGTCTTGGCGGATTAACGCGGTCGGCGGCGTTATTCAGGATAATCTTGCCGC
>JBEKDV010000386.1:0-7777 GCA_050014175.1 Candidatus Solibacter sp. | reverse complement strand
TCAGAGTACGGCATTGGCGGCGCACCTGTTGGATGCGCCCGGCGTCATGGTGGGTGGTGATCGAGCCTTCAACTAGCCCGATGTCGTATGGTCCTTTTAGCATCGTCCGGCTGGCCTCGGGAAAGTAAACGATGTCCACTGCCTCGGCCACCCCGAGCAGTTCGTCCTCCGCGTCCAGCAGGCTCAACTGGCACCCGTCGCAGGAAGCAAACTTAAAAACAGCGATTCTGGGTTTATCTCTCATGCTTAGATCTCATGCTTTTCGAGTAGAGACCGAACCCTGGAGTAGGGGAAGACCGGACCGTCCTTGCAAATGAAGTAGCGCCCGTATTGGCAATGGCCGCAGAAGCCCACGGCGCACTTCATGTTGCGCTCCATGGACAGATAAATGTCCGACTCCTGCAGGCCACGCGACTCCAGCTCCCGCGTGACGAAGCGCATCATGATCTCCGGACCGCATAGCATCGCTACCGTGCGGGCCGGCTGCAGGCGGACGTAGCGGAACAGGGTGGTCACCACGCCTACGTGGCCGCGCCAGCTCAGTCCGCCGTAGTCCACCGTAGACAGAACCTGGGTATCGGGCTGGCGGGCCCACGCCGCCAGCTCTTTGCGAAAGAGCAGGTCCCGCGGGCTGCGCCCGCCGTAGAGCACGATCAGGCGGCCGTAGTCTTCGCGGTGCCGCAGCACTTGATAGATGGCCGGCCGTAGCGGCGCCAGGCCGAGGCCGCCGGCCACCAGCACCACGTCTTTGCCGCGCGCCTCCGCCAGGGGCCAGCACCCGCCGAAAGGTCCTCGCACTCCAACTATCTCGCCTGGTTTGCGGCTCACCAACGCATGAGTGGCTTGCCCCACCGAGCGGACCGTGTAGATCAGACGGCCCGGCTCCTCTGGATCGCCGCTGATCGAGATGGGAAGCTCGCCAACCCCGAATACGTACAGCATGCTGAACTGGCCCGGCGAGAACCTGCTGCATGCCGCGCCGTCGGCAGGCTCCAGGGCCAGGGTGAAAGTGTCGGACGTCTCCTTCCACACCTGCCCAACGCGGTAGGGATCGGAAACCATCGGATTTGTGGGCAGCGTCGCCATCGGCTCCTCTATTTGTGGGCCGCGTACACGTCCAGCAGTTGGAACCGGGTGGTCTCCAACCGGCGCTCCATGATGTGGGCGAATCGCTTCAACAGCTCGTAGCCCAAGTCGTGGTTCTGTTCGCACTTGGTGCGCAGGCATTTGCCGTCCAAAGCGATGGCCCGCGTGAGGTCCACTGCCCGGGCGTCGAGGCGCCAGTGATACGGCGGGATCAGCCACGACCACCCCAGGATGTCGCCCTCGCCCAGCGTCTCCACGATCAGCCGGCCGCGATGGGGCGCCGAGATCTCCAACGCCACTTTACCGTGGCGGATCAGGAAAAACTGCGAAGCTTCTTCGCCCTCGCGGAGGATATACTTTCCTCCCTCGAAGCGCACATTGGAAGCGCAACCGGCCAGCAGTTGCATGTATTGCTCCTCCAGGCCGGCGAAAAAGGGATGTTCCGCTACGATTCGCTCAAGTGTTTCCATGGTCGTTCTCCCCGGCGGAAGCAGTGGCGCCCCGAAGGGCGCCAACTTCCCCGGTAATGTCGATGCCCACCGGGCACCAGGTAATGCAGCGCCCGCAGCCCACGCACCCGGAACTGCCGAACTGGTCGATCCAGGATGCCAGCTTGTGGGTCATCCACTGCCGGTAGCGTGATTTGGCGGATGACCGCACGCTGCCGCCGTGGATATAAGAAAAACTCTGCGAGAAACAGGAATCCCATCTGCGCCATCGCTCGGCATGGTCGCCAGTCACGTCGCTCACTTCTTCTACAGTGGTGCAAAAACAAGTGGGACACACCATCGTGCAGTTGGCGCACGCCAGGCAACGCTGCGCTACATCGTCCCATCTGGGGTGGTCGAAGTTGCTGTACAGCAGGTCGCGGATGCCGGTGGTGTCCATCCGCCGCTGAATCTGAGATCGGGCGCGGCCGACCGCCTGTTCGGCTTCCCTTTCCACGTCATCGGAGGCTTCGAAGTGCTCCAGTTCGGCCAGCACCTCCGCTCCCACCTCACTGCCCACTTCGATTAAAATCTGATGGTGATCGGGGCCAAGGAGCTCGGTCAAGGCGAGGTCAAAGCCTGCTTGCGCCTGCGGCCCGGTTCCCATCGAGGTGCAAAAGCAGGTGGCCGCCGGCTGGGTACAGTTAACGGCCACGATGAAGATCCCCTCGCGGCGGCCCTGGTAGATCGGATCGCGGTAGCGGTCGTGAAGCAGCACTCGGTCCTGGACGGCGATGGCGGCCAGCTCGCAGGCGCGGACGCACAGCAAGGCATAGCGCCCCGGGGGCGGAGGGTCGGGATTGCTCAGGATCCGGAAGGTCTCCCCCTGCCGTTGCGCGGAAAATAGCCGCACGTCCGCCGGGTGCAGATACTTTTTCCAGCTCTGCGGCCCCACCACGTAGCCGAACAGCGCGCCATCCTCGCGCCTCTTCAGCCGGTAAGAGCCCGCCTCCTGCTCGTCGGTCCAGCCGACGGGCAGATCGGCCAACTTCTCCAAGCGGTCGTAGACGATCGCTGCGTCGCGCACTGTAGGCCCCACCACTTCATAGCCGCGGCGGTGGAGCACTTCGATTAGCCGTTCGATCTGGCCGGCTTCCACTAGGGCTTGCCTTTTTTCAGCCACTCCGCCCACTCCATAATCCCGCGATGAGATCAGCAGATCCTGGGAAGCTGCTCCCCACTACGCATGTCAAGAATGCGGTTGCCATTGATTCGGCTTTCGAGCGCCACTGTTCCGGCAGGTTTCTCCGTGATTATACCGATGCGGGCGGCCTGCTGGGAAACAGGCAACCGGAGCAAGACATCGAGAGCCGCACCGGCGTGTTCCAGTGGCACAATGGCGAATCGACCCTCGTTGGCCACATAGAGCGGGGCGAGGGCCGGAGCGAAAAGTCCGAGAAGCTCCGGCCAGGAGCGTTATTTCGCATTATCGGTAGCCCTACCTATCTGGCCTGTGTGTCACACCGGAGACCTTGTTGGCTTGGCATCGGGAACTGATCGCCCAGAAGTACGATGGAACTGCCCATCGTGCACCGGGGCGACCTCGCACCGCCGGAGAGATCGAGGCTTTAGTGGTGCGCATGGCGGAAGAGAACCGGGATTGGGGCTATCGGCGAATCGAGGGTGCATTGTCCAACCTGGGACACGAGCTTGCCCGCAGCACGATCGCGCAGATCCTGGAACGGCACGGAATCGAGCCGGCGCCGGAGCGGAACCGGAAGACGACGTGGAAGGAGTTTCTGAGCCGGCATTGGGAGCTGATTGTGGCCACGGATTTCTTCACCGTGGAAGTGTGGACCCGGCGAGGGCTGCGGCGGTTTGTCATTCTGTTCTTCATCGACTTGTCTACGCGGAAGGTGGAGATCGCGGGCATCGCGCCGGTGGCGGACGGATTGTGGATGAGCCAGATCGCCCGGAATCTCACGGATGCGGAGCAAGGAATCCTGACGGGAAAACGGTATCTGATTCACGACCGCGACCCACTGTTCACCGCTGAGTTCTTGAACATGATTGCCGATGCTGGAGTGGAGTCCGTGAAACTACCACCGCGGTCTCCCAATCTGAACGCCTACGCGGAGAGATTTGTACGCAGCATCAAGGAGTCCTGCCTGGATCGCATGATCTTCTTCGGGGAGGGGTCGTTGCGGCCAGCCATTCAGAACTTCGTCGCCCACTATCACGGTGAACGCAATCACCAAGGCCTGGCGAACCAACTCATCAGCCCAGAGCCTGGCCACCTCGGCAACGCAGGTGAGGTCCAACGCCGCCAGCGCCTGGGCGGCATGCTGAACTACTACTACCGCGCCGCCTGAGCTGTAGAATTCTGGGCGAATGCCGAGTGTGGCTGAGCACGAGTTGGCGGGCCAGTGCCGAGCAGTAGCGGCGCACGCACAACAGCCCAGCACGCCCAACCTTATTGGGACTACTCGGAATGAACGGCCAATTGCGTACTCCTACGTCTTTCGGCTCGACGCCGGAGAGAGTCTGGCAAGGCCGACCTGTATCGTATGGTCTTCATACGCAGCCTCCGTTCGATCCCGGAAATGGCCGAGAAAGGCAGGAATCTGAGTTTTCGGACCATACGGGATAGTCCATGAGCACCGCACAGGTTGTCAGCTGATGCCAGCCAGCTTGGAGCAAAAGCATCATCGTGGCATTCGGTTCAGGCCGCCCAAGTAGTCCTGGTAGTCCCGAAACAGCTTCACGGTTGCCGGACCGCCCGGTTTCCGGGAGGCTTCAGGAGCGTTGAACATCCCGGGGTATTGGTAGCACAACACCTTTTCGAAATCCGGAAAGCGGCGGAGATCGCTGATCAGTCCCTCAATCGGTCGCGGGGTCAGCGCTCCGCCTTGGAAGGTAAACGCTTCCAAATCGAGCCACAGGTGTGCCCCGGCTTCACTGCAAAGCTGCTGCAGTAAATGCGCCGCTTGCTCGCCGGAGATGTCGCCCTCAGGCATTCGGTGAAACCCAAACGGACAGAGGATATCGATATATGGGAGCACTTGCCGCCAAGCACCCACAGCCTCCGGAACCCGGTGAGCGTTTGGCGCGAGCATGACGACTTTATCCGGCGCCAAGGCGCGGCAGTGCTGGCGAAACTCCCGAAAGAACCGAACGACCCCACGCCGGTATAGCTCCGTGTCGCCGACCAACGGGCGTAAGCTACCGAATGCTTCCTCGGATACGTACCAGCCGTAAAAGCTCGGGTGATGACCATATTGCTCCCAAAGCTCTGATGCGACTTGCTTGTGCCAGCTCAGGGAATTCGGCGAAAAATCAAACCAAGCATACAGGCCCGTTCCGGCCAGGACATGCATCCCGAGCTCGTCCGCTTCGGCGAAAATTGAATCGACTGGATCTTTGGCCGCGGTCGGCATCCGCCCCGGAAACAGCTTTGAGGGATAGAACGCCTTGCCCTGGTACCCCTTGAGGGCGATCTCGTGCCTGCCCTGGTACTCCTCATTACGGAACACCTCCTGAATTACCACGAGGTTCATCCCCAAGCGGTGCATGCTCTGCAGCAGTTCGCGCCAATCGCTTTCGGTGAACTTTTTGAGCTCCTCATTCCAGCGAATACCTTCTTTCTCGCTCCAATGGACAATCCCAACCCAGGCGCCATCGATGGTGAGCGGAGAGCGTCGCGGCGACGAAATGATTTCCAGCGGCTGCTCAGTGTGCCATTTCTTCGAAGCCGTCTTCGCAATCGCGATCAGCGTGTGCCGTCCTCTCAGTCCGCGCAGTTGGCATCGGAAGTGAGCACCGGCAGGGCTACCGGGCGCAACAACCACATGCTCCTCGTGCAACAGGGCTGGCGGCTTTTCGCGATCCATATAGAATGAGAATTCCAGCCCCTCTTGCGTCTCAAGGTGTTGGACAGCCGCGCGGACGTCCAAGATGACTTTCTCAGTCACAGGCGACGGCGGCACCAACGTGAGGCTGACGCGGGTCTCGGCCCCTTTCATCGCCAAGCAGGCAAACAAACCCACGAGCGGCCGCCATCTGTGGCAGTTCCGCAATAAGCGGCATCCGATCACACAGGCCAACGGATCAATACCTCCCGAAACTAACTGTCGGCCGGCCCTACACCGAAGGCCCTCCATGGAAATATGCTCTCCTGGCCGACTCGCGCGGATCTCAGCATCGTGCGCTCTGTCGATCTGGAGGTTCTCTGGTCTCATGCTTCACTTAGGCGCCCTGCTCCCCCGCTGTGGCATTCGTCTGTATCGCTCAAGTCTCGGATACGGCACGTCGTACCCCATTCTGTCCCACCACAAGATGCGATTCAGAATCGACGGCGGGGCCTCGTCTACGTGGGACCAGTTCATTGCCAGCGAACTGCGAGCTGCCCAGAGCCGCCTGCCTGCTAAGGCCTTCAGTGGTGGATTCATCTCGTCGATTGGCACCTTCGAGGCCACACATTGGTACGGCGTGAGATCTTTGGCCGCAGTAAACACACTCGTCATCGCGCGCGCACTCCTGAGAAAGCGAGTTCGCGGCGGGATATGAAAGATCTCCTGGATTGTGCGAATCATGCTCGCTTGATTATAGTGGTTTGAATCAACGACGCCGCGGCGGATGTGTGGGCCAATGGCCAACGCCACCGTCCTGTGCCCATCTACATGGTCAAGACCGTCTGATGCGTCGTCTTCCACCACCAAGATCAAGCTTTTCGGCCAAAAACGGCTTTTCGAAATGCCCTCAACCATGCGGCCGAGAGCCAGATCGTTGTCAGCCACCATTGCGCGAGGTGTCGGCGAGCCGGGCCGCGTTCCCATAGTGTGGTTCATCGGCAGTGTGAAGACATTGAGATTCGGCATGATTCCAGTTCGTTCAGCTTCAGCTAGCTCGTCCAAAAACACATCGGCGCGCATCTGGTCCGGCATCACCAGACAGTCATTAGGGTACCGTGGATCGACAAGTTTTTCTAAGGCCGGAACGCCACTTCGCGAGCCAACCGCGTTGCGCCAGGTCCCTTCCCTATAAAGACGCCAATACTGATCCCACGTTAGTAAATCCTCCGGCTCGATGCTCAAGGTCTTTTTTCCGGTGGGATCCCAACGGGCGGGGAGGGAGAATTCACCGCGGATTAAGACACTCACCGACTGAGTCGCGTGTTGCCAGAAAAATCCAGTCGGCGATATCGTCATGGCGTCGGTCATGTTATACGCGTATCCCCTCGGGCCGGATAGAGCCCGTTCAACGTAATCACTGACAAAACCCTGCATCAGCCAGTGGTGACCATCGAAGCTTACAGCCCCTCCGGCATAAAAGTTGTCGAGCAAAACATATTGTTCAGCTAGAGCGTGTGTGTTCGGGGTGATTTCGCGGCCATAGTGCACCAGCTTTGGATCTCCGTTGCCCTTGACCAGATCGCCAAGAACTTGGTCGTAAGTACGATTCTCTTTGATGATGAGAAATACATATTGAATTCCAAGCGACCTCAGAGTAGATACACCACCGGCGGGTTCAAATTTCGGTGTGTTCGCAGCGATGACTTCACGCGTACCGGCTGCTAATTGGGCACCAGTGGGGGCGGGAATTCGCACCAGTGAACCCTCGTACTGCGTAGAGCTGAATATCCCCGGCTTGTAGGCGGTGTTACCGACTCCCTTGATGGTCACTATACAAAGACCGCCATTTTGGTCGATTGCGATTGCAGAAGGAAACCAGCCCGTCGGCACTGCGCCCACCAAAGTCCATTTCTTGGCAGCTTCGGCCGAGAAGACGGCAATCGAGTTAGTCCCCGCGCAGGCGACGTAAAGGAGTTTCCCGTCAGGCGAAAACGCAGCGCCGATCGGTTGGCTACCAGTAGCAGCATCCGGCCAGCTGGGGATTTTCAGCTCGCTAACTGCAAGAGTGCTGGTGTCCACCAATGAGACGGAATCTGAATGGCCGTTGGCCACAACTAGCAAGGCCTCATCGGGGCTCAGCGCAAGCCCAGAGGGAGCCAACCCTATCGCAATGTCACGAACTGCGAGAGTCTCAAGATCGATGACGCTTAGGGTGCCGGATGTGGTTGCCCCAGTCGTCGGGTCCGTGACAACATATGATCCTCCGCTTGGGCCGCGAAAGTCATTGTTTGCAGGGCGTCTACCACCGCGGTTCGACACGAACAAGCTACGATGCTTTTTCGATAGGGCAAGAGCAAATGGAGCTAGCCCGACTGGTATGTTGCGCACGATCCGCCGCGTCGCAACATCGAC
>JBEKDV010000385.1:0-7819 GCA_050014175.1 Candidatus Solibacter sp. | reverse complement strand
ACCTCGATGTTGCGCCGCCGAAGGCCAGCCGCGATGTGGCTGGAAATGTGTTCGTCCAGGTGAAAACGGATCGGCACCTGTCACGATGCTTCCTCGAGGCGTTCCTGCCAGAACGGAAGGCGGCCAGCCAGTCACCCTGGACGAAGTGAAGCGCCGCTACGGGTCTGTGACCCGCACGGTTCAGTTTCTTCCGTGGGACAGGCCTCCTGGCCTGTCGTTCCGATGTGCCGAACGCACTCGTCAAGATGCATTTGTAACGTAGCGACAGGCCGGGAGGCCTGTCCCACATTACCCCACGCCCACCAGGCTCGTGGCTTCCATCGCGACGCGCTCCACCGCGCGCGCCACCTCGTCCGCCGATCGCGTGCCATCGACCGTGTGGACCACGGAAGGGCCATACCACTTCAGGATCGGCCCGGTCAGCTCGTCGTAGGCGCGCAGACGGCGGCGAATGACTTCTTCGCGGTCGTCCTCCCGCGTGATCAACGCCGCGCCGTCCCGGTCGCACAAACCCGTGATCTGCGGCGGTTGCAGCAGAGCGTTGTAAATGTGCCCGCACTCGGGACACTGGCGGCGCGCCGTCAGCCGCGACACCAGCGCCTCATCCGGAACGTCCAGGTGAATCACCACCGGCAGAGGCAGGCCGCGCTCGCGCAGCACGGCGGAAAAGTAGATCGCCTGCGGCACCGTGCGCGGGTAGCCATCCAGCAGGAATCCGTTGGCGCAATCCGGCCGCGCAATCCGGTTAGCGACAATTCCATTCACCAGATCGTCGCCTACCAGCCCGCCTTTGGACAAAATCTCGCAAGCGGCCTTGCCCAGCTCCGTGCCGGCTTTGCACTCGGCGCGGAACATCTCCCCGGTGGAAATTGCTGGGATACGGAATCGCTCCGCCAGATAGGCGGCCTGCGTGCCTTTACCACAACCCGGGGGCCCAAATAGTAAGAAGATCACAAAACCTCCCTGTGACCCGCGGCGGTCCGGCAAAGTAAGAAAAAGAAAAGCGGTTAGAGTAAACCAGATCCGCGAGTCTGAATTCAGGTTAGCCCTTGCCGGCCCCGCCGTCAATGGGGGGTGCCTCGTCTGCGTCATCGGCGATGCGGCCATCGGGACGCAGTTTGAGTCGCCGGTCGCGCCACTGCACGGTGTCGCCGAAAAGTCCGGCGGCCCACACCGCAAAGCCGAACAGGTCGCGCAGCGGAATCAGCCAGAAATCGCGCCGCACCTTGCGGTCGCGCAGAATCCCCGCGCCCACCCAGACGCCCGCCAGCACGCGCACCCCGAGCGCCACGCCGCCGGCCACCCATTGGTGCGCCCCCAGCGCCACCAGGCCCCACAGCGTGGCGTGCGTCACCACGTAGCCGTAATACCCCGACGACCGCGACACGCGGATGGTGCGCGACCAGCGCAACTGGTGCCGCCAGACCTGCCCCCACGATCCGCCGCCCAGGTCCGTCTCCACCACCACCGGCGCGAACTCGATGCGGTACCCCAGTTGCACGATGCGCCGGCCCAACTGGTAATCGTCGGCCAGGTAATTGGCGATCGCCGCGAAGCCGCCGATGCGCTTCAGGACGGCGGCGCGGAACACCATGGTGGAACCCAGGGCGAATTCCGCCACGCCCAGCAGGCGCGCCACCAGCACCGAGGGCGTAAATTCCGTGGCGATGCCCAGCGCCTCAAAGCGCGAGGGCCACCCTTCGGCCCCCGCGCGGTACAGGCAGGTCACCAGCCCGACCGCGGGGTCTTCCAGCGGCGCCACGACCGCCCGCAGATACCCGGGTTCCACCACGATGTCGCTATCGTTCACCAGGTAGACCGGGTGCCGCGCCCGCCGCGCCAGTTCCTCCAGCACCCCGACCTTGGCATTGGGCGCCGTCGTTGGAACAATCGCAATCTCGATGCGCAATCGCGGAAACTCGGCTTGCAGGCGCTCGATGTCCCCTAGCGCCGGATCGTCGGGCGTGTTCACCCCGAAAAGGATTTCGAACTCGGGGTAGTCCTGCGCGGCATGCGACAGGATGGCTTCGTAGAAGCGCGGATCGCGTCCGTGCACCGGTTTGAGGATGGAGAGCGGCGGCAGGGATCTGCCGCCAACCACCCCGCGCGCCGGCCGCCAGCGCGCCGCTGCCACAAGCACCAGGCAGTAGTACACCGCCGCCGCAATCGCCGGAATGGCCAGCCAGATCACAGGGATACCAGCGTCACCCCGCAGATCACCAGCGCCGCGCCCGCCCAGCGCAGAGCGTTGACCCGCTCCTTCAAAACGTATTTCGCCAGCACCGTCTCCATCGCGTAGGTGACCGCCGAGACCGGCACCGCGAAGCTGAGATCCGTCATGGAGAGCAGCTTCATCAATGCGAAAAACGAAATCGCCATGGCGGCCACACCCCCGATGACGAAGCGGTTGCGCGCCAGCACGGCCAGCGCGCGGCCGATGGCTCCGGGACGAAAGTCGCGAATCTCGCCGTGCCGCCGCATGCCCGCCGCCTGCAACACTTCGCCGGCCGTGGTGGCGCCCACCATCAACGCCAGCACCATCCACTTCATCGCGAGCCTCCGGCCGGTTCCGCTTCGCCCGGAACGGTGGAAGGCGCGCCGGCGCTTACCAGAGCCACCCCCGCCATGATGAGGACGATCCCGGCCCAGCGCCTGCCCGTAATGGCTTCATGGAGCATCACCTTGGCAATCAGCGCCACCACCACGTAGCCCACGCTGGTCACCGGCAGCACGTAGCTCAGGTCCGCCCAGCTCAACAGCGCCATGCGCGACAGTTGCCAGATAATCAACAGCACCACGCCCACCGCTACCAGGGGTTGGAACAGCGCCGCGATGTAGTCCAGCGGCGAGGAGAGGTGCGCCGATGCCGGCAACCCGCGCTTCAGGAAGAAATCGCCGAACGGATTGGAGAAGACCACGATCGCCGTAAAGATCCAGGTCTTGAGCCGGAGGCGTGCCGTTTCGGACGTCATGCGCCGCGCGCTAATCCCCGGAATTGACGGGAAGGGGCGTGGGCTTGGCAGCCTTCTGCTCCGCCACGAACTTCTTCCGTTTGGTGCGGAGCGCCAGGTATTCGCGGGCTTCCTTGCTGAGCCGCCGCCGCTCGTCGGAGTTGAAAATCGCCTTCCGCACGATGCGCCAGATCACCCGCGGCCGGAAGAAATACTCGCCGTAGAACCGCTCCACGAAATCCACCAGCTCGCCGCGGTCCAGACCGGGGTACACCACGTTGGGCAACTGGTGTCCGGTGTCATCGGTCATCGAATCGATGGTGATCAGCCCGTTCTTCTTGACGTAATCGTAGAATTCGGTGCCTGGATACGGGTGCGCGATGGAGACCTGAATGGTATCGGTATCCATCCTCTTGGCGAAATCGATGGTGCGGCGGATGCTCTCCCGCGTCTCGCCCGGCAACCCGATGATGAAATCGCCGTGGATCTTCAGGTCCAGCTTCTTGCAGTTCGCCGTGAAGCGCTGCGCCATCTCCACCGTGGCGCCCTTCTTGATGTTCTTGAGGATCTGCGGATCGCCCGATTCGTAGCCCACGATGAGCAGCCGGCAGCCGGCTTCCTTCATGGCCTTCAGGGTGTCGTAATCGGTGGTCACGCGCGACGTGCAGCTCCAGGTGAAGTGGAGCGGCTTGAGCTTCTTGCACAGCTCGATGGTCCGTTCCTTGCGGTAATTGAAGGTATCGTCGTCGAAGAAGACTTCCTTCATCTGCGGGAACTGTTCCAGCGCGTAGCGCACTTCGTTGGCCACGTCGTCGCTCGACCGCAGCCGCCAGCGGTGGCCGGAGTGCGTCTGCGGCCACAGGCAGAAAGTGCACAGCGCCGGGCATCCACGCGAAGTGTACAGCGAGACAAACGGGTTCAACAGGAAAGGAACGTTGTAGCGCGTGATGTCGAGATCGCGCTTGTAGACCTTGGTCACCCAGGGCAGCGAATCCAGATCTTCGATGGCCGGCCCTTCCGGATTGTTGACCACCTGCCCGTTCCGGCGGAAACTCACGCCGGGCAGTTCTTCCAGCGGCTTGCCCTTGGCGTAATCCACAATCTGGTGGTCGAACTCGCGGCGCACCACAAAATCGATCGCCTTGGTCCCCAGCAGGGTCTTATCCGGTTCGGTGGTCACCGGCGGCCCCACGAACGCCACCTTCAGTTTCGGGTTGACGTCCTTCATCATCTCCGCCATCTTCACGTCGACGTGAAAACCCGGAGTCGAGGTGTACAGCACCAGCAGTTCGAAATCCTTGCCCATCTCGATGGTCTGTTCAATCGAGATCTTGTGCGGCGGCGCATCCACAACCTTGCTGTCGGGCAGCATTCCCGCGGGATAGCAAAGCCACACCGGATACCAGTACGACTCGATTTCCCGCGATGCCGGCCAGCGCGAACTGGCGCCGCCGTCGAATCCTTCAAAAGACGGCGGATTCAGAAACAGTGTTCTCATGCAATCTCCCGTGAACCAGCGGACCCGCCTACTGGCTGTCCACTTCGGCGGCCGGCCCGTGTTTCAGAGCGTCGATGGAAAAGTTGCTGAAGTCGATGGTCAACTCAGCTTTGCCGACGAACCGCACATCCGCCACGCTCTGCACCTGCCGCGGTACCGAGATTCCGTCACGGATTTCGTACTTCCGTATGAAAACCACCTTCTTAAGGAAGATGGAGGGGTTCTTCACCAGGTAGCCCGACTCCCGCACCTTGAGAAAGGTGCGCGCATCGATCCAGACCTCGCCCTTGAACAGGCCCTCGCGCTTCTGCCTGGGACTGACTTCGAAAACGTGCACGTCCCGCCCCGTATTCCGGTTCACGCCCTTGTACTTAAACTTATAATTCCGCGGGGTGACGGCGATTTCCGGCGACTGCTCTTTCTGGGCCTCCACCTCGGCCGTCAGGTACCGCGAGATGATCTCCTTGTTGACGATCCCGTCGCCTTCGAACTGGGCCCTTTCGTAGCGGATGAGGCCGAGCGGCGAAATGCGCCGCAAAGCGTGCAGACGGCCATGCTTCTTCAGTTTGGGAAGCGAGGCGTCAATCTCCACATCCATCGTCGCGCCGCGCAACGTCTGCGCCTGCGCTTGAGAAGCGGTGCAATAGTTTTCGACAATCGTATCCACCGGCGCCGTCGACGTTTCGGCGGCGACGCTCAAGCTAAGAATAACGGCAGACAGGAAGAAGCGGATCTTCAACGATTATCCTCGGATCTAAGATTGAGCCTTAAGTGTAGCAGGCCGTCGGATCGGGGGGCAAACCGGTTGGCCGCCCGGGCGTGGCGCCCGACTTTGCTTGACACCCGCCATGCACGCCACTATCGTGAGCAAGGGAACGTCACCGAACCTTATGATCCGAAAATCGCTTGTCGTATTGGCATTGATTGGCGCGACCGCCCTGTTTTCGGCTTCGCGCAACCTGGAGATCTACTGGATTGACGCCGAGGGCGGCGCCGCCACGCTGATCGTCTCGCCCAGCGGCCAGTCCATGCTCGTCGATACCGCGAATCGCACGCCGGACGATCGCGACGCCAAGCGGATTCTCGCCGCCACGCAGCAGGCCGGCCTCAAGCAGATCGATATCCTGCTCACCACGCACTTCCACAGCGACCACATCGGCGCCATGCCCGCCTTGGCGAAGATGATTCCCATCGGCATGTACATGGATCACGGCGAGTCCATCGAAATCAGCCGCCCCCAGGTCGCCGCCGCCTATAAGGCGTACGTCGAGTTGTCCCAGGGCAAACGCAAGATTCTGGTAGCCGGCGACCGCATCCCGCTCAAGGGTGTCGACATAGAGGTCGTGATCTCCGCCGGCAAGGCCATTACCAAACCTTTGAAAGGTGGCGGACCGAATGCCGCGCTCTGCCAGGACTGGAAAGACAAGACCACGCCCGAACCCGATCCCGACAACGACATGAGCGTCGGCTTCCTGCTCAAGTTCGGAAAATTCAAGTTCCTCGATATGGGCGATCTTACCTGGAACTACGAGAAAAAGTTGGTCTGCCCGGTCAATCTGATCGGCACCATCGATCTCTTCCAGACCTCTCATCATGGCCTGGACCGGTCGAATTCGCCGCAGTTCGTCTGGTCCCTTCAGCCCCGAGTGGCGATCATGAACGACGGTCCCCGCAAGGGAGGTCCGGCTACGGTTTTTGAGATCCTGAGGAAGTCTCCGGGGCTCCAGGATATCTGGCAGGGGCACCTCGCGTTGGGCACGCCGAAGGAAATCAACAGCGACGAACAGATGATCGCCAACCTGGGCACCAGCGCCGAATGCAAGGGCAATCTGCTCAAAGTCTCCGTGGCGTCCAACGGCCAGTACACCGTCAGCAACGCGCGCAACGGCTTTTCCAAGACTTATTCAGTCAAGTAACGCACGGCCCCTACTTCCCCAGGGCCTTCCCGATAGCGCTGAGCTGCTCCAGGAATGCCTTCGTAGCGCCACAGCCATCCGGATCCGCGCCGTGCGATTCATACCGTGGTCCTCCCGATCGATTGCCTGCCATACTTATTCTATGCGGCCCCCGGGTGGGGCAGGCGGGGTACCCTCTGGGTCCGCCTGCCAACTTTCGCTCCCGGAAACCGCCGGTCCGCGCGGAACGTCTTACAGAAATCGAGTGAAAGAGCCATTGATTCCGCAACCCTCCGCCTTTCCAGGCCACCGCAAGTCCGCCGCCGGACCGCTCTCCCGGCGCCGCCTTATGCTCTCGCCCGCCGCGTTGCTCGCTTCCCCCCTGGCGCGCGCCGCGCAGGACGTGACCTTTTCCACCGAGGTCAAGGTGGTCAACGTGCTGGCTAACGTCTACGGCAAAAACGGGGAAATCGTGCGCGACCTCACGCGTGACGACTTCCTCCTCTCCGAAGACGGGCGTCCGCAGGCCATTCGCTATTTCTCGCGCGAAACCGACCTTCCCCTGACCCTCGGCCTGATGGTGGATACCAGCATGAGCCAGCGCCGCGTGCTCGATGCCGAGCGCATCGCCAGCTTCGAATTCGTCGACCAGGTGCTGCGCGAAGCCACCGACCACGTTTTCATCGTGCAATTCGACCTCGGTGTCGACATCCGCCAACCGCTCACCTCCTCGCGCCGCGAGTTGGAGCGCGCCCTGACCCAGGTGGACACCCCTTCGCTTCACCAGTTGGAGTTACAGCGCGGCGGAGGCACGCTGCTGTACGAAGCCATCGCCGTCGCCGCGCGCGATGTCATGCGGCAGCAAACCGGCCGCAAAGCCCTGATCGTGATCTCCGACGGGGTCGATACCGGCAGCGAGATTCCCCTTTCCACCGCCGTCGAGGAGGCCCAGCGCGCCGGCACGCTGGTCTATGCCATCGTCTTCTCCGACGCCAACGCCTACGGGACTCCGCTCGGGCCGTTGCTGGGCCTTGGCGGGCCGGACGGCAAGGGCGTCCTCATGCGCATCTCCCGGGAAACCGGCGGCCGCTGCTTTGAAGTATCGAAGACCCTGAGCATCGATCGGATCTTTCAGGCCATTCAGGACGAGCTCCGCAGCCAATACAACCTGGGCTTCGTCTCCGATGTCCCCGTGCGCATCTCCGGTTTCCGCCGCCTCCAACTGACCGCCAAAACCAAAGGCCTGGTGGTGCAGGCGCAGTCCCGGTATTGGGCACAGCGCTGATCCCGCCATCCCCACGGGAACCTCGCGGCGAAGCCCATGGGACCTCCGCTGGCTCCGCGCTCTCAGCCTTTGACTTTCCTGTTCTCCGCTTCTTCCTCCGCGCCTCCGCGCCTCCGCGTCAAATCGACGCCCTCCCTCTCCCCGACTCCCCCGTGGGCGCAACCTGGTCGTCGACGCGCGCCACGCAACA
>JBEKDV010000384.1:0-7857 GCA_050014175.1 Candidatus Solibacter sp. | reverse complement strand
GCGACCGCCTGAAGAAAGCCAAGCTGCGCATTCGTCTCGGTCTGTACGCGGACGAAACCAGCCAGGTGTGCCAGTGGCAGGTGCCGGAAACGCATTTCCTAGAGACGTGGGGAGACGCGCGCGCCTTTGACGGCACGGTCACCATTCAGCAGCCTTTGATTCAGCCGCTCTACGGCGGCCGCTCGGCGATGCAGTTGCTGCAATCGCTCACCGAGCAGCCCGAAAAGACGCCCTACGACGTCGTCAAGGGCTATTGGAACGCCCAGCATGCGGGCGCCGATTTCGAAGCCTGGTGGCGGCGCGCCGTGCACGATGGTGTGGTGCCCGGCACGGCGCTGCCGGAGAAGACGGTCGCGGTGCGCGGAGAAGCTCTCGCCACGCGCGCGGCGGCGCGGAAGCTGGGCGGCAAGCTGGAAGTTATCTTCCGTCCCGACCCCACGATTTACGACGGCCGCTTCGCCAACAGCGGCTGGTTGCAGGAACTGCCCAAGCCCATCACCAAACTCACCTGGGACAACGCGGTTTTCCTCAGCCCGGCCACCGCGCACCGCTTCGGCGTGCAGAAGGGCGACCTGCTGAAGCTGACCTATGAAGGCCGATCGCTCAACGCGCCAGTGTTTATCCAGCCCGGCCACGTGAACGGCGCGGCTACGCTCCACCTGGGCTACGGACGCACGCACGCCGGACGCGCCGGCACCGGCATGGGCTTCAACCCCTACGGTCTGCGCACCGCCAAGGCGCTCTGGCAGGACGTCGGCATGGACGCCGTGAAGACCGGCGGCAAGTACGAATTCGCCGACACGCAGAACTTCCATCTGCTGGAGACGCCCGACCGCCGCCACATCATTCATCGCGCCGACCTGGCGGATTTCCGGAAGAATCCCGAGGCCCCGCACGAAGGCGCGGAGACTCCCCCGAAGGGCCTCTCGCTTTATCCCGAATGGAAGTACGAAGGCCACGCCTGGGGCATGGCCATCGACCTCAATTCCTGCACCGGATGCGGCGCCTGCGTGGTGGCCTGCCAGGCGGAAAACAATATCGCCGTGGTGGGTAAAGACCAGGTGCGCCGCGGACGCGCCATGCACTGGCTGCGCGTCGATTCCTACTATCAGGGCGACGAGAGCGACCCGGCCATATACAACCAGCCGGTTCCCTGCATGCACTGCGAGGACGCGCCCTGCGAGCTGGTCTGCCCCGTGCAAGCCACCACGCACAGCTCCGAAGGCCTGAACGACATGGTCTACAACCGCTGCGTGGGCACGCGGTATTGCTCCAACAACTGCCCGTACAAGGTGCGGCGTTTCAATTTCTTCCTGTTCAGCGATTTCGAAACGCCCAGCCTCAAGCTGCAGCGCAATCCGGACGTTTCGGTGCGCAGCCGCGGCGTCATGGAAAAGTGCACCTACTGCGTGCAGCGCATCAATTCCGCCAAAATCGACGCGGAGAAGCAGGACCGCCCGGTGCGCGACGGCGAGATCCAAACCGCCTGCCAGGCCACCTGCCCGTCGGAAGCCATCGTCTTCGGCGACATCAACGATAAGAACAGCCGCGTTTCCAAACTCAAAGCCAATGAACGGAACTACTCGCTGCTGGCCGATCTCAACACGCGGCCGCGCACCACGTATCTTGCGACTCTGCGCAATCCCAATTCGGAGCTCGAGGCTTAAGCCATGGCGGATGAAACACAGGTAATCGACTCGCCGGAGTCGAAACAAATTATCGCCCCTGGCTACACGTTCGGCACCATTACGGACCAGATCGCCAGCGTCGTCCTCACCAGGAAGACGCCGTACGCCGTGATGGGCACTTTCGCGGTGGCCATGGGGCTGCTTCTGATCTTCCTGCTGGCCGTGGGACTGCTGTTTACCAAGGGGCTCGGGGTCTGGGGTCTGCGCGGACCCACCATGTGGGCCTGGGACATCACCAATTTCGTCTGGTGGGTCGGTATCGGACACGCGGGCACGCTGATTTCCGCTATTCTGCTGCTGCTCAACCAGCAGTGGCGCAATTCCATCAACCGCTTCGCCGAGGCCATGACCATCTTCGCGGTGGCCTGCGCCGGCATGTTCCCGATTCTCCACCTGGGCCGTCCCTGGCTGATGTACTGGCTCTTCCCCTATCCCAACACCATGGGCATCGAGCCCAATTTCCGCAGCCCGCTGGTGTGGGACGTGTTCGCGGTATCCACCTACGCCACGGTATCGGTGCTTTTCTGGTTCGTCGGCCTGTTGCCCGATCTGGCCACGTTGCGCGACCGCTCCGAGCATCGCGCGCTGAAAGTCGCCTACGGCATCCTGGCGATGGGGTGGCGCGGCTCGGCCAGGCATTGGTCGGTATACGAAACCGCGTCCCTGCTGCTGGCCGGCCTGGCGACGCCGCTCGTCCTCTCCGTTCACACCGTGGTCAGCTTCGACTTCACCGTCGGCATCGTCCCCGGATGGCACAGCACCTTCTTCCCGCCCTACTTCGTGGCGGGCGCGATCTATTCCGGCTTCGCCATGGTGCTCGCCCTGGCCATCCCGCTGCGCTCCATCTACGGGTTGCAAGGCCTGATTACCGACAAGCATCTGGACAACGCCGCCAAGGTGATGATGGCCACCGGCCTGATCGTCGGCTACTCCTACATCATGGAAGCCTTCAGCGGATGGTACAGCGGCAACGTCTACGAACAAGCCGCCATCTGGAACCGCATGACCGGTCCCTACAAGGTTCACTACTGGATTCTCATCGCCTGCAACGTGATCGCCCCCAATGCGCTGTGGTTCAAGAAAGTTCGCGCCAATTCGATGGTGCTTTTCATCTGGTCGCTGATCGTGCTGGTGGGCATGTGGCTGGAGCGCTTTGTGATCATCGTGGCCAGCCTGGCCCAGGACAACCTGCCTTCGTCCTGGCGCGTCTTCGAATCCACCCGCTGGGATTGGGCCACCTACCTGGGCACCATCGGCCTGTTCCTGTTCTTGTTCATGCTGTTCATTCGTCTCCTGCCTATGATTTCGATCTTTGAAGTCCGGACCCTTTTGCCGCAAGCCAAAATTAAGGGGGAACAGCGCGGATGAATAAGCCGATCTACGGCGTGATGGCCGAATTCGACAACCCCTCCGCGCTGGTGAACGCCGCCCGGGCGGCGCGCGAAAAGGGCTACCGGAAGCTCGACGCCTATTCGCCCTTCCCCATCGAAGAGCTGAGCGACGCCCTGCACCTGCACAAGAACAAGCTGCCGCTATTAGTGCTGATCGGCGGCATCGTGGGCGGAACCCTGGGCT
Source organism: Candidatus Solibacter sp. (assembly GCA_050014175.1). Classification (GTDB taxonomy): domain Bacteria; phylum Acidobacteriota; class Terriglobia; order Bryobacterales; family Bryobacteraceae; genus Solibacter. The sequence goes on along the minus strand of JBEKDV010000384.1, from coordinate 4,594 downwards.
ACGCGCTGCAGTATTTTGTCTCGGTGATCTACTACCCCATCAATGTCGGCGGACGGCCGCTGCACAGTTGGCCCTCCTACATCATCATCACGTTTGAAACGACCATTTTGTTTGCGGCGCTGACCGCCGTTTTCGGCTTGCTTGCCCTCTGCGGTTTGCCCATGCATTATCACCCAACCTTTAACGTGCCGCGATTCGCGGCGGCCAGCCGCAACCGTTTCTTCCTCTGCATCGAATCCGCCGATCCGCTCTTCGATCGCGACAAGACGTGCGAGTTCCTGGGGACGCTGGAGCCCAGGGAGGTGTCCGAAGTTGCGCACTAATCTCACGCTCGGCGCGCTCTTCTTGTCGCTTGTCCTGCTATCGGCCTGCCGGCAGGACATGCACGACCAGCCCAAGTACATCCCCTTGCGGCCCAGCGATTTCTTCACCGACGGCCGCTCCGCCCGCCCCATCACCGAAGGCACCGTGGCCCGCGGCCACCTCAATGACGACAAGTTGCTTTACACCGGCAAAGGCGCCGACGGCAAACCGTCGAACGAGTTTCCCCTGCCCGTCACCAAAGACCTGCTCCTGCGCGGCGAACAGCGCTTCAACGTCTACTGCACGCCCTGCCACGACCGCACCGGCAACGGCAACGGCATGATTGTGCGCCGCGGCTACCGCCATCCGCCCACCTATCACAGCGACCGCCTGCGGCAGCAGCCCAATGGATACTTCTACGACGTGATCACCAACGGATTCGGCGCCATGCCCGACTATGCGGCGCAGATTCCGCCGCGCGACCGCTGGGCCATCGTGGCCTACATTCGCGCCTTGCAACTCAGCCAGCAGGCCTCCATTGACGACGTGCCCGCCGCCGCGCGCGGCCAACTGGGAGACGCCAAATGATGGCCCAAGCCGTGGACTACAGCATCACCCCGCAACTGCGCTCGGACCTGCGGCAGTGGCGCACACGCGCGCTGATCGCCGGCGTATTGGGGAGCGCGGTGAGCGCCGCCGGCTTCTTCGCCGCCGGGCCCACCCAGTTCTACCGCTCCTATCTCTGGTCGTACATTTTCATCATCGCCATCACCATCGGCCCGCTGGCGTGGCTCATGCTGCAATATGTCACCGGCGGCGCCTGGGGCCTGGTCATCCGCCGCGCCTGCGAGGCCGCCACGCGCACGCTGCCGCTGGTGCTGGTGATGTTCCTCCCCATCGTGATCGGCATCAACAACCTCTATCCTTGGGCGCACGCCGCCCTGGTCAATGCCGATCCGCTGCTCAAGCATAAGACGCCGTACCTCAACGTCCCGTTCTTCCTGGGGCGCGCCGCTTTCTATTTCGCCGGCTGGATGTTCCTCGCCTGGTGGTTCAATCGCTGGTCCCTCAAGGAAGATCTCGAAGGCCACGACGCGGTCCACGGCAAGATGAGCCGCATGGCCGGCCCCGGCCTCCTCTTCTGGGGATTCAGCGTCACCTTTATGGCCGTCGATTGGGTGCTGTCGGTGGATCCCAAATGGTTCTCCACCATCTTCGGCATGCTCTTCATGGTCAGCCAGGGCCTCACCGCGATGGCATTCATGATCGCGCTGCTGGTGATCCTCTACAAACAGCGGCCCATGTCGGAAGTGCTGACCCACCGCCATCTGCACGATCTCGGCAAGTTCCTGCTCGCCTTGGTCATGGTGTGGGCCTATTTTTCGTTCTCCCAATTCCTCATCATCTGGGCGGGCAACCTGCCCGAGGAAATTCCCTGGTACCTGATCCGCCTCAATCACGGCTGGCAGTTCGTCGGACTCCTGCTGGTGATCGGCCATTTCGCGCTGCCCTTCGCGCTATTGCTCTCGCGCGATCTGAAGCGCAATTTCAAACTGCTGGCCTCGATCGCGGTGTTCATTCTGTTGATGCGCTTCGTGGATCTCTACTGGCTCATCACGCCGAGCTTCCGCAAGGATAGCTTCGGCCTCAGCTTCCTGGATTTCACCATTCCCATCGGCCTGGTGGGCCTCTGGCTGGCGTACTTCCTCACGCAATTGGAGAAGCGCCCGCTCATGCCGCCGAATGCCCCGCACCTGGAGGAGGTTTTGGAACATGGACGAGAATAAGCAGCCCCTCACTCCCCACCCCGGACACGAAACCACCGACGTCAACGTCTGGGCGGTCGGCAAATTCGCCATCGGTCTGGTCGTCGTGTGCGTGGTATCCATCGTGCTGCTGTTCGGGCTCTTGAAGTTCTTCCAGTCGCAGGAGGAAACCCCCGTCGCTAACACCGTGGAGCCGGTCAAACTCTTCCCGGAACCGCAGTTGCAGAAGACTCCGATCCTCGATCTCAAGGCTATCCGCGCCGAGGAAGACAAACTGTTGAACGGCTACGCCTGGCTGGACCCAAAGAAGGGCGTGGTGCGCATTCCGGTGGCGCAGGCGATCGAAGTCCTGGCCAAACGCGGCCTGCCGTCCCGCACCGTCCCGGCGGCAACGCCGCCCGAGGTACCCAAGCAATGAAGTCTCTCCGGAAACCTCGCCCTTGTAGAGTAGCCTTTCAGGCTGCCATGACCCCATTCGTGGGGGCATTCTTCTCAGGGTTCCCGTCCCATTCCACTACGGTCCGTCCGTGGCAAAGAACTCTGCGCTTTCTCTGCGTTCTCTGCGCCTCTGCGGTGAATCCGCTCTCTCCCGCTTTTGCCCAACCCGGCCAGTTGCTCGGCCCCCCACAGCAATCCAGAATGCAGGACGGCAATCTGAAACCGGCGCTTCCCGGCGCCCTACAAGGCGTCGGCATCGATCAGCGCCTCGACCAGCAGGTCTCGCTCGACCTCATATTCAAGGATGAAGCCGGACGCGACGTCCCGCTCTCCTCGTTCTTCCATCGCGGCAAGCCGGTGATTCTCGCGCCTGTCTATTTCCGCTGCCCCATGCTGTGTACCCAGATCCTCAACGGGCTGGCCAGCAGTCTGAAAGCGGTCTCGCTCGATCCCGGCAAGGATTTCGAAATCGTCGCCGTCAGCTTCGACCCCAAGGACACCGCGGAAACCGCCGCCGGCAAGAAGCAGATGTACATGCGACGCTATGGCCGTCCCGGCACGGCCAACGGCTGGCACCTGCTGACCGGCGACCAGGCCAACATTACGGCGCTCATGGACACCATCGGCTACCACTACAAGTACGATGCCGCCACCGATCAGTTCGCGCACGCCAGCGGCATCATGGTGCTCACTCCCGAAGGCCGCCTCTCGCGCTACTTCTATGGGGTGGAATATGCGCCCACCGATCTCCGACTCGGCCTGGTGGAAGCGTCGGAAAACAAGATCGGCTCCGCGGTGGATCAAATTCTGTTGTTCTGTTTCCACTATGACCCGGCTACGGGTAAGTACGGCGCCGTGGTGATGAACCTGGTGCGCTTCGCCGGCGCGACTTTCACGCTGGTCTGCGGCGTGTTTCTCTTCATCTTTCTGCGCCGCGACCTGCGTAATGACCGGCGCATTCTCAGGCGGGTTGGATAGCACACGATGGGTATTCAATTATTTCCAGTACAGGCCTCCACCCTGGCTCCCGAGGTGGATCACCTGCTGTACTTTCTGCTGGCGGTCACCGTGTTCTTCACGGTGCTGATTTTCGCTAGCATCTTCTATCTCGCCATCCGCTACCGCCGCCGTTCGGAGCACGAACTGCCGCATACCCAGCACACCGGCTACACGCTGGAGATTCTGTGGAGCGTGATTCCGTTCGGCCTCACCATGGTGATGTTCACCTGGGGCGCGAGCATTTTCTTCACGGCCAGCAAGCCGCCCAATAACGCCATCCAGATCTACGCCGTCGGCAAGCAATGGATGTGGAAGCTGGAGCACATTGAAGGGCAGCGCGAGATCAACGAACTGCACATCCCGGTGAACACCGCGGTGCGCCTCACCATGGCCAGCGAGGACGTGATCCACAGCTTCTTCGTCCCGGCCTTCCGCACCAAGCAGGACGTGGTGCCCGGCCGCTATTCCACCACCTGGTTCACTCCCACCAAGGTGGGTAAGTATCATCTGTTCTGCGCCGAATACTGCGGCACCAACCATTCCGGCATGATCGGCTGGGTGTATGTCATGGAGCCCAATGATTATCAGAACTGGCTCAGCGGCAGCGCTTCCGAAGGCTCCATGGCCGAAAACGGCAAGAAGCTCTTCGAGCAGCTCGCCTGCAGCAACTGCCACAAGGATGATAACTCGGGCCGCGGCCCTTCGCTGCTCGGGTTGTTCGGCAAGCAGGTACAACTGGCCGGCGGCGCCACCGTCAAGGCCGACGAGGCTTACTTCCGCGAGAGCATCCTCCAGCCGCAGGCCAAAATCGTGTCCGGCTTTGAACCGGTGATGCCCACGTTCCAGGGACTGGTCACCGAAGAGCAGCTCGTGCAACTGGTGGAGTACGTGAAATCGTTAGGCCCGAAACCGGGAACCGGCCCGGTGGATAGCGGGCAGAAGCCGGCAGCCGGGAAATCCAGCACCGCGGGTTCCGCTCCCGCCGACCGTTAGAACCCTATGATTACCCTAGCGCCTCAAGAACGCGAGAATTACCTCAACGTCAGTCACGGCCTGAAGAGCTGGCTCCTCACCAAGGACCACAAGCG
>JBEKDV010000383.1:0-7866 GCA_050014175.1 Candidatus Solibacter sp. | reverse complement strand
AGCTATCTGTCGAAGTTTCAATATTCCGATTCCTCCGCCGCCGGGCAAGACGCAGAGACGTGATCGGGCGCTTTACTATCTCGCTCTGAATGAGGCTCTACAGGAATTTCGGACCAAACACCAGCTTACTCCGCGGGAGCTGATCGCCTTCCTCTATGACTTCTCACCGCGAGTATTGGCGGCAGAACAGGATGCGGAGTTACCCCCACCCTCACGCGTCTGGTTCACGATGGGCGGCATCGATGACAACGGAGATTTTGAATTCCTGGATCAAGCTGACCAGGGCAGTACCGCGAGATGGCAGGGCAATGTTGAGACCAGACGGGGCGACGTGGTTCTGATGTGGTGCGTATCACCCCGCAGCTATCTGCATTCGATCTGGCGAGCGCTGGACAACGGTTTTGCAGATCCGTTCTTCTATTTCTACAACTCGATGCGGATCGGGCGATGCACCAAGTTGCCGCCAGTATGCTTCAAGGAGTTCATGGACAACCCGGTACTGGCCTCGAACAAGTCGGTCAGGGCGCATTTTCAAGGGGCTGGCGGAAGACCATTCCCGCTCGAAGATTACCTCGTCCTCCTGGAGATACTGAAAAGCAAGGGCTGCAAAACTTCAAGCTTGCCCGTCCCGCCTCCGCACGCATTTGCTTTTGGTGAGCGGCTTCAGAATGAGCGGGATGTAGAAATCCAGCTTGTCGAGCCCCTACTCGCGCATCTGGGATATTCTACGAGCCAGTGGCTTAGGCAGATGCCCCTGCGCATGGGGCGGGGCGAGCGGAACTACCCGGATTATGCCGTGGAGCCAAACCTGGAGCGCGGGGAAGAGTCCACAAAGTTCCTGATCGAGGCGAAGTATGAGATCTCGACGAAGCAGCAGCTCGATAATGCCTTTATTCAGGGCAAGTCCTACGCGCTCAGACTGCAGGCGCTGGCGTTTATGTTGGCGGCAAAGGAGGGCATCTGGCTTTATCGGCAGGCCGACGGATTTGCCGCTGAACGCCATCTACACTGGACCTGGCAGGAGATCGAGCACCCTGACCGTTTCCATGAACTCGCAGCCGAGGTTGGGAAAGACCGCTTGACGTCGCGCCGTCGGCGTGCGCGCACCCCAAATCGACACCGACCTGGTGGGCAGGGCGAATAGCGTTTCCGCGTCCGCGGTGTTCGATTTACGGCGCCGATTGCAGGCGGTCGAATTCCGCTATCGCTGCGTCTCGCAGTGCCGCCAGGTCGTGGCGGACGGTGTGCCAGATCAAGACTTCGTCTACGGCTTCATATTCATGCCGGTAGACGTTGCCGGCCGCGGCGATGGCCGTCCAGTCGATTTCGGGGTGCCGACTCAACAACTCGCCGGGAAGCCGTCGTGACGCCTCCGAGACAATCTCCAGGGCGCGAACCACTGCGTAAACCGTCTTTCGGTCCATGCGGAAAGACGGGAAGTCGAGTTGGGCGGTAAATGCCGCGATCGCGTCGATGTTGTCGATGATGTCGCGCAGACGTTGAGCGGGGTTCTTAGAAGGCATGGATCGCGTCGCGCAGAATGCTATCGCGGAGCAGGGGCTTGATGGTCCTGCGGTTCACCACGTCGCCGGCACCGTCGAGGAGGTCGTTGACGTAGAGCTTCAGCCTGGCGTACTCGAAAATCCCCATGGCCCGATTCTCATCGAGTTCCACCAGCACATCGATATCGCTGCCCGCATTGGCTTCTCCCCGTGCGACCGAGCCGAATACCGCGGCGTGAGACACACCGAGCACGCGCAACTCGCTTTCGTGAGTGCGGAGCGTTCGCAGGACGTCGTTAAGAGCCGCGGCCATCTTTCACCTCGAGTCTACCAAACAGGCATGCCTCCCGCGGCGGAATCGCCGTAAACGCCTGCCCGCCAAGCGTCAGGCGCCGGGGGATTGCGCCAGCGGATCCAGGTGGGCCAGTCGCTTGCGCAGATTTTCGTAAGCGCGAAAGAGCAGCGACTTAATCGCCGGCACCGAGCAGTTCAAAGCGCGCGCCATCTCGTGATAATCCAATTCCTGATACTTGTGCATCAACACCGCCGCCCGGTGATTCGCCGGCAGCTCCTGGATGGCGGCGCGCACTTCGGCGAGACGGACATCGCGCACCAGGAACTCTTCCATGTTGGGTATGCGGGCTTGCGGTTCGCGCAGCCTGGCTTGCGCGGGCGGGTGATCCAGGCGTTGATAGCCGGCCTCGTGACGGTGGTCGCGGAGCCAATTGAGTGCCAGGTTGGTGGCGATTCGAAACAGCCAGGAGCGGAATTTGGCGGTGGGCTGGTAGTCTCGCGTGCGGTACACGCGCAGAAAAACCTCCTGGGACAGCTCTTCGGCGATAGAGACATCGCGCACCAGGCGATACACGTGACCGATCACGGGACGGCGGTATTCCTCGACGATCCGGCCGAAGCTTGCCCGGTCGCCCGCCTGGAACGCCAGCATCCACGCGACATCTTGCTCTAACGCCAGGGTCGCCGATACCGGACAAACCTCCCCAATCGCCAACGTGCTCACGAAAACACTCCCCTTCTGTAAGAGATTGCCGCAGCGGCGGAAAAAGTTTCGTTTTTCGGCGGCTCATTTTTGCCGCCCCCGGCCGCGCATTCGTGCCGCCCGGTTTGATACTCTGGACGCCGTGATGCGCTTGCTGATTTGTCTCTTCCTGGCCGTCCCGCCGATGTGGGCGCAGCCAGGTCAAAAATGGGTGGCCAGTTGGGCCGCTTCGGTGCAGGGGCCGTATCCGGTGGGCAACGGGTCGGCGCAGCCGAACCTGAGCTTTGCCTTCCCCGCCGCGGGCACCTCAGCGCGCGACCAGACCTTCCGCCTCATCGTGCAGCCCGACCTGAGATCTATTTCCTGCCGAAGTGCGGCGATGAATCGGCTAGAATAGAAATTGAGCGCAGTCCCGCTTCGATGTGACCCTTCCTCCGGCCGACCCAAATCTCGAGCACCAGCTCTCCGATAAGCCGCCCCTGCGCGACGATACCCGGTTTGCGGCCGGGAAGATTGCGGTCTTCCAGTACGCCACGGTGGTCATCTTCCTCTTCCTGATTTCCGGGTTCTGGCGGCTGCAGGTACAGAACCCCGAATTCTACGGCGAAAAGGCGCAGCAGAACAGCATCAAATCGGTGCCCATTCCGGGGCCGCGCGGGCGCATTCTGGATCGCGACGGGCGCGTGATCGTCGACAACCACTCCTCGTTCAGCCTGCTATTGGCCCGCGAATCCGCCAAGGACGAGCACCTCCGCCCCATCGCCCAGGGCCTCGACCTGGATTACAACGACCTGCTGGCGCGCGTCGAGCGCGTGCGCAAGCAGCCGAAATATGTCACCGTCACCATCAAGGACGAACTCTCCCCGGCCGATCTCGCCTTCGTAGATTCGCACCACGATTTCTTCCCGGAGCTGGTGTTGATCCAGACCCCGCGCCGCCTCTACCCGCAGAACGGCATGATGGCCCACGTCATCGGGTACACCGGCGAAATCAGCGAACAGGAACTGGATTCGCCGGACTTCGCCAAATACAACCAGGGCGATGTGGTTGGCAAGTTTGGCATCGAGAAGCAGTACAACGACACGCTGATGGGCGTGGATGGACAACGCCAGGTGGTGGTGGACAATCGCGGGCAGGTGCGTCAGACCCTCGCCACCAAAAAGGCGGTGGAGGGCAAGGATCTGCAACTCACGCTCGATCTGGACCTGCAGACGGTAGCGGAACTGGCCATGGATGGCAAGAACGGTGCCGTAGTGGCGCTCGATCCGCGGTCGGGCGAGGTGCTGGCCATGGTTTCCCGACCGGCCTTCGATCCCAACAAGTTCGCCGTGCGCATCAAGACCAAGGATTGGCGCGAGATCGCCGACAATCCCGAGCATCCCATGCTGAACCGCGCCATTCAGGCTGAGCAGGCGCCGGGCTCCACTTTCAAGCCCATCGTGGCTCTCGCCGGCCTGTCCACCGGAACCGTGGATGACAAGTGGACGGTGCATTGTTCCGGCGGGGTGGCGCTCTACGGCGTTTACCAGCACTGCCACGATAAGCATGGGCACGGCACGCTGTCCATGCACCGGGGCATCGTCCAATCCTGCGACGTCTTCTTCTACACACTGGGCGCCAAGCTGGGCATCGACAACCTGGCGTTCTACGGCGACCTCGTCGGCTTTGGCCAGCCCACGGGAATCGACCTGCCGCATGAGAAGAGTGGGCTGATGCCCTCGGAAAAATGGAAACTGCGCACCCAGCGCACCAAATGGTACGCCGGCGAAACGCCCTCGGTGGCCATCGGGCAGGGCGCGATTACGGTGACTCCGCTGCAATTGGCGCGCGCCATTGGCGGCATCTCGGTGGGCGGCAAGTGGTATCAGCCGCACATGGTGAAGAAAGCGCCGGATCAGGTGAAAACGACCGAGTGGACGCTCAATCCGGAACAGGTCAAGACCGTCGTGGATGGCATGTACGGAGTGGTCAACGAGGGGGGGACCGGTGTGCGGGCCGCCCTGCCGCACATTGAGGTGTGCGGCAAGACCGGGACGGCGCAGTTGGCGTCCAACGATTACATAAAGGCGAACGGCTCCAGCGAGGACATGAGGGACAATGCCTGGTTCGTCGGTTTTGCGCCGCGCGACAACCCGGAAATCGTGGTGGTGACATTGTTCGAACACGGTGGTCTTTCGGCGCTATCGGCGGCCATTGTCCGCGACGTGCTCAAAGCCTACTTCGACAAAAAGGAACGCATAACCCTCTTGCAGCAGAACCAGACCCGGACGGTGGCGGCCTTGGGGATGGGACTGCCGGGAAGCGCCGCCGGACCGGCCCCACCCCACTAAACCCATGTCGAAATACCTCTCCACCCGCGACATCGATTGGACGGTTCTGCTGATTGTGCTGTTGATCTGCGGGGTCGGCGTGCTGCAGATTTACAGCGCCACCCGGGACACGGACTACACCTCGGCATGGTGGAAACAAATCGTTTACGTGGCCGGCGGCCTGTTTCTGATGTGGCTGATCATGGCCATCGATTATCACAGCGTGCTGCATTACGTACCGGCGCTCTATATCGGGAGCGTGGCGGCCCTGTTGATTACCTACGTCGTCGGGGAAAGGACCTATGGATCGAAGCGTTGGATTCCGGTGGGATTCGGCATTCATTTGCAGGTATCGGAATTCGTCAAGCTGGTGATAATATTGTTGGTAGCCCGCTATCTCACCGATTTGCGAACCGATGAATTGGATATTCGGGAGATGCTGAAGTTGGCGGGTCTGGTGTTGGTTCCCACCGTGCTGGTGATGAAACAGCCGGATTTAGGGACCTCGCTGACGTATCTGGCAGTCCTGATCGCATGTGCGTTTTTGGCAGGATTGCGTTGGAAGTACGTCGCCGTCATCGCCATTCTGACGGTTGTCGTGCTGCCTATCAGTTGGCAGTTCATGAATGAGTACCAGAAGGGGCGGATCGTGAGTTTCATGGACCCCGAGCGCGATCCGCAGGGCAAGGGTTATCAGTTGATCCAATCCCAGATTGCGGTAGGCTCGGGAGGGATGTTCGGCAAGGGCGTTACCAAGGGAACCCAAACGCAGTTGCGCTTCTTGCCGGTGCCCCACAAGGATTTCATCTTTTCGGCGTTTGCCGAAGAGCATGGTTTCGTAGGGGTGACGATTTTGTTGTCGATGTTTTTCGTGCTGGTGATGCGCATCGTCCAGAATGCGCATACGGCGCCGGATCGGGTGGGTATGTACATCTGTATGGGGGTGGCAGCCCTGCTGCTGTTCCACATTCTCGTGAATGTGGGGATGGTGGCGGGACTCATGCCGGTGACCGGCATCCCGCTGCCCTTCATGAGTTTTGGCGGTTCGAGTATCTGGACGTTCTTTTTGGCGTTGGGGCTGGTGAATAACGTCCGCCTCAGAAGGTTTGTGAATTAGCCGGGCGCTCCCCAGGGAGCGTTCGAGAAGAGATTATTCGGGAGCCTGTAGAGACCCCCCGGGACATGGGCACGTAAGCGCGGAAAAGCCGCGCGGAAACGCCCGTCGCGGGCAAGAGGAGTGGTTCCCGGCCGGATGGTGTACGAGGAGAACGCATCTCCATCTCCGGCCAGCGTGAGTTCGTTGCCGATGTATCGCGTTCGCCAAAGAAGCGGCGGACCTGTACAGCAACCGGCGGACGCAGCCACTTCCTTAAGGACCTCTCCATGCCCCGGGGAGGCAGTAGATGTCGAAAGAGTTGGTGATTTCAGCCAATCGCCATGAAACCCGCGTGGCGGTGCTGGAGGACGATCAGGTCGTTGAGGTATTCTATCAACGCGAAAACGAGTATTCCTTAGCGGGTTCGATCCACAAAGGCAGAGTGACGCGCGTGCTTCCGGGCATGCAGTCGGCGTTTGTCGATATCGGTCTGGGCCGCGACGCGTTTCTCTACGTGTCGGACTTCTTCGAGGACAACGAAGAGTACGACAAGATCGTCACCTCGGTCGAGGAGAAGGTCCTCAAGCTCGACCGCACACCCACCGCACTGGTACAGGCGGTGCCCGTGGATGTGGCTCCGGACGCTGCGCCGGCTCCGCCCGCGGATGCCGAGGCGGTGCCCGTGGATGTGGCGCCTCCCGCGGTTCTGTCTCCGCCGGCGAGCGCCATGCAGGGCCCTCCGGGATACCAGGGGAATCGGCGCCCCGACCGTGGCGGAGATCGCGGCCCCGACCGCGGCGGCGATCAGGGTGGTGGCGGCGACCGGCGCGGCCGGCGCTCGCGCCGCGGCCGTGGACAACGTAGCGGCGGCAGTGGCGGCGGACGCGGTTTGCCGGATGCGAAATACTATTCGCCGCGGCCCGAGGCGGAATCGCGCTACCAGGCGCCGCCCGCGGCACCCATTCCGTTCGCGGCTCCCGTCGAGGAATCGGCGGCGCAACCGCGCGTCGTCTTCGATCCGGAGCGCGACGATTTCTTCGTGCTGCCGGGCGAATCGCTGGCCAAGTACACGGGTCGCGCCGAGGACGAGACGGAAGACCAGCCCGCCGCCGAGCCGTCCCCAGAGCGGAAAGATACGCTCAACGACCCGGCATCCCGCGAACTGCAGGCCCTCGGCGAGGTGATGGCCGAAGCCGCTTACGAAAGGGACCACAGCTTCGAAGGCGCCACCAGGAGAATGCAGGATGCCGCTGAGGCAGCGGAAGCCGCGCAGGCGGTAGCGCCCGTGGAGGAAGCCGCCGCGATCGCCGCGCCGGAGCCCGCATCGGCGGCGGCGCCCGAGCCAGTCGCGGTTCCCGAAGTTGTCGTGCCGGAACTGGCGTCCGCGGCCGTGGCGGCGGAAGAGCCTCCCGCCGCGCGGTTGGAAGAGGAATCGACCCCGATCCAGGTAGCCGCCGAGGAGACCGGATTCGGCGGCACGGAAGCGGAAAGCCCGCAGGAGGGCGAGTCCGAAGCAGCCGAAGCAGCCGAAATCGCGGACGGCGAGGCGGCCACGGACCCCGTGGCCGAACGCGAAATCCAGGACGAAGCCGAGGCGGACGCCGAGGACGCCGAGTCCCCGGATGGCGAATCGACCGAAGAAGGGGCAGCGGAGCCAGTCGCCGAAGACGAAGGGCCGGAACCGGCGCGCATCCCCACCAGCCTGACGGCCACCTTGCGCGAACAGGGCGGACGCTATCCGCACCGCGTTTCGCGGCGTACCCGCCGTAAGGGACGGGGCGATCGCGGACCGTTGCCGGAAGGCCAGCGCGGTCCGCAGGGCGAACCGCGTCCGCTGGAACAGGGAGCCGCGGAGCGCACCATACAGCGCCCGGAGGGCCGTCCCGACGGCCGCCCGGAAGCGCGCCCCGAAGGCCGCTCCGATGCGCGTCCCGAAGTCCGTTCGGAAGCGCGGCCCGATAC
>JBEKDV010000382.1:0-7878 GCA_050014175.1 Candidatus Solibacter sp. | reverse complement strand
GGCGGACGGCTACGTGTTCCGGCCCGTGAACCGCGCCGGCAAAGCGCAGGGCGACGGCCTGAGCGAGAAGGTGGTCTGGCAGTTGCTTCAGGGGTACGCCGCGGCCGCCGGCGTTCCGGGGATCGCGCCCCACGACCTTCGGCGCTCATGCGCGAAAATGTGCCGGGCGGCTGGTGGCGAACTGGAGCAGATCCAGTTGCTCCTGGGCCACGCTTCGGTCCAAACGACCGAGCGGTACCTTGGCACGAAGCAGGATCTGGTGCACGCCCCGAATGACGGAATCAAATTGAGAGTCGCCGTCTGATAACGAATCGTCAGAATTTGGAGTTGTCCCCTTAACTGTCACGCCGCTCACTCGATCTTAAGGTCTTCCTTCAACCCCAGTTCCCGCAGAGCCGCCTTCGTCTCGTCGATCTTTTGCTTCGAAATGCCCTCCTGCGGCGGCTGACCCGCTGTTCTTGAAGCGCGTGGCGATCGCGTGTCCTCCTTCGCGGCCTACGTGATGGGGGAGGCGCCGTCCGTTTCCAACCATGCCGCCCGCTACAAATGGGCGCAATCCGCGGCGATGAACAGCGCCGGGATCACGGCGGCCCTGGCCAACACTGTTGTGCTGGACAGCAATGTGAAGCCGGGCTTGATGGCTTCCTCGGATGCACAAATCCAGGCCGGGACGGAAGCCCAGATCGACTTGCTGTCGTTGTGATCGTCTCGTCATGGATCTGAACTCGCCCGCCTTAGACAAGCAAGAGATCCTCTGCGCGAGGCGACCCGAAGGCGAACACGAACCACTCCGGCCTACCAGCCCGGCTTTGACATCGGCAGAGCCCGTTTGTGTCGGTACCGAAAACAGGTGCTTCAGAACTGCTTTCTACTCCCCCCTTGGAGGGGTATCATTAGACATGAGTCCCGACGATGAGAATGCAGCGATTGCCCGAATCGTGAAAGACCGCGCCGAAGCCAAGCGGCAGCGCGCACTCTTAGAAAGCGAACTCCAGGCTGGCGGCAAAGCTCTGCATGTAATCTCCGAGGCTCTTCCCTTGCTTGGCTCACCTGTCGTGAACATCCCCGTTCTGCTGAAGCTGATCGATGAGAATGCCGAACTACTCGCGCCGTCGAAGCTGACCCAGATGATGAAGGACTATGCGGACCTTACCAACCAGATCGCTGATCTGGACGCGAAGGCCAAAGCGGCTGGGATCGACTAAATCAACTCGTTTCTACCAACGCACCTGTGACATTACCAGCGTGTGCCGGTTACACGCGCGCCGCCGGCGGCAACCTGGCGCCATCCTGCCAACCTGGCGGCGCCGGCGCGCCGGTGGCGCCCACGTGCGCGAATGCGGGCCAATTCTGGAGAGGGACCTGCCGACGGCATGGCTCGGTTTTTCGGCGGTGGCCCCCGCCTCCGGCTGCGCACCTGACGCCACTTGTGCGCCATGGTTGGGCGGTCTTTTGTGCGTCCAGAAAACCGAATCGGGCAGCATTCGGGCAGCGCCACAGCCGTCTGTGGGAGGTGTTTTGCCAGTTCCGCCGTACAGCCAGCACTGAAAACACGCCAGATAGACTGAAATGGACCGGCCAGAGCTGCCAGCCAGCGGGTTCGACTCCCGTTAGCGCTACCATGTTTTCATAGACTTACGGGGAATCGGGCAGCTTCGGGCAGCATGCGCTACGCGCCAGCCGGAAATGTAAGGAAAATGCAAGGGACGCCGCGCTTCGAAAACTCCCAGATCTGACTTCGGGATGCCCTGTGCTCCATGCCCGGCCCGGCCAGTCGTCCGAAGGAACCACCTCTCCGGGAAGTAGTTCCATCCAAGTGGCCGGGCCCGTTTACGTCAGTTTGATTCTGGGCGGTTGCGCACCAATCATTCGATTGTAATCGTAGGAGGATAGAGGTTGAGCCCTCGACATGCCTGGACGCGATCGGAATCGCGAATGGACAAGTCGGAGGGCCGTTTGTCGATGGTTTTCGTATACAGAACTCCGCATTGATCGACGTAATCCAGGCGAGTCTTGGCAACGTCGGCTTCAACACGAGACTTGCCTACGAGGTCCTGAAGAAACTCAAGGTGCTGCAGCGCTCTCTCTGACTCGCGCATCTTTGGTCCGAGTTTTGAAACATCGTCCCACACCTCTGGGGCGTGCATCTCTTTGTTGATCTGGTTCGAATTCTCCTGGGCCGCTGCCACCGCATTCTTCTGGTCGGCAAGTCGTCTGGAGATCAGCTCGTAGCGGTACGCGGCCAACTTATGCTCCGGAGTTTCCTCGGCAGGCTTAGACACAGCCGCCGCCGGAGCGGCCTTATGCGCCGGATCGGGCTTTTGGGCCGGATCTGGCTTTTGGGCCGAACAGATCGAAAAGCAAGCCAGAAGGCAGGCCGGTAGCGTCAAATATTTCGTCACAACGAACTCCTTTGGAACCAAAAGTCAAATTTGATCGATGGAGCACGGCTCGCCGGGCAACTCCGATAGAAGCCAATCGGCCTTCTGGAACGCCGCAGTGACTGCCGATTTGTTCCAGGGCTTAGGACGTTTCGCCTGCCAATTCCAAAGTGTACTTCTGCCGCCAATACAAGGGCGAAGCCCGCACCAGACTGAAAACGATATAAGAACCACTCGTTTGAGATTCATCAGAAGGCTCACTATAACCTATTGCGGCCCAAAGGCTGACACGTAGCGACCCTTGCCGCGCTACAGCAGGCGCAGGGATGGCCTCACATGTAACCCATGCGGGTGCCGTGACGGTACACGATGGAACCTTCCAGATGCTGGTCCGGCTCTGAGTCCGGTCCTTGGCCACGTCCCTCTTTAGTTCACGCCCCCGGGTTTCTCCCCCCGCGCCTGCTCCTTCATGTCGTCCCAAATCTGGGCGGCGGCGCGGTCCTTGCCGCGGAGGGCGTGCGCGTAGATCTTCGCGGTGGTGGCGATGGAGGAGTGGCCCATGCGCTCGGAGACGGTCGCCAGGTCCACGCCTTTCTCCAGCAGGAGGCTTGCGTGGGAGTAGCGCAAAACGTGTAGCGATGCTCTCTTGGGCATGCCCGTGCGCCGGCAGAGGCGTGACACGGTTGACGTCAGAACAGCGGTATGAGCAATTGGCAGCTGCTAACGGGAATCGAACCCGTTTCGCCATGTCCGAGCCACTCCGATCCAGTCCTAACTAGCTGATTTTATATGGAGTCAGGAGGGTCTATTCGGCACCATGACCCCCACGGATTCGCCGCGTGTGATCAATGTGTGATCATAAATCTCTTAACGGGCTTGTTTCCCGTATGCTTGTTTGACCGCGTCCCGGACTCCCCGTTAAACGGTCCGGGCGCTCCTTAGAGACGTTCGGAGGATTCCGGCAGCGGATAGAGGCAACAGGGCCTCAAC
Organism: Candidatus Solibacter sp.; assembly: GCA_050014175.1. Classification (GTDB taxonomy): domain Bacteria; phylum Acidobacteriota; class Terriglobia; order Bryobacterales; family Bryobacteraceae; genus Solibacter. Next base: position 4,507 of record JBEKDV010000382.1, on the reverse strand, counting down.
GCACTGTAGCGCCAATTCTGGCCAACAGCGCGACACCGTTCTGGAAAGCAACTCGTCAAAACCATCGGAGGAGCTCACTGGCAACCGCGCACGAGGTTCGTCGCGATTGGGATGTCTGTTTTGTACGCATCGTTCACTTCCCTCCACACGGTGTCGAAAGGTTTGCCGAGCGCAACCTCCTGTACGACGCGAATTTCTGGCGCTAGCACCTCGATGAAATACCATGGCTGGCTGGCGGTAGTCCAATAGGCGGTTGCAACACATTTAGTTCGCTTCGGTGGTGCTTGTTGGACGAGAAGAGTTTTCACGGTCTGCACCAGGATCATCGGACACCGCGTGTTGTCGTCTCCTTCGACCTCGTAGATCTTGATCGTGGGATCGATCTGCTTGCCACCGTTTCCACGCATTCCGTGCTTGACCACCAGTGCCTGCTCCGGCGTGAGCGCTGCAAAGTACGCCGACAAGCGAGACTGGCAAATCCCCGGCTTGTGATCTTCCAGCACTTGCTCGGCGGCGGGAAACATCATTTGGCTCGGTGACATGGTTTGTTTTGCCGGGAGTATTTGACCGGGTTTCAAGATCTCCAAGCTGGCGTGGTAGAGAAGCATCTTCCCTTAGCCTAATGCTGTCTGTTGCATCGCCGTGAGCCCGATTCCCGACGAAAAGTCTTACTCAAAGCGTTTAAAACCGATCCATTTTCCTCCAACACAAAACTACAGGCCGCCCTGCGCAGTCAAGGGTTTCACGAGCGCGAAACCCGCGCCCTTGACTTTGCTTCGGAGCGGCCTGTCAGCACCCTCTTTCCTATTAAGAGGAAAATGGCTGTTTTGAAAACGCTATATAAGGAAGGGACAGAGCCGCCTCGTTGGGCGGCAAGACGCTTATGATCGTGGCTAACAGAAACATTGAAGATCACCGTAACAGATTCATTCGATTCAGGTTATACTCAGGCATGAGGCTTTTCCTCGCTTTTTTCGTCCTGATGACAGCGCAGGCGATGAGCCTGAAAGACTTCAACGCCAAACCTGCCCATGACCAGTCGGTTTACGTCGTCGATTTCATCGAGAAGATGACCGCCGACCTCGGCGCGAAGAGTCCGCAACTGGCGCAGGACATCCGCGACTGGTTCTCGCGCAAGCAGGACGGCAAGCCTTACTCGGCAGGGCTTGAGCGGCTGTATGTCGAGTTGGGCGCACTGGAGAGCCTGGCCCATGACGGGAAGGTCGATCTGACGAAGATCCAGGTCGAGGGCGTGGTCGTCAAAGTGGTGAAGGACAAGTTTCCGCCGCGGCAGAAGTAGCGCTCGGCGCGATGCAAGGAGCGAACCGAAAATGAAGCATCCTTCAAATCTGCTATCGCCGGTTCTTGCCGTTCTGGCAGCCTGGACCTCTCCGGCTGCCGTGATGGGTGCTGACGATCCGCAGACAACCAAGCCTCTAGGAGAGGCTGCTTTGCCCGGCACGCCTCCAATGATTATTCACAACCCTGACGGGACGTTCACGATTCAAAAAGCGCCTCCGAAAGACGGGACAAAAGGCACGGCCAAAAAGGGACTGGTCATCCCCGCGCAGGTAGTGATTCCGATCATTCCCGCCCGCAAAAAACAAAAATAGCGGCTCCGCCCCGCACCTCCACCTTCCTTTCCGGATTGTTAAAATACTGGCTACGCAAGGGAGGCAAATGTTCAAGACCGCCCGCATCGCCGCCGTTCTGGCATTCGCGTATGCCTGCGGTCCCGCGTACGCCCTCAGCCTCAAGGATTGGCTCGCGAAATCGAAACCCGATCAAATTCAATACCTCAGCAATAGCCTCGCCCGCCTCGTAGTTGAGGTGGGCAAGACCGACCAGCCGCTGGCGAAAAAGATCACGAGCTACTATTCCGAGAAGGCGCCCAGCGCAGAATATCCACCCGGCATGAACGATCTGTTTGCGCGGATTGGCAGGCTCGTTCGCCAGGCGGAGACGGACAAGACCGTCGATCTGTCGAAGATCGAGTTCGAGCAGGTCGTCGCCGTCAACACCGCCGAGAAATTTAAGATCCCCGTGCCGCCTGAGTTCCAGAGAACGGGCGAGCCGAGCGCGAAGCCGGGGCCGGCCGCCCCAAATTCTGCGCCGCCGGGGGGGCCGGCGCCCCGCCCTGCGGCGCCCGCCGATGATGACGATCCGATAGGGGCAGGGGGCTTCATTACGCCTCCGACGGTTGCCGTAATGCAAATCTGCGTCTCGGCCGACTTCGCGCCGTCATGGGAGAATCCGTCCGCCGGGCCTGAGATGGCGGACTTTCGGGGCATCATCGGGGACTATATCCTTCATAACGGCAAAAACGGAGAGCAGTTCAGGCTGAAGGACAGCGCGTACGGAACCTTCGAGAGCGCCCGGCAGGCTGCGCCTCCGCGCACCCCGCTTCCAAACTCCCTTATCGATCGTTTGGCTGCGGGTCAACGCTGTGCGGCCACGGACCGCCTCTACAACGTGCAGCGAAAGCCGCCGGCAAAGTAGAATTTCGTTCTGGTTCCCGTCGCCATGTTGGCAGCCGTGCCGCGGCCCCGCAGGTAGCCCGGCTATGGCATCATATTCAACATGGCCGACGATCCGGTCGAAAAATTCCTCGCCGAGCAGAAAACGCTCGAAGCCCATCGCCACGAGCTGATCAAGGAAGTCCTTCGCCAGAAGGAAGCCGCGATCAAGGTCTTCGATGAAAAGCTGGCTAAGCTCGGTTATGACGGCGACCACGCGCCGAAGCGCAGTCACCATAAGAACGACGGCGACAAGAAGCCGGAATAGCTGCCAGTCCGCCGTACCGCGCGGTGATTTGTGTTACCTTTCCGGTTCTGCCGGAGCGTCCCCGGCATAGGCTGCCTGCCGGGCCTTACGCGCTGCGCGCGCCCCGAGCCGTTGTCTCGGCCATCCGGTGGCAGTCCCTGACGCCAGAACAAACGGCCCCTTGCGGCTTCACCGATATGGTGTAATGTGGTGAATTACCAATGGCTTATCGATGAAGAAGACGAGGGGGCACCGGAAGAGCATGAAGACGCAAAGCACGCCGGCGGTCCGGGCATCGATCAGTTTTCCGCCCGATCTCTACGAGATGCTAGAAAAGCTCGCGAAGCAAAAAAAAGTTTCGTTGGCGTGGATCGTGCGGGACGCCGCGGAGAAGTACCTTGATGCTGTAAAACTGGCGCAGAGTTAAGAAAAAAGCTAATGCCCATAAATGAAGCGGACACCTGCCGGACGTACGTAGTTCCCAAGCTCTACAGCGCGGGCTGGGAAGACACGCAAATCAGTGAACAGAAGAGCTTCACCGATGGCCGGATTATGCTCGTCGGCAATCGCGCGATCCGCCGCCCGCAGAAGCGCGCCGATTATCTGCTTCGCTATCGCCGCGATTTCCCCATCGCCGTGGTCGAGGCGAAGGCGGCTTATCGGACCGCAGGTGACGGGCTGCAACAAGCCAAAGAATACGCGCAGATTCTGGGTCTCAAGTTTGCGTATGCAACGAACGGCCACAGCATCATCGAACATGATTTCCTGACCGGTCTCGATAACGAACTGCAGGGTTTTCCAAAACCTTCGGAACTCTGGGCCAGGCTCACTGGTGCAGAAAAGATCTCGGAGGAGATGGGAAACCGCCTTCTCACGCCCTACTACCACTTGTCCGGCAAATCGCCGAGATATTACCAAGAGATCGCTATTAATTTGGCTGTGCAGTGCATCCTTCAGGGCAGGAAGCGCGTCCTCTTGACGCTTGCGACCGGAACAGGAAAGACCATCGTCGCATTTCAGATTTGCTGGAAGCTTACGAATTCCTTGTGGAATCGGACAGGCGAGCACCGCCGCCCCCGCATTCTCTACCTTGCCGATCGCAACATCCTCGTCGATGACCCGAAGGATAAGACCTTTGCGCCCTTCGGTGAAGCCCGCCACAAAATAGAAGGGGAGGCCATCAAGAGCCGGGAGATGTACTTCGCGATCTATCAGGCCATCGCGAAAGACGAGCGGCGTCCAGGCCTGTATCGCGACTACCCCAAGGATTTCTTCGATCTCATTATCGTGGATGAGTGCCACCGCGGCAGCGCCCGCGACGAAAGCAACTGGCGCGAGATTCTGGAGTATTTCGAGCCGGCATTTCAGATTGGTATGACGGCAACGCCGCTGCGACACGATAACCGGGACACTTACCGCTACTTCCACAATCCGCTTTACACATATAGCCTCCGGCAGGGCATTGATGACGGATTCCTCGCGCCGTATCGCGTACATCGGATCGTTTCCACCGTCGATGCGGCGGGCTGGCGTCCGACGCCGGGTGAAGTGGATCGCTATGGCCGGGAGATCCCGGACAGCCTCTACGGCACGCCGGATTTTGACAGGCTGATCGCGCTGAAGCTTCGGCGCTCTCCAAAACTGACCCACCCGTACTCTCCAAAAGTGACCCAGGTATTCTGATCTGAACCGAGCGGGCGCGTGATGACCACGATGGATCATCACGATGCTCAAGGTCCGGAAG
>JBEKDV010000381.1:0-7901 GCA_050014175.1 Candidatus Solibacter sp. | reverse complement strand
CTCCACGCTTCTTTCAGACGCTCCCTCACGGTTACGCCCTTGCGTTTCGCTATCACTTCACCTCCATCAGGTTGTGAAGGGGACTTGCACCCCCGAGTTGTCGAACATGCTCGGCACACAAACCAACCGGGGCGCGTGAGCGCCCCGGTATTCGCGTGTCTGGGCTTCGTGTCTCCCCTGTTGGCGTCCCCTCCACCGCCTGTGCGTCAGGCGTCTGCCGATTTCCCCAAGACGTTCTCGTAAAGTTCCCCCAGCGGCAATGTGTACCCGATTGATGTCAGCGTGATCGCCGACTCCAGCCCGGCGGCCTCCAACAGCGACCAGCTTCCGTCGGGCTGGCGCCGGTACAGTTCCACCTCGTAGCTATCTTGCGCGATGAAGAGCAGTTCCTGAAGCGACGGAATGGCCCGGTAAAGCTTCGCCTTTTTCCCGCGATCGTAATCCTCCGTGCTCGGGGAAAGGATCTCCACCAGCAGCGCCGGATTGGTCAACGTATCGACGTGGGCGTCCGCGAATTGCGGCTCTTCGCAAACCACCGAAAGATCGGGGTAGGTGTAAAGCCCGCTGGAAGTTGCCAGCACGCGCATGTTGGCCGAAAACGTCTCACACCGCTTCCCTCTGAGGTGCTGGGCAATGAGAAAGGTAAGTTGGACATTGATCCGGTCGTGCCTGCGGCTCACGCCGGACATCGCGAACATCTCGCCGTGGTAGTATTCGCTCTTGTACTCGGCCTTGCGCTCAATTGCGAGGTATTCCTCCGGACTGAGGAAGCGCTTCATGGCACCACTATCGCACAGACGCCGCGATTTTCCACGAAACGCCACCGCCGCGGCTCAACGTCAATACAATGGATAGCGGCGGGGATGCCGTCCCCATCGGAGTGTTCATGAAACTTGCGCGCGTGCTGTTGCCGATCGCCATGGCGGCCCCGTTAATCGCCCAGACCTGGGATACCAGTGGCAATGCGATGCTCAACGGGACATACTATTTCCGCCACGTGGTCCACCTACTCTCGTCGAGTGCCCAGAACGGCACCCTCTCCGACTCAGCTTCGCTGTACGGAACCGTGAACTTCACCGGGACTGGCACGTACTCCATGAACTTCAACCTGGTGGACATAGTAGCCCAAACAGTGAAGGCGTATACCGCCTCAGGCACCTATTCAATCGCAGCCTCCGGCCAGGGCTTCATTTCCAATCCGGTGTTCTCGGGCGACTCGATCTACGGTGTTGTGAACGCGCAAGGTATTTTCGTCGGCAGCAGCACCGAAAACCAGAACCTCTACAACGACGTGTTCATCGCTGCGCCGCTGAGTACCCCGCAGCCCAGCCTTTCCACGTTCAAGGGCTCATATTCGTTTGCTTACATGGACCTCTCCGGCCTCTATCCGCAGTACACCATTGGGGCTATGCTGCAAATGAGTCCCGATGGCGCGGGCCACATCGGCACCGTTGGAGTTTCTGCGTACCAGGGGCAGTACGGGTCGGCTAAGGCCGTGCAATCGCTCCCCAATGTCACATACATCTCTAGCGGCGGTGCCGCGGTGGTGACATTCCCCACCTCCACTACCGCGCTGTTCTCCGGGCAATACTACCTGTATTTCTCGCCCGACGGCAACTTCGTGTTCGGCGGGTCGCGCTATTCCTCTGATCTGCTTGTGGGGGTACGCACCGGCACCGGCACCCCCAACTTGAGCGGCCTGTACTACGAGGCGGGTCTCGACCAGGACGATTCCACCTTGAGCGCCGGCTACGCCACCCCGGATAGCTTCTACGGCTCGTTCAGCGCCAACGGCGGCGCCATCGTGGGCCATCAGCGGCTGGCCGACTTCTTCGTTGCCTCGGCCTACAACTATACTTACAGCGACTCCTACACCGTTGCAGCCAATGGCCTCTATAGCAATCCGATCATGAACTACGTGGTGGGCGGCGGCATCCGGATCGGCAGCGGTATCGGTCCGTACCTGGGCCTCAGCGTAGCTCTTCAGGCGCCCTCCATGAGCAGCACGTTGAGCGCCACCCCGGTGTTTCTGAATCCCCAGGGCATCGTCAACGCGGGCAGTTTCGCGCCCTTCACGGCGGGCCTGGCACCCGGAGAGTTGCTCACGCTATACGGCGCCAACCTGGCCTCGGGGACTCAAGTGGAATCCGGAATTCCCTTCCCCACCACGCTCGGCAACGTGCAGGTGACCGTCAACAACATCCCGGCGCCCCTCTACTACGTGACCCCGACGCAGCTATCGGCCATCGTGCCCTACGGCGTGACGGGCACCATCGCCAAGGTGCAGGTGTTCAATAACAATGTGGCCTCCAACGCCGTGACCACGCTCATCGCCAAGACCGCGCCGGGGGTGCTCACGCAATTGCAGGACGGCCTTGGGTACGGCGACGTGGTCCACCCGGATGGCACCCTGGTCAACGCCGGCAATCCGGCGCAGATCGGCGAGACGGTGTCGGTCTATCTCACCGGATTGGGCGCGGTGAGCCCCGGGATCGCCGACGGCGCGGCCGGGCCCCCCTATCCGTATGCGACAACCCCCTCCGGCACGATCACGGCCTATATCGGCGGCGTGGCCGCCACCGTGGGCTACTCCGGCCTCGCGCCCGGACTGGCGGGGCTCTACCAGATCAACCTGACGGTACCGGCGGGGCTCACGGCGGGCGACAACAACCTCGACATCGCCGGCCCCGATTCTTATTCCTCGGAGTGCCTGATTGCGATTGCCGGCACAACCGTTTCCGCGTCGGCGGCTCCGGCATACCGCGCCGTGCCGCATGCTCTTTCGCGGCGCGGGTCCAGGTTGAATGGAGGGCCGAATGGTGGAGCGGGCCCCCTGGTCCACGACCTGGTTCGCGCGGCTCCCTTTGGACCCGCTACGGGCCAGTGAACTCAGCTTTCCAGCCCCAGCGTCTCCAGAATCGCCGCCACATCGGCCGCGCGTAGGCGAACCTCCTGCTTCATGAGGTGGGGTGTGGCACGCTCGTCGAAGGCCTGAAATAACGCCATTTTGGCAACCGCGTAGCGCTCGGTGGAAGCGAGCGGATGGGTGTGCGCCTCTTCCCACGGGCGCAGGGCTTCTTCGGCCACCAACACGCTTACCGGATGCCACGTCTTGCGGTCCGCGCTCACCGTAAAGACGAATTCGAGGCCGCTCTCGCCGCCCCCGCGGAAGGGCCGCTGGCCTTCGTAGAAATACTGATAGACGTAGCCGCTTTGCGCGGAATACGATTTGAGGCGGCGCACGGCGGGAGCGCCGCCGAGCGGTAGGGCTTTTTTCGAGAAGAAATTGCGCATTGTCGTGACCGTGCCTGATGTAGAAGTACCCCCCGAATGGTACGTCAAGATGTCTTGACATTCCAAGCCTCCGGGAGCATAGTGAAGGTGGAATCGGGCTGTAATGGTTCCGAAACAAAACGCCGTCTTTCTTAGCCGTCTCACCCGGTTTTCAATCGGGAGAGCACGGTGGGAGGTGACTTATAGAGCCGGATCAGAATGAGGGCGGCTTCACTCGCGGGAAGTGAGCATGCAGTTGAGAAGCACCGAACGGTCGGATTCACCGAACGCCCGAATATTCAGGGCAATGCGTCGTATGCGCTAACCGGATGATCGCCAACAGTCGCTTCCCAGTTCACGACCCAATCGAGTGACCGCCCTTTCTTATTTTCCTTTTGCTGATTTCTTGCCTTCCTCTCCCCTCCATCCGCAGGCTTCATCCCTCCGGTAGTGTAAACTTAAGGTTCTTCTTATGACACCGGCAGCCCCCCAGGAGATTGTCAGCGCGCATAGCCCGGATTCCGATGACGCCTTCATGTTTTATGCCTTGGCGACAAAAAAGGTGCGCTCGCCCCGTGTCACCTTCCGGCACGTGTTGTCCGATATCGAAACCCTCAACCGCAAGGCCATGGAAGGTCTCTATGACCTGAGCGCCATCTCCTACCACGCCTATCCCTACGTGGCCGACAAGTACGTGCTCATGGCCAGCGGGTCTTCCATTGGCGACGGCTATGGCCCCATGATCATCTCCAGCCGCCCCATGGAACCGGAGGAACTCAAAGGCAAGCGCATCGCCATCCCCGGCACCATGACCACCGCGTTCCTGGCCTGCAAACTCTACCAGCCGGATTTCGAGCCCGTCATCACCCCCTTCGACAAAATCACCGAGGCCGTCAAGGAACGCACGGTGGACGCCGGGCTGATCATCCACGAAGCGCAATTGACGTTCGACCGCGAAGGCTTCCACCGCATTGCCGATCTGGGACGCTGGTTCAAGACCGCCTACAATCTGCCCCTCCCGCTGGGCGGCAATGTGCTGTTGCGCTCCCTGGATGCCGACGTCAAGAGCGAGTGCTGCCGCATGATGCGCGACAGCATTCAGTACGCTCTGGACAATCACGATGAAGCCCTGCAATACGCCATGCAATTTGCCCGCGACATGGAACCGCGCCTGGCGGAGAAGTTCATCGGCATGTACGTCAACCACTACACCGTGGATTGCGGCGAAATCATCCCCGTGGCGGCACAGAAACTGCTCGATTTAGGCTACGACGCCGGCCTCATCTCCAAGCGCGTCGAACTGGAATTCATCCGGTAAGAAGGACAGGTTTCACGCCAAGGCGCGAAGGCGCAAAGAAGACCTTTTCTGGGCTCTCTTTGCGTCTTGGCGTCTTGGCGAGAAACGTGTTTCCGGACTTTTCCCTCGCCAAGCGCGTCTTATCTCACGAGATAATACGAATATGCGCTTCTGTTTTGCGGCTTTCGCCCTGATCGCCTCCGCCGCCGCCCAGGATGTCCGCCCCAAAGACGTCCGCGAGGTCGGCAAGGGCGGCAGTGCGGCCATTCCCCATCTTACGGAGTTCCTCAAGGACCCCAGCACCGACGTCCGCGTGGAAGCTGTCAAACAACTCTCCGCCGCGCGGGCCCTCGACTCTCTCATCCTCGCCACGCGCGATAACGACGCCGAAGTGCAGGTACAGGCCACCGACGGCCTGGTCAACTTTTACCTGCCCGGGTACATCCAAAGCGGCTTCGGCTCCTCCTTCAAACGCGTGGGCACGAGCATCAAGGGCAAATTCACCGACACCAACGACCAGGTGATAGACGCCTACATCACGGCCCGCCCCGACGTCATTGCCGCGCTCGGCGCCCTGGTCTCCGGCGGCGCCGGCATGCCGGTGCGCGCCAACGCGGCGCGCGCGGTGGGGATTTTGCGCGGCAAGGCCGCCGTGCCCGATCTGCTCCAGGCGCTGCGCACCAAGGATACCGATGTGCTCTACGAATCGCTCATCGCCATACAGAAGATCCGCGACGAATCGGCGGGCCCGAAGATCGCCTTCCTGCTGCGCGACCTGAATTCCAAGGTGCGGATCGCCGCCATTGACACCACCGGCCTGTTGCGCAATCGGGAGGCGATTGGGGACCTGGTGGACGTCCTCAATCGCGCCAAGGATGCCAAAGTGCGGCGCGCCGCGCTCGGCGCGCTGGCCATGCTGCCCGACCCCAAGAGCCGCCCAACCTACCAGCAGTACCTGAGCGACAAGGACGAGAAGATGCGCGCCGCCGCCGCCGAAGGCTTCGCGCGCCTGCGCGATCCGGCCGACGCCGGGCTGATCGAACGGGCCTGGAAGGACGAAGGCAAAACGTCGCCGCGGCTTTCCCTCGCCTTCGCCATGGTGGCGCTGGGGCGCACCGAAACCAGCGAATTCAGCCCGCTGCAATTCCTCGTCAATAACCTGAATTCCAGCGCCTACAAAGGGGATGCCTTGCCGTTCCTCACGGAACTGGCGCGCGATAGCGCCACCCGCCAGGCGCTCTATGCGCCCCTGGCGACCGCCACGAAGGATGAGAAGATCGGCTTGGCGCGCGTGCTCGCGGCAAGTGGAGACAAAGAGAGCGTGGCTTACCTGGAGAAGCTCAGCAGAGACACCGATCCCGAAGTCGCCCAGGAGGGATTGCGTGCCATGAGGAACCTGCAGGCCAGATTGTAGGATGGGCCTCGGGCCTGCCCGGCGAGGCGTCTGAGCGCTTCGCCGGGCGTAACCGGAAACTACTTCGCCTTCTTCTGCTTCTGCTGACCGACGCGGACCTTGGTGTGCAGCGTCTTGGAATCGATGAACGCCTTGTGATCGTGGCGCGCCACCGCGTCCGCCAGGTACTGCTCGACACTGGCGCCCTGCGGCAGGACGGCCATCAGCGTGTAGGTATCGTTGCAGGTCGGGCAGAAGGGCCGGAACCGCTTAACATTCGGAATTGCCATAACTTTTACAGTCTAACACGGCGGCCCGCCACGGCGCTCCGGCGCGATGGCCGGTTTGGCCGGTTGGTCTTCAGTCCGCCATCTCCGCCGGGCAGGTGGTGGGCATTTCCAGCCAGCCCTGCTGCGGCACGGCATCCATTGGAAGCCCGCCTTGCCAGAGCGAAAGCTGGAAGCGCACGCCGCGGCCTTCGGCGACGCCGGCGCCGGCCAGCGGGAAGCGCGCTTCCAGGATGCGGCGGAAGGCGCACTCCACAGGATCGTCACTGGCGGCGCCGCCGCCGGTCAGGCGGATGGTCACGGGCTGCGGCGGCGCGTTGTCGAGCGATTGCAGCGTGATCCGCGCTTCCATCCCTGCCAGTCCGAGTTCCGCCCCGGGGCGGAAGTCCACGCGCACGAACAAGCTCTCGCCGTCGCTGCCGAACAGCACCTGGCTCACCAGGAACTTCTTCCCGTGCATCGAACCCGAGCGCTCGTCCACCTGGTATTGCCCGGCGCCCAGCCACTCGAAGTACGACGTCACCTCGCCATCGATGGTGGGGTGTATGGCGCCCGTGGGTGGCACGCGGATATCCGGCGTGGAGATGCGAAGAATGGGCCGCGAGAGCTCCTCCGGCGGCGACAGGCGCAGAAAACGGTAGACGTTCGCCAGATGGCTGCGGTAAAGCTGGTCGAACTCCGGGCGATTGACGGAATCGTGCTCCGGGCCGTACCACCAGCACCAGTCGCTGCCTTCGGCGATCAGCAGTTCCTCGTACGCCATGCGGCGGCCGGCTTCCGGGACGCCGGTGGTGGCATCGTAGGTGGCGCGCGCGCGCAGCAACTGCGTCCAGGCCTGGTTGTCTTCCTCGGCGCCGATCCAAATATCGAAGTTGGCGTTGATCCAGGAGCCCGGGAAGATGTGGTCCAGCGGCTCCGGCGCCATCAGGCGGAAGGCTTCGCTGGCGGTGACGGCGTGGAACCCCGCGTCGTCGCTGATGCGCCGGTAGAGTTCGCGCAGGAAGGGGCGGCCATTCTGGTGATAGTATTCCCAGGCGTTCTCGCCGTCCAGGATGATGGGCACCAGGGCGTCGCGGCCGGCGGCCAGAATGCCGGCGCAGTTCTGGCGGATGCGGTGCAGGAAATCCGCGGCGGCATGGGAGGCTTCCATCTTGGAATACACGAAGCCGATCAGGTCGCTCATGAAATGGTCGCGGAAGATCAGCTTCATGCTGCTGCCGTTCTGCCGCCATTCGTAGGGACGGTACAGCCCTTCCACCGGAACCGCGCGCTGCTGGGTGCGGTCGAGCACGCCGCTATCGGTGGCGGCCCACTGGAAACCCAGCTCGCTCGCCAGGGCGAAAACTTCGTCGGACACCGAGCCCTCGCTGGGCCACAGACCCACCGGCGCCACGCCGAAGTGCTGTTCCACGTATTCGCGCGCCAGCCTGAGTTGGCGGCGCGCATCGTCCGGATAGCGGAATCGCGGCGGCAGCGGCACATGAGCGTGCGCCACCCCGGCGATGTCGGAATCGCACAACAGCGGCAGGATGGGATGGTAATACGGCGTGGTGGAAATCTCGATCTGGCCCGAAGCGGCTAGCCGCCGGTAGGCCGGCATCACGCGGCCCACGATCTCGCGCTGCTTCTCGCCCATGCGCCGCTGGTCGTC
>JBEKDV010000380.1:0-7907 GCA_050014175.1 Candidatus Solibacter sp. | reverse complement strand
AGGTGATCGCCGCCAAGGATCGCACGAAATGGATTGCCGCCGCCGCGCGCTTCACGCCCGAAAAACGCGCGCAAAAGGAAGAGATGGTGCAATGGATGCTGGTCTGGCTGGAGAACCCCGCAGTGTTCCCAGCCTGGGTCGATGCCAGAAAAAAAACTGTTCAGCCGCCGATGAACGCCGATGAACGCGGATAACACAAACCCGGACCCGTCGAACCCCACCGACACGCACTTCCTGCACGTGTTGCAGGGCGCCGACGGAGCGCCGCCAGGCGTTGGCCGGGCTATCGCGCTCCCAGGCGCTCGAAGATAATCGTCTCTTGACCTTTGTACGTGGTGCGCTGGAATTGCCGGTAGCCGCATTTCTCCGCCACCCGAACCGAGCGCAGGTTTTCGGGATGGATCAGGCACACCGTCCGCGCGGAGCCGAAGTGCCCGTCGCCCCAGGCGACCACCGCGCGGACGGCTTCCGTCGCATAGCCCCGGCCGTGGGCATGAGGGGCCAGCGCCCAACCAATTTCGGGAACGCCCAGGATCGGGGGCTCCAACTCCCGCTTGAACTCGGCGAATCCCAGTTCGCCGGCAAAGTCGCCGGTGGACTTTTCTTCGATCGCCCAAAAGCCAAATTCCATCCACTGCCAGTGGCCGACGTAGCGCAGGATTCTCGCCCACACCTCTTCACGCGAGAACGGCCGGCCGCCGACGTAACGCACCACGTCGGGATGCGCCCACATGGCGGCGCAATCGTGGAAATCCTCCATGCGGTGGGTGCGCAATAGGAGACGCTCGGTTTCGATGAGGGGGACCATAGGCTAATCCAACCCCAGTGCCTTGGCCGGATTGGTCTGCGACATCCGGTCGATCTCCGCCGCCGACAATCCGGCGGACTCGAGGCCGGCGAAGAACGCCACCAGGCCATCCGGATGCAGCGGATTCCCCGGCTGTCCCAGGTCGCTGGAAAGAATGCAGTGCTCCACGCCCACGGCGCGAATCGCCCGGACATAATCGGCAAACCCGAGTTCCTTGTTGGGTCCGATGAGGGCGTTGTACACGAACTCGAGCCACGCCCCCATTCCCGCCGCTTCCCGCATCTGCGCTACCGTCATGTGAATCGGTGCATGCATGGCATGGGTCACGACGACATTGCGCACGCCCGCGCGCCGCGCTTCGCGAACGATGAGGAGACACTCTTCGGCCGAGGAGTGCCCCGTCTCCAGCGTGAGCGCGTGCTTCGCCGCCAGCGCGATCACCTCTTTCACCTCGGGCAACAGCGCGCCGTTCTTCGACACCGAAACGAATGGCCGGTTTTCTTTCGAATACCGCACCTGGTTTTCGGCATCGAAGGTGGGCATCCAGACCACGCGCCCCAGTCCGCCCTTCATGAGCACCATACGCTCGATGGCCGCCGGATTGACGCCGCCCACGGAGCGGTTGAGGTCGATGCCGCCGAACACCGCGATCCCCGGCACCACCTTGGAGACTACGTAGGCCAGCGACGCGGTGGGTTCCCAATGGCTCTTGAGCACCATGCCGCGCATGCCGCGCTCTTTCGCCAGGCGCGCCAGATCGATGGCGTCGATGGAGCGCGGCACCGAATCCGGATCGGCATGCACGTGAATATCGATGACGCCGCTCAGTTGCGCATGCAGGACGCAGGCTGTCAGCGCGGCCGCCGCCAGTCTCATTGCCCGCCGCCCGCGCCGGCGGGGGCACTCGGAGAGACAGGCCGGGAGGTTACCCGCTCTTCCAGATGGTCCTTCATCTTGAGCAGCGGCACGCCGTCGGTGAGCCACTTGGGCGCCGGCTTGTCCATCAGGTAGTGGTCGAAGAATTCCTTCATGCGGACGGTGTAGTCTTTCATGTTCTCCGGTTTGCGCAGGCCGTGATTCTCGCCCTTGTATTCCAAGAGCACCACCGGTTTCTGCAAGCGCCGCAGCGTGTTGAAGTACTCGATGCCCTGCGTCTGATCCACCGCGCCATCCTTATCGTTGTGCAGGATCATTAGCGGCGTGTTCACGTTCTTGGCGTGGTACACCGGCGAGTTGCGCTGGTAAGATTCCAGGTTGTCCCAATAGCCGCCGTAGAAACGTCCCTGGCTGCTCTCGAAGATGGCCTGGTTGGTGCCGCCGGTATTGCGGTAGATCAGGCTGTACATGCTGACCATGTCGGTGAGCGGGGCGCCCGCCACGGCGGCGTGGAAAACGTCCGTCTGGGTCACCAGAAACGCCGTCTGGTAGCCGCCCCAGGAGTGGCCGTGGATGCCGACGCGCGCCGCGTCCACTACGCCGGTGGCCACCGCGGCCTTCACCGCCGGCACTACGCACGCCACGGCGCTCACGCCCGGATCGTTGACCTTGTACACGATATCGGGCTCGATCACGGCGTACCCGTTGCTGGTGTAGGCCGAAATACTGAACCCGTTGTAACCCGGTTGCGGATAGGAGTTGGCGTTCTGCGACATCTTCTCGTAGATCTCCACCACCGCCGGATACTTCTTCGCCGCATCGTAATTGGCCGGCAGATAGAGCGCCGCCTGCAACTTCTCGCCGCGCGTGCTGGTGTAATCCACGATGCGCACACCGCTGGTCCACAGAAAATCCTTCTGTTGCGGGTTGGCGTCCGTCACCTTCTGGCCGTTCTCCAGGAGTTTGCCGGCCACATAGTAATCCGGCGACTCCTTCACTGTCTCCCGCGTGTAGAGCCAGGTGTCGGCATCCTTGGCCTTCATCAAGGTGGCGTAGCGCGCGTCGCCCCATTGCAGCATGCGCACGCCGGGTTTGCCGGGCTCGATCAGGCCGATGCCCGACTTCTTGGTCCACTCGCCGTAGGCGCCGATGTACATGGGCTGGTCGAGATCGATGCCCTTCTCGTCGGGATCGAGGCGGAAGCGCTGGCGGTAGCGGATCTTGTCCTTCTTCCCGTTGCCCGTGAGATTCACCGCCGCGCCGCCCTTGGCCGCGACCTTCCAGATGTCCCACCCGTCGCTCAACAGCACGTTCTGGCTGTCTTTGCTCCAGCCCAACGACGGCGTCGGCGGCTTGCTCACGTTGACGTCGTTATCGGCATCGATGAAGGTGGTGGCCACGCCTTTGGTGATTTTCGTCTGCTTGCCGGTGGCCGTGTCGTAGGTGTAATACGCGCCATCGTCATAGAACAGCAGTTGCCCTCCGTCGGGCGACGCGCCGCGGAACCAGCGCGCCTTGCGCAACGCCAGTTTGCGCTCGCCGGTGGCGGGGTCCACCACGTAGACGTCCTCGTAACGCCGGCCATCGAGATTGCCCATCAGTTCGTACTCGCGGACGTCGGTGCCGAGGGCCACCTTCGATTCGGCGGGGAGGTTGACGGTGCGGATGCTATCGTCGGCCAGGCGCAGGAATTTGCCGTCGCCCGGACGCCATATGGAGAGGTAGCTGAAATTCTTGTCCTGGGTCTCCTGCACTGCCTGCTGCGATTGCAGGCGCGGATCCTTCCAGTGCCAGAGCACCAGGTCGGCCTTATCTTCGTTGGCCGCATCGCTTGGGCCCGGCGCCGATACGGTAATCTTGGGTTCGCCCTCGGCCGGCGGCGGCGTCTTTTTCGCCTTGACCTCGCGGATGCCGAAAATCACGGCCGAAAGATCGTCGCGCCACGCCGCGTTGCGCACCGCAGAGATGGTCATGCCGGCGGGAAAGCTCTTGTCGGTTTTGGGGTCGAAGAGGAACTTCGCCGGCGCGCCGCCGCTGAAGCCTTTGAACGCCACCACGGTGTAGAGCTTGTCTTCGAAGCCTTTGTCGTCCACCCCGCGCACGGTGGCCAGGCCATCGCCCTTCTCGGTCCAGGTGAGACCTTTGTATACGGCCTCGGCGTGATCCAACGATTGGAGCGAGCCCGTGGCCATATTGCGCAACAGCACGCCGTTGCCCGCCTTGTCGCGGGCATCGATCAGGCACGCCAGCCAGTCGCCCTTCTTATCGAAAGCGAATTCGCTGACGTTGCCCAGATTCAGCTCACTGCCCGAGGCCAGATCGTAGAGCAGCAGGTCCGAGCCGGAGGGACGGTCGGCGGCCGGAGCGCCGGGCGCGGCAGCGGGTGGTGGAGTCGCGGGGCCGGCCGCATCGGCGGGATAGCGGTGCAGGGCGAGCGCGGTAGCTTTCTCGCCGGAGAAGGAGAAGCGCCGCGTCTTGTCGAACTCCGTCTTCTTGCCGGTGGCGAGTTCCACCAGCACGACCGCGGTCTGAATCGGCTTCTTGTCCTTTTTCAGCTTCTTCGCATCTTTGGAGTTGGGATAGCTTTGGAAGGCCGCCCAGCGCGAGTTACCCGCGATGGCGAGCGCGCTCGCGATCGCCAGTGGCGCCGCCTGCGGAGGCGCGCCCGCATCCGGCGCCGGGGCGGCGGCCCCCGGATCGCCGATGGGGAAACGCAGTTCCCTGCCGGTTTTCAGATTGCGTATCACCACCTCGGCATCGCCTTCCGCCGGTGAGACGCGGTAGGCCAGCCATTCCCCGTCGTTGGAAACCGCGGGGGCTTGAATGCGTTTCCAGGAGAGGATATCCGCCAGTTGAATGGGCTTTTGCGCCCAGCCCAATGCGGCGGAAATCAAAAGGGAAGTGACCAGAATTCGCAGCTTCATAGCGGATTTATCGTATCATTTTCCGCCTCGGGCAACCCGCGCCTGCCCGCGCCTGGACAGCTCTTGGTGAAGGGCCGCCCGATGTGGTAACCTGATTTTCAAGTAGGTCGCCCATGCATATCTCCGACCGAATTTGTCCGACGTTTCGCTAGCGAAATCCGCCGCGGGCTTCTCTGCCCGCTCCGGTTTTCGCGCTAGCGTTCCCCTTGCCACGGACAACGTGCTTCAGATCCTCTGAAGCGCAGGACTTTCCAACCAATCAACACGGATAGCTTTATCCGGAGAGATTCACATGCAATCGACCATGACGTCGCCAACCCATCAGAAGTGGCGATTCCTGCGCGAAGCGCTGGCCGGCACTACGCAGGATTTCACGGAAGGCAGTTTGACCCGTGGCATCGCCCTGCTGGCCATTCCCACCATTCTGGAGATGGTGATGGAGTCCACCTTCGGGGTGGTGGACGCCTTCTGGGTGGCGCGCCTGGGCGCGGACGCGATGGCTGCCGTCGGACTTACGGAAGCCGTCGTGGTGCTCGTCTACGCCATCGCGGCGGGGCTCGCCATGGCCGCCACGGCGACGGTCGCGCGGCGCATCGGGGAGCACGATCCCGAAGGCGCGTCGGTGACCGCCGTGCAGGCAATCGGCCTCGGCATCGTGCTCGCCATCCTCATGGGAATCGCGGGCTACACCTTCGCTCCGCAACTGCTCGAATTCATGCACGCCACGCCTTCGGTGGTGGCGGCCGGAACCGGGTACGCGCGCATTATCCTGGGCGGAAATCTGGCCATCGTGATGATCTTTCTGATCAACGGCATCTTCCGCGGCTCCGGCGACGCCGCCATCGCCATGCGCACCCTGTGGATGGCCAACCTGATCAACCTGGCGCTCGACCCCTGCTTCATCTACGGACTCGGCCCGTTCCCCAAGCTGGGCGTGACCGGCGCCGCGGTGGCGACTACAACGGGCCGCAGTCTGGGCGTGCTCTATCAACTTTACGTGCTGGGCGGAGGACGCGCGCGCGTGGCCGTGGCGCGCCGCCATCTGCGCCTGGATTGGGCGGTGCTGGCGCGCCTGCTGCGGCTGGCGTGCACCGCCATGTTGCAGTACTTGATCGGCACGGCAAGCTGGCTCACCCTGGCGCGCATCAACGCCGGTTTCGGCAGCCCCGCGGTGGCGGGCTACTCGCTGGCCATGCGGATCGTCATGTTCGCGCTGATGCCGTCGTGGGGCATCTGCTCCGCCGCCGCCACGCTGGTGGGGCAGAATCTGGGCGCGAGACGTCCCGACCGCAGCGAGCGCGCGGTGTGGCTCGCGGGGCTGTACAACATGGGATTCCTGACGCTGGTCGGAATTGTCTTCGTGGCGGCGGCGCGCTCGTTGGTGACCGTGTTCCAGCCCGGTCCGCTGGTGCTCCCGCTCGCCGTGACGTGCCTGCAATATGTCAGCCTCGGCTATCCGTTCTACGCCTGGGGCATGGTGATGCAGCAGGCGTTCAATGGCGCCGGCGACACGGCCACGCCCAACTGGATCAATTTCGGCTGCTACTGGTGCGTGCAGATTCCGCTGGCCTGGTTTCTGGCACAGCATCTCGGGCCGCGCGGAGTGTATCTGGCGATCTGCGGGGCGGAATCGGTGCTGGCCGTAGTCTCGGTGATCCTGTTCCGCCGGGGGAAATGGAAGACGGTGGCGGTGTGATGCCGCGCGTTTACCGGGGCCGGCCGGCTCACTGGGCTTCGGCGATCAGGGTGGCCACCCGCGACCCGGGGCTCACCGGCTCGACCAGCAGAATGTGGTTGGCGTTGAGCAACATGTAATCCGGTCCGTGCCACTCCTTGCCGCGCCGGATCAGTACGTTGGTAGTCTGCTTGGTATTGGCGTCGGCCGCCGCTTGCACATAGAAAACGTCGCGCAGCACCGGATACGGCCCGCCCAGCCCTTCCAGCTTGCCGTAGTAGACGCTGCCGTTGGTCAGCAGCACGGCTTGATAAGCGCTCTTGAATGTCACCTTGCCGGACGCGCGCAAGCTCCAGACCGTCCCGGTGGCGGCTAACACCACGAGGATCGCAATCAACAACCAAACGTTTCTTTTCATAATGAGCCTCTCTATTTCTCGCTTAGAGCTGGCGCCTTCTGCGCCAGTGATAGCTTCCCACCAGCAACCCGCCGCCGATCAGCAAACAGGTGGCCGGTTCGGGACTGGTGTTGCCTCCACCGGTGGGCGTGTACAGGATCTCCAGCGTCAGGCTGTTGGCCGCCCACAGCGACTCGAAGGAGTAGCCCGCGGACAGCGTCGGATAGACGATGGCGGAGAACGTGCCGGTCCGCGTGCCGGTCCAGTTGAGTATGTCGAAGGTGTTTCCGCCGGCGGGAACGAAGCCGCCCCAGAGGGAAACGTCGAGGGTACCGCCCAGGAAGATGGCGCCGTTGACGTTCAACTGGTCGAACTGGCCCGACGAAGTGCCGCCGAGCTGGATATTGAGGAAACTTCCCGCCGCCTGCGTGTAAGTGCCGTCGACCGTGAGGATGCCGGGCGAATTGCCGGGATCGGTTTCGCCGTAGACGGTGACGTCGCCTTGAATCGTGCCGGAGCCGTAAAGGGACTGGCCGGCGCCGATGGTGGTGGACGAGGCGTTGAAGGTGCCGTTGACGTCCAGGGAGCCGTTGTTGGTGAAGGCGCCGTCGATGGTGAATGTGGAGCCGGCGCCGACATCGATCGTGCCCTCGTTGGAAAACGCGCCCGCCGTGGTGAAGTTGCGGCCATTCAGAAGCTCAAACGTACCGCCCGCCTGGTTGTCGGCGAAGGTGGAGGCCAACGCATCGCCGCCCGAGTACACGATGGAAGACGACGTACCGTCGAGGATGAGGGTGGCCGCGTTGTTGACGATCGCGTCCGGGATGTAAAGGGTACCGGCGCCGACGTTATAGGTGCCACCGGTGAGGGTGCGGTTGCTGAGATTGGTCAGACCGCTGGCAATTTGCAGCGTCCCGCCGTTAGAGACTGCCAGCGTACCGGAATTGTAGAGGGTACTCCCGGAGAAGGACAGCGTCTGGCCGTTGGTGTTGGCGGCGATCACGCCGGCGCTCTGGTTATTGACCACAAGGTTGCTGAGGGACCCGGCACCCTGAATCCGGTTGTCGACGTTGGTTAGCGTGCCATCGGCGTTGTTGTTGGTGTACCCGGAAATGGTGTACCCGCCGAGGTTCACGGTGCCGCCGCCGGTGAGGGTAGCGGCCCCGGTAACGAACGTTTGGACATTCAGTGCGATGTTTCCGCCTGCCAGGGTGATCGATCCCCTGT
>JBEKDV010000379.1:2358-11848 GCA_050014175.1 Candidatus Solibacter sp. | reverse complement strand
ACAAATATTCTATTGCCTCGCCGCCCCGCCGAATACATTTCCCCTCGATTTTGTTTTGTACCGACACCAACCAGGGGCTCTGGATCCGGAATTTTGCAAGTCCCTAGCTTCCGCCTGCCAACGCCCGCTTGCGGGCGCTTACGGTCGCGGCTCCTGCTCCGCAGTATCTTGTACGCCCGGATTATCTCGATTGGCGGGCGTTTAGGTGAAGCACCTCACTTTCAAGTCGCGCACCCACCCGTTATGCTTCGCGGCGCCATTTCAACCAGGTGCGGTATGATGATTCGGAGCATTCCTTTGTAGGCGGCGGGTTCCCTTGGTATCGGCTGCGAAGCTTGATCGCCGGGAACTTGGACGCGCCAGCAATCGCGCTAGAATCCAGCGCGCGGCCGGCGCGGGAAACGCCGGGGCCTGTTGCGGAGGAATGAAGCCTGATGATTACGAATTTTTGCGCTACCGGCAAGCGCAGCGATCGCCGGCGCGAACGCTTGCCCACCCGACCGTTCGCGCGAGGCGGCTAAACGTCCGGGATATATGGGGCTTGCCCCCGGCCGCCCCGGAAGTGACTTGGTGTATGGGCCATTTCGGGTTTGACCCGGTCGGACTGATGCGAAATGCGACAGGAACCCAAGCTATCCATTCTGATTGTCGATGATCATCTGCTCATTCGTCTGGGGCTGAAGCAGGTGCTTGGTCAGGAGTTCCGGAACGTCGTCTTTGGCGAGGCGGAAACCGCCGAACTAGCCTTGGCTCAAATCAAGGCACAGCCTTGGCGTCTCGTGATTCTCGATGTCAGCCTCCCCGATGACGATCGCGGCTTCTCTGTCCTGCGGGAGGTCTGCGCCCGTCGCCCCGAGGCCGCGGTACTCGTGCTGGGGATGCACCCGGATTCCCAGTACGCCGCTCGTTCCCTGCAACTCGGTGCCTCGGGTTATGTTTCAAAGAACTCCGGCCGTTCCGATCTCCTCAAGGCGGTCGGGGATATCCTCGATGGCAAGAAGCATTTTAGTGAGTCGGTTCGCCGGGAAGCTCACAGCCAGAGATCCGCTGCTCGCCACGCGGATCTCTCCGCCCAGGAATACAAAGTCTTGCTGGCGCTTGCGGCAGGCAGGCCTGCCGCCGAGGTCGCCTCCGAATTGAACGTGAGCGCCAAGACAGTCAGCACCTACAAGAGTCGCATACTGAACAAACTGTGCCTCCAATCGACAGCCGGCCTCGTTCGCTATGTGATCGAGCACAAGCTCTCCTGACTTCATCCTAATGCACGGCTTTCAGGGACATGACGGCGTGCGGCAAACCTGAACCAAAATCAGACGCGTGCCCGCCCCAATCCGGCGCCTCCTCTCCCGCCGTGTCCAATCGTTCGTCCCTCTTATTGACCCTCGGTGATCGTCAATGGCCGGTTTTGGCTGATCGGGTCGGCAGGCATGTGGTGCCGCTCCTTCGGTTCAACCACGTATGCGAATTCTATGGCGTAAACGCGAGCGGGCCGCGCGGCAGCTCGCGCTGTCTTAGGGCAGTGTTTTATGAAAGAGCGGCGCGAACGTCGGACAACGTCGCCATCAGCGTCATCGGCTCACTTGGGCTCGCATCGAAGCCAAGCGCCAGATAGAAATTCTTCGCCTCCTCCGATATTGCGTGAACAACCATGCCGCGAATCCCGATCGCCTCGGCCGCATGCGCCACGCGCCGCGCGGCGTCCCCGAACAGGGCGCGGCCGATACCCCGCCCCTGCCAATCGCGATCCACGGCCAGGCGTGCCAGCACGGCTACCGGGATGGGGTCTGGCATGTTACCCCTGAACCGGCCGGGGGCGCTTTCCACTGTCACCACGCCGGAAGCCAGCGCATAATAGCCAATGACGCGTCTTTCTTCGCAAACGACATAGGTGCGCGAAGCTCCGCTCACCCGATTGGCGCGCGCTCGGCGCTTCAGCCAATCGTCAAGCGATGCCTCCCCGGACCGGAAATCGCCGATGTCGTGCTCGTCCGCGAGCGGCTCAGGCGGCAACAGCCCGCTTATTTCTCCCATGGCGCGGTCGTCTGCAGGGAGCGGCGCAACCGGGCGTTCGGGCGCGGCGGCGCATCCAGCCTCACCAGGAACTCGGCATAGGCTTTTGGGTTGACCACAAATACCGTGCGGTCCAGAAGCGTATCCTCGGCGGCGTGACGGGCCGCATCGAGCACGAAATCTGTCCGGTTTTTGCCCGACAACTCCGCCGCCCGATCGATTAGCCCGCGCAGTTCCGGCTTGATCCGGATGTTCAGAGTGTCGCGCTTGGCCTTTTCCTGTTGAGAAGTATGCATAGGTATTCCGTCCATGAAGACCAGCATAGCAGTACGTAATGACTGTGTCATTACAAAACATTCGAGCCTGGCGGTCGGTGTGGACCACTTTTGGCTAGCGCCCCTTCCCAAAGCGGTCTATTTTTCCCGAGCGCCGCGGCGGTCCTCGCCCGTGCCACTGCCATGCTGGTCGCCGCCGGCCACGGAATATCCTTCCCCGTCGGCCTCACAGAATACACGCGCAATATTGAAAGCCCAAAATTGGGTCCTGAACGTACCGTTTCTTGTCGGAAGATGCCTACATCGCCAGTTTCATTCCGCCTCCAATGACGTATGACAAAGTACGGTGTATCACGCTGTCATACTTGCGGCTTAGTGCCCTTCCGCACTCGTTCCCAGTACTTTTCTGCCGATGTTTTTTCTTTACTTTCCAGTGCGAAACTCCTAATCTCTCATTTGTCGTCCGCGTATCACATTTGACATACGGTCGAAGTCGGGTTGCATTGGATTCTTCAGGCCTGGGTCGGGGCTTTGGGACTCTAATGGCAGAGCTTGTCCAAAATACTTCGGGATACGGAGAAAGTCATGGTGCCCCCATCGAAGCGCGGCCGGAGTTCCGGATTTGAGGTGGTCCAGTGTGCGGCGTCACCGCGGCCGGACCAACTGCCCTGGTACGCTCTTCGCATCCAATCCAGATTGGGAATCGTCGCCTCCACCACCCTGCGCGGCAAGGGCTACGAAGAGTTCCTTCCGCTCTACCGTTCCCGGCGGCGCTGGTCCGACCGCGTCAAAGAGCTGGAACTCCCTCTCTTCCCTGGCTATCTGTTCTGCCGGTTCGACGCCAGCGATCGCCTCATGCCCATCCTCACCACGCCCGGCGTCATCGGTATCGTCGGGTTCGGCAAGACCCCTGCCCCCGTTGACGACGACGAGATCCAGGCCATTCGCGTCATCCTTCGCTCCGGACTTGCAGCCCAGCCGTGGCCGCTTCTCCGCGTCGGATCCAAGGTCTACATCGAGGCCGGCCCATTGGCCGGGTTGGAAGGCATCATCGCCAACACGGACAAGGTCTACCGCCTGATCGTCTCCGTCAGCCTGTTGCAACGTTCCGTCGCCGTTGAAATCGATCGCGAGTGGGCTCGCCCCATCGCCGATGGTATGGGTCCCCGCGCCGTGACCCTCTCCGAACGTACGCGCCCCTTCGCAAACCAGGGACTGACATGAATTTCCGGCGCACTTTGCCGGAAATTCGCTGTCTGTCCCGGTTTGCCCACGGCCCGATACACCCATTTTTGTAGCAATCATCCTGCCTCCCTCATTGGACCCCTCGTTGGACCGCCTCCATGCTTGACCCCGACCGAAGAAAAAAGATGATCTCTCTCCGCCTCTCCGAGGAGGAGTTCGAACTGCTCAAGGCGCGCTATCACTCCTACGGCGCCCGCAACGTCTCCGAGCTCGCCCGCCTGGCCTTGCAGCACATTATGACCGAATCGCCTGGCCCGCAACACAATTTCGCCACGCAGTTGGCGGAACTCGATGAGCGCGTCCACGCTCTTGAGGCCAGCGTCTCCCTCCTGTTGGAGCACGAGAAGGTGATGTCATGAACCCCCCCAACCGCCTCTTTCGAAATCTCCGCGTGGCATTCTGCCTGACGCTGCTGGCCGTGGCCTGCGCCTCCGCCCAGCAGCCCCCCGCAGCCGCCGCGCCGCCCCCCTCCGGCTACGTCCTCGGCCCCGACGACCAGCTCCTCATCCGCGCCCTCGAAGGTCTCGACGTCGCCGATAAGCCCATCCTCATCGGCACCAACGGCAACATCACCCTGCCCCTGATCGGGCGCGTCAAAGCCGCCGGCCTCACCGTCGAGCAGCTCGAAACCGAGCTCGCCTCCCGCCTCAAAGCGTACGTGCTGGAGCCGCAGATCTCCGTCACCGTCACCGAATTCCGCAGCCAGCCCGTCTCCGTTCTCGGCGCCGTCAACACCCCCGGCATCGTCCAGCTTCGCGGCCGCAAAACCCTCTACGAAGTCCTCTCCATGGCCGGCGGACCGCGCGAAACCGCCGGATCCACCGTCTCCATCACCCGCCGCCGCGAGAACGGCGAGCTCCCCCTTCCCGGCGCTGCTCTCGATTCCACCGGCCAATTCAGCACCGCCGAGCTCGAAATGCGCGAGATCCTCGACGGCAGGAACCCCGCCGCCAACATCGAAATCAAGCCCAACGACGTCATCTCCGTCTCCCAGGGCAACACCCGCATGGTCTACGTCGTCGGCGATGTGCAGCGCTCCGGCGCCTTCAACCTGGGCGGCCAGCGCACCATCTCCGTCCTCAGCGCCGTCTCCCTGGCTGGCGGGTTGGGACGCACCGCCAGGCCGGAGACAGCCAGGGTTTTCCGCCCCTCTCCGGATGGGCCGAAACACCAGGAAATCGCCGTGAACATCAAACAGATTCTTGCCGGAAAGGCGGAGGATATCGGTTTGCGGCCCGACGACATTCTCGTCGTCCCCACCAGCGGCCGCAAAACCTTCGCCGTTCTTATTTCCGGGACCCTGGGCGCCGCGGTCAGCGCCGCCATCTACGCGGGAGCGGTACACTAGAGCACCCCATGAGCGATCAACCACTGCTGGACCACCCCGGCCAAACGCCGGCCACGCGCCGGGCCGCCGAGGCCCATCTCCCCGCGCGGCTGCCTTACCTCGAAGCTCAGCCGCCCATGAACTCGGATGACGAGGGCTCCGGACTGCTCGAGTACTGGCACATGCTCCGCCGGCGCAAAGGCACCTTCCTTCTGATTGCCTTTCTCGGCCTCCTCGCCGCCGTCCTCTTCACCCTTCCGCAGACTCCCGTCTACCAGGCCCGCACCACCCTCGAGATCCAGAACCTCAACGAGAACTTCCTCAACATGCGCGCCGTCAGCCAGACGGCCGATGAAGGCGCCGCGAACCCCCTCGGAACCGACCTCCAGACGCAGGTCAATATTCTCCAGAGCGAATCCGTTCTCGGGCAGGTGATCGCTAAGCTCGACCTTGGGACCAGGCTGCCCGCCGCCAGGGGCAAGGGCCTCCTCGCCGCCTGGCGCAAAGCCTTGCGTCTCCCCGAATCGAAGCCGGCCTCGACCGTGGGAGAGATTCTGCCCCTCGTGGCCGCGGACCTGAAGGTCCGCACGCAAGCCAACACCCGGATAGTTGAAATCCTTTACGATTCCACGGACCCGCTCCTCGCCGCCGCCATCGCCAACACCCTGACCGCCGAGTTCATCCGCCTGAATCTCGAATCCCGCTGGCAGACCACCCAGAAGACCGGCGAGTGGCTCACCGGGCAGATGGCGGACGTCCGGATCAAGCTCGAAAAATCCGAAGAGCAGCTCCAGGCCTATGCCCGCACCGCGGGCCTGCTGTTCACCTCGGAAAAGGATAACGTCGCCGACGAGAAGCTGCGTCAGCTCCAGCAGGAGCTCTCCAAAGCCCAGGCCGATCGCGTCACGAAGCAGTCGCAATACGAGCTGGCGACTACGGCATCCACCGATTCGCTTCCTGCGGTGCTCGATGACGCGACCCTCAAGGACTACCAGGTCAAGCTCACCGATCTGCGCCGCCAGCTTGCCGAGCTCTCCGCTACCCTCACCCCCGCCTATCCCTCTGTGAAGAAGACACAGGCACAGGTGACTGCCCTCGAAGCGGCCCTGGAGAAGGAGCGCGACAATGTCACGCGGCGGATCCGGAACGAATTCGAGTCCGCCCAACGCCGGGAGAGACTGCTCGCCGCCAGCTACGAGGCCCAGACCCGTGTCATGACCGAGCAGTCCGCCAAGGTGACGCATTACGGCATCCTCAAGCGTGAGGTGGATAACAACCGCCAGCTTTACGACTCCATGCTCCAGCACGTCAAGGAGGCCGGCATCGCCTCCGCCCTGCACGCCAGCAACGTCCGGGTGATCGATCCGGCCCGGCCGCCCGCGCGGCCGTATAAGCCGAGCCTCCTCCTCAACTCCGTGCTCGGTCTGTTCGCCGGCGGCTTTTTCGGAATCGTCTTCATCGTCCTGCGCGAGCGCGCCGACCGGAGCATCCAGGCCCCTGGCGAAGCGTCGCTGGTTCTCGACGTGCCCGAATTGGGCGTGATTCCCTCGGCCGATGCGGCACGCAGCCAAAGCTCCGCATACTATCGCCAGGTAAGGGACGCGGAGACCGGGAAAACGGAAAAAGAGAATCGCAAGAGCCCGGTGGAGCTGGTCACCTGGAAAAGCCGGCCTTCGGTGCTTGCCGATTCCTTCCGCTCCACCCTGACCTCCATTC
Organism: Candidatus Solibacter sp.; assembly: GCA_050014175.1. GTDB lineage: Bacteria > Acidobacteriota > Terriglobia > Bryobacterales > Bryobacteraceae > Solibacter. Next base: position 5,275 of record JBEKDV010000379.1, on the reverse strand, counting down.
TGTATGCCGGGGAGAACGGCAACCGGCCGCGCGTCATCGCGCTGACTAGCGCCAACCCCCAGGAAGGCAAGACGACGGTGGCCAGCAACCTGGCCCTGGCGCTGGCCGAGATCGGCCGGAAGGTCCTCCTCATCGACGCGGATCTGCGCAAGCCGCGGCTGCACGAAATCTTCAACGTCTCCAATGCCTGGGGGCTGAGCGATCTTCTGGAGGGAACCAAGCCACCCGAGGGATTGGAAGCCATGGTGGCCGGGACGGTTTACCGGGACCTCTACGTGCTGCCCGCCGGCTCAGCCCCTTCCAGCATCTCCAACCTTCTCCATTCGCCAAGGGCGTTGGAGCTCCTGCAACGAATGCGGCGGGAGTTCGACATGGTAATCATCGATACGCCCCCCATGCTCCAGATGCCGGATGCGCGGGTCCTGGGACGGCTGGCGGATGCCGTAATCCTGGTGGTGCGCTCGGCCCGAACCACGAAGGAGACCGCTGCGGCCGCTGGCCAGCGGCTGGCGGAAGACGGAACGCGCTTGCTCGGAACGGTGCTCAATGAATGGGATCCGCGGAAGACCAGCCACGCCGGTCACGAATACGGATACCGGCCATACCACTACCATGAGAGCCGGCCAGCCGGGGAATAGCAGTCCCTCGTGCTGTTCGAGGCGAGGCGTTTCAGACCAGGGGAGTCGTAGGTCCGCCAAACGGAATTGGGGGAATCTCCTACCACCGCCGGATGGGGGGAGGTTCGCCAATCGACGGAATTGTCGAAGACTTCTACAGTTGGCGGTCGGGAGTTACGAGGTGCGGTAAATGGAAATTGACACAGCGAGAACGGGCCCACGTTTATTACGCGTGATGCATGCGTTGCGGGAGAAGGCGGCCTTGTTAGACGGACCTCTGTCACTTATCAACTACCTTCGGTTGCGAAGATCGTGCTCTATGTTGAACGGCGCCGCCCCAATCAGACGCAGACGGGCGGCTCCTCTTTCGCTTCGGGTGAGAGCGCTGAAGGGAAACCGAGTACTTTGTCGTCCACTGACCACGGACTTCCCCGTATTTGTGCAAACATTCGTGGGTCTCTATCATCTCCCGCCAACGTACCTCAATCCGATCCGGAGGATCCTCGATCTCGGTAGTAACGTCGGGTTTACGATCGCTCACTACGCAACCCTATTTCCAGAGGCGCAAATCATCGGGGTCGAACTCGATCAGAGCAATGCTCTTCTCTGCAGCGAGAATATAAGGTCCTACGGGGATGACCACATAGCCGGCGCGTCCAAGCATTCAGTATGAATACCCTGCTCAGAATGTTCCGCGAACAGCCTATTGATTTCGTCAAGATGGATATTGAGGGAGCAGAGAGAGAACTGCTTAAAGCTGGCGGCGAGTGGACGCAGAACGTGCGTTGCGTCAAAGTGGAGATTCATCCGCCCTATTCATTGTCCGAATGTCTGAATGATTTTCAGCGTTTAGGCATGCGAGCCGTGGTAGAACGGTCTGGCGGCCCTGCATCTGTCACGGCTTGCTGGCCCGACAGAGTCGGCCCGTGGTTCCATCAATGACGCCGGCATCTCGCGCCACCCTGGGGTTCGTCACCGGCGTGATCCAGTATGGCGCCCAGATCGGCCTGCAGGTATTGCTGGCGCCGCTCGTGTTGAGACGCGCTGGCGCAGAGACCCTGGGCGTCTACGTGATTCTGATGCAGGCGACCGCGTATTTGAGTCTGCTGGACACAGGGGTGGGTTTGGCGTTAATGCGGTTTCTGGCGCAAGCCCATGGCAGCAACGGCGATACTGGCAGGTTTCGCGACGTGATTTCCAACGGAAGGCTGGTGTTGGTGGGTACCGGCCTCCTTTTTGCGGCAGTGGCGACTGTTGTGGCGCTATTCATCGGGCGGATATTCCCGCTTTCCTCTAACCTCATTATCCACGCCAAAGTCTGCATGCTGATACTTGCGGGCTGGGCCATTCTGAGAGCCCCCTGGACCACATATAACAGCGCGCTCGTCGCAACTCAGCATCTCGCGGAAGCGAACCTTGTCGCGACTCTACAAAACGCTGTGAGGCTGATTCTCACTCTTGGTCTAGTCGGGGTCGGCCTTGGTATTTTTGGCCTGATTGTCGGGGGCGTCCTCGCGGAGGCCCTGGGTGTGCTTCTGTGCGTGGTCATTTTCCTCCGGCATTGCCCTAATCTTACGCCTCGATGGACCTGTAATCCTGCGTTACTCATCGATCTGTCGAAGTTTGCCTTTCAGGCTCTTCTGATGGCAGTGGCGACGAAGCTGATTGTCGGTTCGGATAATATTGTAGTCGGTTACCTCCTGGGGCCTCAAGCAGTTGCGGCGTATTACACGACGGTAATGCCGGGAACCATGGGATATCTGCTAACGGTTCGTCTGGCCGACTCCGCCGCTCCTGCTATCAACGAATTGTGGAGTCGAGGTGCGTTACCAGCCATTCGGGGCAACATCCTGAAGATCCATCGCTACACGCTCACCATGGCCTTCGGCTTGGGCGGGGCGTTGTTGCTGTTCAATCATGCTCTGATTACACTGTGGGTCGGCTCTCAACGATACGCAGGTCTGCTGGCTACCGTTTCTCTGGCTAGCTTCGCAGTCACAGTGTCGGCATCACACGTGAACCTTGTTCTCACAATGGCCACGGGAAGGATTCGGACCTTGAGTATTCTGTTGCTCTGCGAAGGCGGCCTGAATCTCGCGCTCTCTCTCTTCTTTGGGCGCCATTTGGGTCCCGGGGGCGTGATGCTGGGCAGCGCGGTGAGCAACCTCATCTCAACGACGTACCTCCAGTTCCGTCTTTCATCTGATTTAGGAGTCAGCGGCAGACTCTATCTTCGAGCCTGTGTTCTCCCAGCTCTTCCTTCAGCGCTTGCTGCCTGCGCGGTGGGCGGGGCGCTCTCC
>JBEKDV010000379.1:0-2334 GCA_050014175.1 Candidatus Solibacter sp. | reverse complement strand
CTCTCCCGTTGGCTGGGCCTGGCATCCTGGTGGAGTCTGGGCCTCGCGGGAACCTGCTACGCCATGACCGGTCTGATCGTTGCCTGGACGGCTGCAATTCATGCAGATGACAAGGTCCGAGCACTAGGAACGATCCGCGCCATCGGCGCCCGGATGCAGGTTCAATTCGCGACCGTTTGACAGAATGAAGGTTTGACAGAATGAAGACGACCCTTCCGACAATCTGTGTTGCCATACCGACGTACCTTCGCGAGGAAGTGCTCGTTGCGACCATAGAACAGGTGCTCGCCCAGGAACCCGCGCCCGATGAGATTCTAGTGATCGACCAGACCCCGAAGCACGATCACGAAACGCAGGACTTTCTAACAAGCGGCGCTCGCACCGGCCAGTTCCGCTGGTTGAAGCAATTTGAACCCTCTCTAACCAAAGCTAGGAACCGTGCTCTCCAGGAGGCTAGGTCGGAGGTTGTCCTCTTTGTCGACGATGATGTAAATCTCCCCCCAGGTTTTGTCGAGAAGCACGTTCGGCACTACCGGAGTGGCGTCGCTGACGCAACCTCAGGTCCTATCTCGCGACGCAAAGTCACAAACCGCCCATCTGGCACTCAGAGCCCAGACATCGACCCCCGCGTGGCTGCATTACTCGGGCCAAAACACCCAGTATCTTGCCTATTTGGAATACCTCTGCTCCATGGTTGCAATCATAGCATCAGGCGATCTGTCGCCTTACAGTCGGGCGGTTACGACGAGAACTTCGAGGCATCGGCTCTCTTTGAAGAGACGGACTTTGCCTTTCGAGCCTTTGCGCATGGTGTGCGATTCGTCTATGATCCGGATGCTTGGTTGGACCATCTTCGAGTGCCGTATGGCGGGTGTCGAATTCCGAACAACCGCATGTGGCTCGAGCGGCAAAAGACCGTTTCTGTTTGGCTTTTCACCCTGCGCCACGTCGTCGGAGGGGGGCTTCCCCTAGCTGTTGGGGCCCTTATGGCGCGAACGCTGCTCCGCGCTGGCCCGCTGCGCCGAGAGAACGTGACGCGCCCTTGGCGACAGCCCTGCGCTTGGCTAGCGTTGTTCGCCGCGTTCCGCGAGGCGAAACGGCGCTGCGCAGATGGAGTTAGGTCGCCATATTCGTATTCTGAAGAAACCTCTCCTCATTGTGTCGAAGCCAACTAGTGTCCTGAGTTAGAAATGCGCTTAAAAAGTCGTTGGACCTTGCCGAGAATCAGATCTGGGTCCGGTCCACACAAAGGGCTTCGGCTTCCGGTTCCGCCGGTCCAGATAGTCCAGCATGGCTCGTTGCTGCCTGCGATGGTGCTGTCAAGCGGCTTGTTCGCCGCCGCTCAGGCCGCCGCTGTAAGTGTTCTGTGCAGTAACGGATCTGTGCCCCTAGTGACTCCCAAGATTGCCGTCGCTGTTAGTGGTGTGGCCCTGAACGCCGTGGGAGCGTACTACCGAGGGGGCGTGGGAGTCGTGTGGGCGGGCGCGTTAGTATCTGCCCTGTACTTCGTCTGGATCCCGCTACTTGTGCCGCGTATACCTACGCGGCTCGATGCTGCATACAGCATGTCCCAGGAGTTCGCCGCCACGAAATTGACCAAATTGTGATCGTTCTAGTGCTGGTGGTCCTCGGTCTGCTGGTCGTTGTCGCCAAGGTAGATCCGACAACCCTCCTGGGCGTGTTTGCGTCACCCGACGTTTGGCTACTGCAGTTCCTACCGACGCTAGCCATTGTTGCACTCCTCTGGGTGGCGTACCGGCTTGGTTATCGCACCCGTTCTGCTCCTGCCCGATCGGCTCCGTTGGTGCGGCACATGTATCCTGCTGGCACCGGCGGACGCACACGACCATGATCATCACGCGCCTGATCGGAGGATTAGGTAACCAGATGTTCCAATACGCGTTGGGACGCGCGCTTGCCCTGCGAAATAGGACTGAGCTGAAACTCGACCTTCACCTGCTACTGGACCGCACACCCCTGCCAGGCATGGTGTTCCGGGATTTTGACCTATCCGTTTTTCGGATTCGCGCGGAGGCCGCCCCCAAGGAGGAAATCCCGTTTTTGTACCGCATGCACATGTCCGGTAGCCTTTCGATACGTCTGGATCACGTGCGTCGTAGATGTGTTTGGAATCCGGGACGCGAGAGGCATTTCCACTTTGATTCGAGTGTACTGAGACTAAGGGATGGTGCATATCTGGAGGGTTATTGGCAAAGCCCGAAGTATTTTGAGGACATCGACCATATAATCCGGGATGACTTCTCCTTCGTCACGCCCATGCCAGCACACGTCCTGGAGCTTGAGAAGAGAATCGCTGATTCGGATTCGACTTGC
>JBEKDV010000378.1:0-7958 GCA_050014175.1 Candidatus Solibacter sp. | reverse complement strand
TTCCGGACCTTGAGCATCGTGATGATCCATCGTGGTCATCACGCGCCCGCTCGGTTCAGATCAGAATACCTGGGTCACTTTTGGAGAGTACGGGTGGGTCAGTTTTGGAGAGCGCCGAAGCATTGTTGGCGGTAATGCCCGCCCTGGCGGACTGGCGCTGGGAAGGCCGGGCGGAAGTGCGCCAGGCCGTCGCCGAAGCCCGCCGGGCGCGCGCCGAAGCCATGCGTAACGTGGCGCAAGCCCGCCGCGAGATGCGGCGCGAAATGTACGAGGCGCACCGTCAATGGCGCAACGAATTTCGTCAGGCTCAGGCGGATTTCGCCCGCGACATGCGCCAGTTCCGCCAGGACATGCGCTCTGCCGCCCGCTCCCTCCGCTAAGGTGGGGCAGGACAACGCCCGCTGGCGGACGTGTACTTTCTCGCCTTCTGCTCTGCCAACCGCGCGCCTATGCCACCAGGCGCAAGGCTTTGCGCTTCCACAAAAAGACGCGCCGCGCAAACTCGTTGGTGCCCTTAACAAGATCGTGCGCATTCCGATCGACAGATTTCGCCACTCGCCCAAGCTGTCGCGAGGTGCGCTTTGCCTGCTCGCGCACCGCCGCGCGGCGCTGCTTTCCCCGGGCTGGGTCCAGGAAAAACATCAAACCGCTACCCAAACCGATTCCCGCAATTCCCACGATTAGACCTGTTTTGCCTTGCATTGCATGATCTCCGTTTCCAAAGTTGCCATTTTGACCCGGTAACAATTGCATACCGCGCGTGCCGGTTGCTGAATCTGCTACTGTCTGCCACCGTATCCAAGAGCAATTCCCGTTCCAATCTGCGAACTCGGCATTCTCGAAGTCCCGCCAGCCAGTTCTTCACGGGCAACGCGCGTGGCATACTAATCCTCAGCCGTCCTAGATGCCGCTCCGCACCGGGACGCGACGGATTGCCGTTCCGCACGGGAGGTGTGCCATGTCCAACTCGGTTCGGAACTACGTATGGCTGGTCGCGGCGGCCCTGTTTTGCATCGCTGGCGTGCTCGCCGTGCGTTTCGCTCCATCGGTTTTGCGCCTCGGCCGGGCGGGCGTGATCGTCCGCCGTCCTAACCCGGTGCCCCTCACCAAGGCCGCCGATCGCCAATTGCGCAACATCGCGCCGCTGGCCACCGTGACCGTCTCATCGGCGGACACCGCCCGCGGGCAAACCGGCGAGGGCGTGGCGGACGGACGGCCCGATGCCAGCGAATGGGCCAGCGCCGGCGAAAACGCGGGCGCGTGGATCACCCTTACCTGGGATCGTCCCGCGACCGTCTCGGAGATTGACCTCTACGACCGCCCCGACCCCTCGGAAAACGTGCTTCGCGGCACCCTGACCTTCGAAGATGGCAGCGTCATCGTGGTGCACGCCTTGCCCGCCAGCGGAGCCCCGGAGCGCGTCGTCTTTGCGCCCAAGACCGTTCGCTCCGTCACCTTCCGCATCGATCAGGCCCAGGGCCGCAACGCCGGCCTGGACGAAATCATGGTCATGGGCACGCTCAACTGATGCGCGCCTCCGCGGCTCCGATCCGAGCCGCGACCGTGAGGGAGCTGTGAAATAATTGCTGGGATCGCAGTGTTGACAGGCGAAAGCGCCTGTCCCACGTTGCCAGGCAAGGGCTTGCACCATTGTGGGGCAGGCGCTTTCGCCTGCCAACCCATTTCTTCACAGCTTGTGAGGGAGCGTCAGACGCCGGTATGGGAATGGATTTGCCGGCCTTCCGGCCGGCTGGATGAAGGAGGTTTATGTCCAAACGATGGCTCGTTTGCGCCTTTCTGGCCGTGCTGTTTCTGCCCCGGCAGCAGGCTCTGGAACGTCCCGATGTCACCTTCAAGATTTTTCAGTTCCCTGCCGACAAGATTCCGCGCATCGACGGCAACACCGACGATTGGGCCATGGTCCCCGATAGCTACGCCATCGGCATGGACCAACTCATGGATACCGAACACGGCCACGGCATGAATCACGATCCCAAGAACATGGACGTCAAGGTCAAGGTGGGCTGGGTCAAAGGACTCAACCGCCTTTACTTCCTCTACGAGGCCTACGACAATTACTGGGACTTCGCGCGCACCGATCTGCACAACGACATCTTTGAAGTGGTGGTGGATGGCGATCTCTCCGGCGGGCCGTTGATCGATATCTACCACCGCGATGTCTGGACCCCCGATGCAGTGGGCAAGGCGCGCTCGGTGATCGACCCGCGCATCAGCCAGCCGGAAGCGCACTGGGCGACGCACGGGGTGCACGCGCAGAATTACCACATCTTCACGCCGCCGGGCGACAAAGACTGGGCGATGGCCTGGGGATGCGCGCAGTACATCAAGCGCCTGCCTTACGCCAACGCCGCTTATAACTATAACTTCAAGCCCGGCGAGAGCGGCAAGCTGGTGCTGGAGTTCTATATCACGCCGTTCGATTACTCTCCGTGCGACGGCCCGCAGCGCGCCGTGGAATCGGTACTTACCGAGAATAAGCTGATCGGCCTCTCCTGGAGCGTGATCGATTACGACGATGTCAACGCGCGCGATCGCGTGGGCTTCTGGAATCTGTCCCACAAACAGACCATGTTCGGCGACGCCAGCGACCTGGTGGGCTTCCGGCTGATGCCGCTGGAGCCCCAGTTCCAGAAAGCCATCCAGGCGAAATGGTCGTACAAGGTGGCGGACATGGATCGCCGCCTGGTGTGCTTCAAAGACGAATCCGAAGGTAAGGTGACGGGCTGGAAATGGGACTTCGGAGACGGATCGACGTCCACCGAACAGAATCCCACGCACCAATACAAAGCCGGGCGGGAGTACACAGCCATTCTCGAAGTGGAGGGTCCCGCCGGCAAATCGCGCCGCGCCGACGTGTGGGGCGTTTCCGTAAAATAAGACTCTTGGGTATGAAATCGATGAACAAAGTCAGGTTCCTCGCCTGCGCATTGCCGCTGTGCTCGCTGGCCCTGGTGGCACGCGCACAGAGCAAACCCGCGGACCTCGCGGTTCCCCATTTGGAAAAGCGTGGTCAGGCCACGCAATTAGTCGTCGATGGCAAGCCGTTCCTGGTGCTGGGAGGCGAACTGAGCAACACCGTGTCCTCCGACACGGACCGCATGAAGGTGGTGTGGCCGCTATTGGCCGGCAAGGTGCACATGAACACCATACTGACCGGCATCTCGTGGGACTGGATCGAGCCCGAGGAAGGGAAGTACGATTTCCGCCTGGTGGATCAGCTTATCGAAAGCGCGCGACAGAATAACGTCCGCATCGTCTGGATCTGGTTCGCCAGTTGGAAGAACGGGCTCTCCAGCTTTGCGCCGGCGTGGGTGAAGGCGGCGCAGGACCGCTTCCCGCGCGCGCAGATTCGCGGCGGCAAGACCATCGAGGCGCTCTCCACCCTCAGCCAGAACAACGCGCAGGCCGACGCGCGCGCTTTCGCCGCGCTGATGCGCCACACGCGCGAGGTGGATCGCTCTCGCCGCGTGATCATGGTGCAGGTGGAGAACGAAGTGGGCGTGCTGGGCGACACACGCGATCGCTCGCCGGCCGCCAACGAAGCTTTCGCGCAAGCGGTGCCCAAGGAACTGATGGACTACCTGGCGAAGCCCAGGCAGGCGCTGCTGCCGGAGTTCAAAGAGGTTTGGGCCGCCGCCGGCAACCAGAGCAGCGGAACGTGGGAGGAAGTTTTCGGCAAGGGAACAAAGGCCGAGGAAATCTTCATGGGCTGGAACTATGCCCGCTACCTGAACGCCGTGGCCGAGGCAGGGAAGAAGGAATACCCGATCCCCATGTTCGTCAATGCCTGGATTGTGCAGCCGGAAGACAAAGGTCCCGGCGACTATCCGAGCGGCGGACCGCAGAACCACATGCACGACATCTGGCGCGCCGGCGCTCCGCGGATCGACCTGCTGTGCCCGGACATCTATCTGCCCGATTTCACCGGCATCGTGGCGCGCTACGCCCGATCCGGCAACGCGATCTTCGTACCCGAATCGGCCGGCGATACGCGCGGCGCCGCCAATGCCTTCTACGCCATCGGCCAACAGCGCGCCATCGGTTACTCGCCCTTCGGGATCGACAACGTGGCGCGCCTTATGGGGTTTGGCCCCGATGGGCCGCAGCCGGCTGGCTCGCAGCCACCGCCGGATGTCGAGGCGATGCCGTTCCCGGTGGCCTACAAGACGCTGGCGCAGCTTGCGCCGTCGATTCTGGAGCACCAGGCGAAGGGGACCATCGCGGCGGCGTCGTTGAACCGGCAGAATCCCGACCAGCAGATCCAGCTTGGCGACTACATCCTCAATGTGGGGCTGCCGCGCAATCGGCGGACGCCTGGAGTGGTGCCCGACGTGACGGGCTACGGCATCTTCATGGCCAGCGGTCCCGATGAGTACCTGCTGGCCGGCAACAACCTGCAGATCACGTTCACGCCCAACACGCCCGGCCCGCCTGTCGCCGGCATCGCGCGGCAGGAGAACGGCCACTTCGAGAACGGCAAATGGGTGGTGACGCGCTATCTGGCGGGCGACGATTCGGTGCTGCGCTACGATATCGCCACGGTGGCCGACATGGGGCAATCGGGCAGCGGAGTGCGCCTCTCGGCGCCCGACCGGGAAATACAGCGCGTGAAGCTCTATCGGTATCGCTAGAGGCAGTATGAAACGAATGTCAAAACGAACGCGGAACCTTGGGATCTACGCGGCGGCAGTGATGCTTTGCGCGCTTTCCGGTGGGGCAGCGGCGCAGACCGCGCCCTATGCGCCGCCAGTATCGCCGCGCGCCAAGCTGAATTTCGACTTGAACTGGAAATTTGTCCGCGAGGACGCTCCCGGGGCGGAGGCGCCCGGCTTCGACGACTCGGCCTGGACGACCGTCAGCACGCCGCACAGTTTCAACGACGTCGACTCCTTTCGTCAGATTATTTCCCATAGCGGCGGCGATCGCGGCACTTACAAGGGGCTGGCCTGGTATCGCAAGCATTTCAAGCTTCCTACCAAATATGCCGGCGGGAAGATCTTTCTGGAATTTGAGGGCATGCGACAAGCCGGGGATATCTTCCTGAACGGCAAACCAGTGGGGCTGTACGAGAACGGAGTAACTGCTTACGGCTTGGATATCTCCGGCGCGGTTCATTTCGGAAACGAAGAAAACGTCCTGGCGGTGAAGGTGGATAACCGCACCACTTACGAGGAGCGTTCCAGCAAGACCGCGTTTCAGTGGAACGCCAACGACTTCAATCCCGACCACGGAGGCATTAACCGGCATGTCTGGTTGCACGTCACCGGAAAGATCTATCAGACCCTGCCCCTTTATTACGGCCTGGAAAGCACCGGGGTGTATGTTCATGCGGCGAACTTCCATATCGCGGGGAAAAGCGCCGATGTCACGGTGGAGTCGGAAGTGCGCAATGCGTCGGGCGACCGCGCCACGGTCGAGTTATCGGCGGTGATTGTCGATCGTAAAGGGCAGGTTCGTGCCCGATTCGACGGCAACTCCGTGGATATGGTGGATGGTGAAAAGACCGTTTTGAGCACTACGGGAGGGCTCAAGGGCGCGCGCTTCTGGAGTCCGGAAGACCCCTATCTCTATGACGTCTACACGATCCTCAAGGTGGACGGCAAGACGGTGGATGTCAACCAGGTGGCGACCGGGTTTCGCAAGACGGAGTTCAAAGGCGGTGCGGGCACGGGCGGCGTGTATCTCAATGACAAGTTTGTCTACCTGAAAGGCTTCGCGCAGCGCTCCAGCAACGAGTGGGCCGGCCTGGGCCAGGCGTATCCGGACTGGATGCACGACTACCAGGCCCAGTTACTTCGCGACAACCACGCCAATTATGTGCGCTGGATGCACATTGCGCCGCAGCGCGTGGATGTTGATACGGCCGACCGCTACGGCATCATCCAGATCTGCCCCGGCGGCGACAAGGAAAGGGACACCGTGGGGCGTCAGTGGGAGCAGCGGCTGGAAGTGATGCGCGACACGATCGTCTACTTCCGCAACAGTCCCAGCATTCTTTTCTGGGAGGCGGGCAACACGGTGGTTACGGTGGAGCACATCCAGCAGATGGTTGCCCTGCGCAAGCAATGGGATCCGGACGGCGGCCGCGTGATGGGCGCGAGGGGCAACGATAACGTGGAGCTGAACACCGCCACCACCCCCATCGCCGAATTCTATGGCGTGATGATCGGCCAGGATCCGCGGACCGACCAGCTCAACACGCCCACCGCCATGTTTCGCGGATATAGCGCGCAGCGCCGCGACCGCGCGCCGCTTATCGAGACCGAGGACTTTCGGGAGGAAGGAGCGCGGCGGTTCTGGGACGATTTTTCGCCGCCCTATTTTGGTTTCACGAAGGGACCGAACGACACGTGGCAATTTACCTCCGAGAGCTTCGCTCTGGCCTCGATCAAACGCTACCGGGCTTATTGGGATAACCGCATTTCCAGCCCGGATCCGGCGCACTCCAGGTGGTCGGGTTATGCGTCCATTTATTTCTCCGATTCCGACGCGGATGGACGGCAGGATTCGAGCGAAGTTTGCCGGGTGAGCGGCAAGGTGGACGCGGTTCGCCTGCCCAAGGAGATCTACTTCGCCCACCGCGTGATGCAGAATGAGCAGCCCGACATCCACATACTGGGCCATTGGAGTTATCCGGCGGGTGCGGAGGCCAAGAAAACTGTAAAGACGACTTACGTCATCGCCAATACCGAATCGGTGGAGTTCTTGGTCAACGGCAAGACGGCAGGGGTGAATTCCCAGCCGACGAGTGGATACATTTTTGCGTTTCCGGACGTGGAGTTCGCGCCGGGCAGCCTGAAGGCGATCGGCCGCAACGGCGGCAAAGTGGCGGCGCAAGATCAACTGACCACAGCCGGGCCACCGGCGCAAATCAAACTCACGCCGATAGTTGGTCCGCGGGGTCTGGAAGCCGACGGGCAGGATGTGGCGCTGATTGACGTGGAAGTGGCCGATGCCAAAGGGCAGCGCTGCCCAACCGACGACGCCAGAGTCGACTTTACCAGCACGGGGCCGGGGACATGGCGCGGCGGCTACAACAGCGGCAAGATCGACTCGACCAACAATCTCTACCTGAACACGGAGTGCGGCGTCAACCGGGTTTCGGTGCGTTCCACTCTTTCGGCGGGTACGATCACAGTTACGGCCAACCGTCCTGGTTTGAAGTCCGCGCAGATTAAGATAGTCGTCAAGCCGGTCAAGATAGTGGATGGTTTGGCGAACATTGTGCCGCAGCATCTGCGGGGGCCGGCGGAGGAATGACGTTTTTCGATTGCGGGAGGACAATACCATGGTGTCCAGGTTGTTAACGCGTGCAATTGGATTGTTACTGACGCTCGTGCCGGCGGCAAGCTTCGCCGCGGTAACTCCTTACCCCGCTCCGTCGGGAGTGTAGCGGAGGGGCCGGCCGATATTGCCGACCAGATTGGGTTGAGGTTGAGAGACGGCGGTCAGCGGATTCTGCCAGGATGCGCCGCCGACAACGCCATACGTACAGTCTATACTCGACATAGCGCTACGAGAGAGGAGGAGAATTAGCGATGTCCGAACGAAAGCAGTCCCGGCGGCAGTTCTTCGGAGCTTCCTCGGGCCTTACCGCCGCCGTGGCCTCGGCGCTCGCCGACCCGCCGCACGCCGCCGCGCAGTCGGCCGGAGTCAAGCGGGGAGATCTTCCCGATCTGACGATCAAGGAAGTGAAGGTTTATGTCGCGGACGTTTCCGGCTTTCGCCGCCTGAACTCCTCCGAAACGGGCGAGATCCTCTCGGTGGTGACCAATAGCGGACACGAGGGGAACTACACCATCGGGAACCGCGGGCTGACGCCGAACTGGCTGGAATGGGCCAAACCGGCGCTGCTGGGCAAGAGCGTGATCGATCTGCTGCCGACGATCACGGCCACTACGGGCACGAAGGAAACGTTCGGGTTCAGCGGCGGCCGC
>JBEKDV010000377.1:0-7962 GCA_050014175.1 Candidatus Solibacter sp. | reverse complement strand
GCCGGCGCGCCGTGCGATCTCTTCCACCGGCATCGATGCGGAGCTCGAGATCACGTAGGTGGCGCGCGCCGCGGCCGCCCCGCTGGCCGCCGCCAGGTCGCCCTCCGGATGAATCAGGCCCTGGCCACCGGTGGGCGCCAGCAGGATGGGGAACGGCAGTTCCACGCCCAACAGATTGGCGCGCGTATCGATTTTGGAGACGTCCACCAGCACGCGCGGATTGAGGCGCAGGCGGTCGTAGGCTTCGCGATTCCAGCGCAGCGTCAATTCGTCGGCCGCGCCGCCCGCGATGCGGTCCCAGGCGGCGGGCGCGACGCGGGTGTGCGCTTCGGCTTCGAAATCGTAGAGCGAGAGCAGCTTCTCCATGCCGCCTTGGGCCCTCGCCAGGGCGTATGCGAGGGCGGACAGCAGGGCGCCGCGCCGCGTAATCAAAGTGTCCTCATAGCTCGCTATTCTACAGCCGCGGCATCACGTAACTGTAGGCGGTGTAGCGCATTTCGCTCCAGGCCAGCTCGGGCAGCGGGTAATCGGGATAGAGCGGCGTTTCCACCGGGGTGAACTTCACCCTGACGCGGATGGCGGAGCGCCCCCTGGTCAACTCCAACGGAAGCAGAAACTCGTCGTCGCGAAAGCGGCGGTTCGACGTCTCCACGACGTGCAGCGCCGCCCCCAGTTCGCCGCGCGGGCTGGAAAATACGCAGGTATTCGAACCCGCCAGATACCACACGCCCGCCGGCTTCCATTCCTTTCCCACCGCCACGAAGACCAACGCGCGCTGGTTGGGAAATCCGTAATCCAATTTGCGGCGCAGCATCACGCCGAGGTTCCGGGGGTCGATCTTCAGGGTGAACTCCGAAGCGGTTTTGGTGATTCGCCCGCGATCCGTTTCCGCCGGATAGATCTCCTGGCCCTCGATGGTGTCCGGCCCCCACTCGTAGCGCGACCGGAGTTCGTAGGGTGCGCCGGCTTGGGGTGAGAAGTACCGATGCTGGCGCTCGCTGGCCGCATCGCCGATGCGGAGTTCATCGGTCGGCACGAGCGACGCGGCGGGCAGGCCATACCAGTAGGTCACGGTCTCGTAGTGCTCCTTGGATTCGTTGGTGCCGCCGTGTTCCAGGCGGATGACGGCGTTCCTACCGAAGGGCATCAGGTCGGCCAGCAGAAAGCGGTACGCCGATTCCACTTTGTCTTCCGCGCTGACGGCATCGGTGGCGCTCTTCGCCCCCACCGGATGGCCGGCGAAGGGCAAGGTCATGTTCAGGCCGCCCCAGTAGTCGCCGCCGCCGCCCCACTCCTCGGTGCCGGTGCCGTAAGCCTGCGGGGTGAGGCTGTCATCGAAGAAGAAGCGCGGATCGCCCTCCAGGGTGGTCAGCACGGCGTCGTGGGAAAAGATGAAGGAGGTGCCGATGAACTGTCCGCTCCAGTTGCCGCCGCCTTCCGCCTGGCGCGTGTCCAGCAGGACGAGGTCCTTGCCCGGCTCGGGCGAAGGGTGGTCGCGATAGGTGGCGTGCAGATAACCGGCCTGGTTCGGCGGATCCTTGTAAGGGATGGTGCCGACCCGCCATTGCACGTCCCCGGCCGCCGGGCCGGCCAGCTCGATGCGCGCCGAACGGAAGAAGGGCATGGGCAGATAGCAGCTCAGGTACACGCGGTCCCGGGTGTAGCGCACCGTCATGGGGAAGCTCTTGACCAGGTACTCGCGGTTGTCGCGATTGTAGAGCAGGCCCGCGCCGAAGAAGAGACCCACGGGAGCATCCACGGATGCGGCGGAGCGGCCGTCCCACGTGATGCGCAGGCGCGCCGCGGAAAAGGCCAGCGCCTGTTCGCGGGGCACGGAGAGTTCCAGCCTGCGGATGGTGGCCGGCCCGCGGGCGGTCCAAAGGGTTACGGGCTGGGAAGAGTTGGCAGGCGGAAGCGCCTGCCCCACCTTTTCCTGCATGCCCGCGGGCGCAATGTCGCTCCCGGCGCGTCCGATGAGGTCCAGCACATCGCGATCGGGCGCTTCCTCGTGCCACGCGGTGATGGGGCGCGTGAGCTTGGTACCCGCCACGAACTGGTGATAGATGTAGTAGCCCGTGCCGTAGAAGGTGCGCGAATAGGCCATCCGGAAACGCTTCTCGAAGCCGATCGGCACCCACGAAAGATCGCCGCCTTTGGTGTCGGCCCACGTCCAGGCGAGCGGCTTGGGGAAGGCAGACTCGGGCTGGAAGACGGAGTCCGGCGCGGGATGTTCCGGGTCTAGGGTGCTGGTTTCGCGCACAATATGATCCAGGCCATCGACCTCGTAGTGCCACGGGCTGCCGTGCCAGTGGTTGTAGCGGACGAAATAGAGCAGGCCCGGGCCTTCGACATCCAGGGTGACGTTGCGGTCTTCGGCGAGTTGATACAGGAAGTGCGAGGCATCGGCCCGTTCGTTGCCGCCGGCGCGATCGTAGGTGCTGCGCATGTAGGCGCGCACGCCGATGCGCTGGTAGGGCCAGCGGTCCCACATGCGATAGGCGTCGAGGCCCACGGGCACGACGGGCGCCTGGGCTGAGGCGGCGGAGGAGATGGCGAGAATCAGACAGGCCAGGAGGCCTGTCCTACTGGGGACGCACATTGACCTTGACTCCGGATAGCGCGCCCGCTCCGCGGTAGACGCGCTCGGTGGCCTTCACGAAATCGGTGGACCTGGCGTTATAAATATCCACGAACTTCTGCGGATTGCGGTCCACCAGCGGGAACCACGAACTCTGCACCTGCACCATGATGCGATGCCCGCGGCGGAAGGCGTGGTCGATATCGGGCATCACCCACTCCACCTTTTCCATCTTGCCCGGGGTGAACGGTTCGGGCTTGGAGAAGCTGTTGCGGAACTTGCCGCGCATGGCTTCGCCGCGCACCAATTGCTGATAGCCGCCCATGTGGACGCCGGTGGGATTCGGGTCGGGGTCGGGATAATCTTCGGGGTACACATCGATCAGCTTCACCACCCAGTCGGAATCCGTGCCGCTGGTGGAGACGAACAGCGAGGCGGTCAGCGGGCCGGCCAGCGTGATGTCGCTCTCCAACACTTCGGTCTGATAAGTGAGCACGTCGGTACGCGTGGAGGCGAAGCGCTGATCTTCCACCATGTGCTCGCGCGTCATCCCCGGAGCCTGCCCGCCGATGTAGGGCACCGGCTTGGCGGGGTCGCTGACGTATTCGTCAAATGGCGCGCCGGATTCCTTCGGCGCGTCGAAGCCGAGGCGGCCATCGGCCTGAAGATAGAGCGTCTTCGGCTGGGCGTCTTTCGGCGGCCAGGCATCCTCCTTGCGCCACTGGTTGGTGCCGGTCTCGAAGACGAACGCCTCCGGCAGTTTGGGATCGTCCTTGCCCTTCAGCCAGTGATTGAAAAATGGAAACTCGATTTCGTCGCGATAAAATACCGCGGTCTTGGAGCCGAACTGGACACGGCCCAGCGAATCTCCATCGGCGCGCGCCCAGCCGCCGTGAAACCACGGACCCATCACCAGCATGTTTTCGGCGCCGGGGCTGTTCTTTTCGATTTCCTTATACGTATTGAGCGCGCCGAAGAGGTCTTCGGCGTCGAACCAGCCGCCCACGGTCATCACGGCGGGCTTGATGTTCTTGAGGTGCCGGCGCAGGTCGCGCGCCTGCCAGAATTCGTCGTAAGTAGAGTGTTGCGTCATCTCCGTCCAGAAGGGGACGTCGTTCTTGAAGTACTTTTCGTTGACGTTAGAGAGCGGCCCGAGCCCGAGGAAGAAGCTATAGCCGTCCTGCTGGGTGAGCGCGGAGGTTGGCGTCCCGGCGGGCGGCGGCAGGGTGGGCGCCGGGCGCGGATGGCCAAAGCCCGAAAAGAAGCGGAACATGTGGGGCAGGTAGAGGGTGCCATTGTGATGGAAATCGTCGCCGATGAACCAATCCACGATGGGCGCCTGCGGGGACGCGGCCTTCAGCGCCGGGTGCGCGTCGATGATGCCCGCCGCGGTGTAGAAGCCCGGATATGAGATGCCCCACATGCCCACGTTGCCGTTGTTGGGGACGCGATGGATCAGCCACTCGATGGTGTCGTAGGTGTCGGTGCTTTCGTCGGTATCCTCGGGGCCGCGCTTCACGTCGCGGTGCGGCGTCATGTTGACGAAATCGCCCTCCGACAGGTAGCGCCCGCGCACGTCCTGGTAGACGAAGATGAATTGTTCGCGGGCGAATTTCTCCGAGGGGCCGAGGGCGGTCTTGTAGTTCTCCACGCCGTAGGGGCTCACGCTATAGGGCGTGCGGTTCAGCATGATGGGGTACTTCTGGCTGGTGTCCTTGGGGACGTAGACGCTGGTGAACAGGCGCTTGCCGTCGCGCATGGGAATTTGGAATTCGTACTTGGTATAGTGCGACTTGATGAATTCGAGGCCCTGCCCGTAACAGGAGAGGGCCAAAAGCGACAAGACAGCGAATCGGCGCATGGTTATCATAGAGACCATTAGCGTACAACAAGGCGAGGACAAGATGAATTCCAAGACGAACGATCGACGGGGCTTCCTGCACGGCATGCTGGCCGCGGGCGGCCTGGCCGCGGCGGTGCCCGCGGCTGCGCAGGCACAACCGGCAAGCGGCGCCGCGGGCGATGCGCCCTTCCTGCCGGCCTACACGCGCGCGCAGAACTACAAAAGCCTGAAGCAATCCAGCTACGACCGGACCGGCGGCAACAGCGATCGTTGGCCGGTGGCCGCGGGGGGCGTGCAGGAGGTGTTCAACTCGACCGGCCCGGGTGTGATCACGCACATCTGGTTCACCATTGCGGCGCGCGGCAGCGATCATCTGAAGGAACTGGTGCTGCGCGGCTATTGGGACGGCAACGCCAAACCCAGCGTGGAAGTCCCGGTGGGCGATTTCTTCGGGCTGAATCTGGGAATTTACCAGATATACGAATCCCAGTACCTGGCGTGCTCGCCGGGGCGGTCGCTGAACTGCTACTTCGCCATGCCATACAAACGCTCGGCGCGGTTCACGGTGACCAATGAAGGGTCGCAGGAGATCGGCAGCCTGTATTCGAACATCGATTACATGACGGTGCCGAAGCTGCCCGACGACTCGCTCTACTTCCACGCGCAATACCGGCAGAGCGCGCCGTGCGTCCCCGTGGTATCGACCGGACCGAAGCTCAATCTGGACGGCAAGCAGAACTACGTCTATTGCGAGACGCGCGGGCGCGGGCACCTGATGGGGGTCACGCTGGGCGTTCTGCAGAACGCCAACGGGTGGTGGGGCGAAGGCGACGACATGATCTTCATCGACGACGAGAGCAAGCCGGTAATCAACGGGACGGGCAGCGAGGACTACTTTCTGGGGAGCTGGGACTTCGGCGGCCAGTTCGGCGCGGCGCAGTTCGCCCACCGGCAGTACGGCGCGCCGCTGATTCAGAATCCGGAGCGGACCGGCGGCAGGTATTGCTGCTACCGGTGGCACGGCGACAATCCGGTGACCTTCGAACGCTACATGAAGCACACCATGGAGCACGGTCACGCCAACGATCGCGGGGATAACTTCTACTCGGCGGGGTATTGGTATCAGACCACGCCGTACACCGACTTCCCGGCGCTGCCCCCGGTAGCGCAGCGGATTCCGGGTGCCAAGGCGGTATAGGGAGCTCGCAAGGCTTGTTTGGAGAAATGGCCCAGATCGCGGCACGGTGAGTTTGTGGCACTGCCGACGGACTTGAGGAAAGAAGAAAAGCATTTCTCGCGGAGACGCAAGGACGCAAAGAAAAGCTCTGAGAGGTAGCAAGACGGGACGAAACGCCGGTCTAGCAGCGTCGTCGAGAGGGTTGTTGTGGGTTTTTCGGAGTTGACCCACCTTCTCTGGCCTCAGCCAGCAGTCTCTCGTACGTGCGCTCTCTGTGGCCGTCGACCTTAGGCGGAGGCCACGGGAGCGCTTCATCGTAGGAGCGCGCAATGGCTGAGCGCGGCGCGCGCCTGCGCATTTCGGTGTATACCCCCACGATTTCATCCGCCATGGCATCGTCAAGGCAGTGCGACCGGGTTCGGAAATTACTCGAAAACTGGCCCTCCGGTTTTGATCGGCCTCCACCTGCCATGGCAGCCTCAAGCCGGGGAAAATGGCTCCGCTCCGTGTTGCTGACGAGAATCGGGGCACTGCTGTACCGGAACGGCATCTTGGGATGTGACCACACCGCCTCAACACGGTCGCGGTGTCTCTTGATTTCCACCGGAGGGGTGAGATAGACCAGCCTCGCACCGAGCGGTCCACCTTGCGCGAACGCCAACCGGACGCCGCTTAGTCTTTCGGCCTTGCTTGGATTCATGTTGCGCTGCCGCAGTGATTCTGGGCACCGCAGGTCTGAGACGGCGTTCTTGACCACGAAATCGGCCAGAGGCGTGTCGATCTCAGCGAATCCGCGCGTGTTGCCGGGCGTGTATGCTTTCGCCGGACCGTCAGGGATCGGAACATATACAAACGCACCGGTCTCAGGATTCACCGGCGCATTCCACGCACCGTAGGCTTGATCGACACCAACGCGGACGAGAATGGCCTTCACTTTTTGGTATCTTTCCTGGGAAACCCGGCGAGACTTGGGCCTCTCAAGTTGCCTTCTGGCAGTATCCGGATCTGACAGTGTCTCATGCGCTCGTCTCCATGAGATCTCGCAGGAATCGAACGATGCGATCGCGGTTGCCCACCAGGCTCGAGTACTGCTTCTCGCAGACGTCCGTGAACCGGGCTAGCACCTTGCGGTTGACCTCCTCCTGATCTTCGAAAATGCCCAGGGACTGGTGGGCCATCCCCCACTTCTCGAGTTGCAGGAGCGCAATCGTGGCATCGCGGGTGCGGTCGTCGTTGGGCAGGGCGAACACCATCAGGGGCCGGCGTATACCGTTGATCCGGCAATCCACGGCGTAGCTGGCTTGGGGATCGCGTTCGGGGTCGTGCCAGTTGAAGATGCGCCGCGTGTCCGGAACAGTTTGTTCAATGAGCGACTGGAAGTCCTCCATGAAAGTGGACCTGACCCGCTCGCGCGTCAGGAAGGTGACGTCCGTAACTTTGAGGAGAGCTTGCACGAAGCTGAAAAGGGCGTCTCCGAACCGCTCCTCCTCCACACGGGCCATCAACTCTCCGTCCCGATCCGCAACGCGGAACGAGGCTAGCGCGCTGCTGACGATCTTCTGACGGGCCCCTTTCTGGAGGTCCTTTTCATCCAGGTCGTAGGTCAGGTGCATGTAAGTGTGGCCCTCATCCGAGAGGAACCACGAGTTCTCCTGCTTTTTCAAAACGATGGCGAGGTGATCGCCGTCTTCGAAGAGGAATGGGGTGAAGACACGGAAGCGCTCATCGCCTTCGAGGGCGATCCGGACCTTGGCGCAGACCTTTTCGCGGAACGACTTTTCAATGACGGCTGTATTCATGCCTCCTCCGCATCGAAGAGATGGAGATTGGGGTCGGGCCGGCTCTCAAACCCGCAATCGTCCACCAGGCAGCGGAGCGCGCTGTCAAAGTCCCCAAAGCGGTCTGTCGCTTCGGCGTAGGCATCCTCGCGCATCCCCAGTTCCTGATAACGTTCGGTGGCCATGTGGATGTGGAAGTCGTAGAACGTGCTCGCTTCGATCTGGTTGGTGTGTTCATGGCTTTTCCCGTTGTGGCGGCGCAATCGGAATAGCTGGTTGCTGCCCGCGGGGCAGACCGCCAGGATAACCGAGAAATCCAGGATGTTCAGGCTGTTCTGCCGCGCAATCAGCCGGAATTCGGCGCCGGCGGCGCCGGTGACGGAGAGTTCCGCTTCACGGTGGCCCCGCTTCTCCCGAAGCTTCAGCTTCTTACGGTACTCATCCGGCAACAGCTTGCGTTCGGCGAGCAGTTGCTGAATGTCCGAATCTGTGTAGCGGGCCGCCATGATGGTCAACGAAACCTTAGTATACGGCTACGAGCCATTGGGCAGGTGAGGGACCGTGCCGGACCGAAACCGGCGCGGTC
>JBEKDV010000376.1:0-7966 GCA_050014175.1 Candidatus Solibacter sp. | reverse complement strand
GTGGTTCCGGAGTTCTCCTCAGTGGCGGCGGAAAAATTCCCTCCGAGGGAAATCATCTTGTCGACAAGAACGGAAGTGAGTTTGGCGCCGTGGCAGTAGAACGAGAAATATGAGTCCTTGTCCTGGGGATCGTCTGGATGATCCCAAACACAGTTATGCCACTCCGAAGTCTGATCGGGAAGGGGGCTGGTAGCATCGCCGTACGATACATAGGCGATTGCCCCTCCATGACCCAAGCCCGGCATGGCCCAGGCGGCGTACAGGTTCCTTCCAATGACGCGCGTCGAATTAATCACTCCGAAGTGGTGCTTTCCGGCCCGATAGGCTTCGCAGTGGTCCATCACCACGTCCTGGCTGCCCATGATACGGAAAGCGTAGCCGCCATCGGCCGCCGCGCTTTCATCCGCCGCCAGATTGTAAAAGACCAGGTGATTCTTATAGTTGCTGTATATGACGTCTTCACGAATCACGGCGGTATAGAGTTTGCCATCGACGCGTGGATCGGAGTGAGGGGAGTTGATGGTAAGAGTCGCCTCCCGGAACGACCAGAAAAGCGGTTCGGGGGCCTCAAGCCCCTTCTTGTAGTAGAGAAAGTTGTGATCGACCAAAGCGGCCAGTACGGGAGTTGTAATGGAATAGGTATACAGGCCTTTTCCGGCGGGCCGGAATTCGCTGTTGGTGAGGACCACGCTCCCCCAGAACTTAGGTTTGGCTCCGGTTCCATAGTCCGCAAACGTAATCGGGTTGCCTGTTTCGCCGCTCGATGGCGCCTTCAGCGACTCGCGCCATTCTCCGCCCCTTTGGAACAGGACGTTATCACCCGGCTTCAGGGAACTGCCGTTCACCTTGGCCACCGTCTGCCAGGCGGTCTGCGGAGAGTTGCCATCGGCATTGTCGTTTCCGGAGGGGCTCACGTAGTATGTGGCGCCCTTGCCGAGAGGAGCCGGGGGATGCGGCTTCAGGGTGACCGTGATTTGGCTACGGACCGCACCCTCGGCGTTAGTGACCGTCAGGGTGTACGTGGTGGTCTGCGGAGGGCTGACGTAAACCGAAGCGCGTCCTGCCACATCGCCAACACCCTGGTCGATGGACAGAGTAGAGGCGCCGGCAGCCGACCAGAGGAGTTGAGCGACCGTGCCTGGTTCAATGACAGATGGTGAAGACGTGAAAGTCCGAATTTTAGGGCGCTCCGCCGCGGCGCTCATGGGATGAATGAAAACCGGGCTAATGAGTACAGTTAGCAGAGCCGTGCTGACATGGGACATTATTGGCGCGTCCAGACCATGAGGATGCAAGACCGTCCCGATTGATCCGGCTTGCCGCCTTATGCTATGATCGCACAACGTCTCGCGAATAGAAAAGTCCGGGAAGGGGCCTTCCGGCGTCCTCCTCTTGTGCTTTCATTAAGTCCGCATGCCGGAGCCCTCAGGGCAGACAGTCGCTTGAGCAAGAACCAAATCAAATCCCAATGCCATATCATTTAGCGCTGTCAACTATTTCTCCACGACCTGTTTCGAGCCTGGACGAGTATTCTTCGTTGCAGATTCCGCGGGGCCGCCTTTTGCGCGTGCTGCTCCTTTTGATGTGGGCTGCGATGTGTTCCGTGGGTTCGCTGGCCGCGCAGGCAATTCCCGTCATCGTTTCCTTTAAGGCATCGGCCGGCACTGCCAACCCCGGCTACGCGACACGGCTCAGTTGGTCCGTACTGAACACCACCGATCTGACCATCGATCAGGGGGTTGGGGATGTCGCCAATCAGTCTTTTATCTATGTCAGCCCCACGCAGACCACCACCTACACCTTGACGGCCTTCAATGGGGCGAGCACCGTCACACAGCAGGTCACCGTCAATGTGGTGGATACCCCGCCTCCCACATTCGGTAACGGTACTTCCTACTACGTGAGCCCGGTAGGCTCCGATTCGAATACCGGCTTGAGCCCGGCGAACGCGTGGCAGACCGTCGCCAGGGTGAATGGTGCTGTTTTTCAACCGGGTGACACGATCTTTTTTCAGCGCGGCGGGGAATGGCATGAGTCATTGAATGTTCCCTCCAACGGTACGGCCGGCAATCCGATCACATTTGCCGATTATGGGTCGGGTGCGAAGCCGAAGTTCTGGGGCAGCGTCGTCCTCAACAATGCTTCATTCACGGCCATCGGAAACGGACTCTACACCTACGCAATCCCGAGCCAGGTTCTGGCTGCCCTGGTGAACCACACCTTCTTCTATAGCAGCCTGTCGAACAATGCGGCCTCACTGGTGAACTCGTGGTCGTACAGTGGGGGAATACTGACGATCAACTCGCCGACTACCGACCCCCGCGCTAATGGGCAGTTGTACACCGCCGTGTTGCGCCAGGATGTGGTGTTCAGCAATTACAAGAACCACTTGATCTTCCGCAACCTGGTAGTCGATGAAAGCGCCTATTTGTACGGTGGATATGCGTTTCGCATCGAGAACAGCACGGACGTGCTGGTGGACAGTTGCGAGGCATATCGCGCCGGCCTCCATCATTTCGGCGTGATCAATTCGACCCAGTTCATCGGCAGGAATCTGTACGCCGCCTGGGCCATTCCCGGCTTAGGACACGGCGGCGCGACAGCCTACGTGTCGTATGGCGATGTGAGCAGCCCGCTTCCGAACCAGATATCCGAATGGGATAACTGCGTCTGGGACCATCCCAGCGACCCGCAAGACAACGACAATTATTACGCCTTCTACACGCATGGAACCAATGTAACGTCCGTTCTGGTGAATAACATGTCCTCCCTGGGGGGCAATTTCGCGGCCGGTAATGGAGACAATCCAGCGGCTAGTATCACAGTCAAGGGAGGCCTGATTCAAAACGCCAGGGTCGAAGTATACGGGCAGAACCTCCTGTTCGATGGGATGCACATCACCGGGCCCTATGGAGAGGTCGACATGTACGGTTCGAACCTCGTGTTCCAGAACATGCTATTGGAAGGAGCCTACCTGGAGAGCGATGGCTATGCCACCGCGGTCATCTCACGCAATAACGGCAATACTCTGCGCTTCAGCACGATTGTGCTGGACCCCCGCGCATCTTCCGCGTACTCCTGCCTGACTTTGGATACCAGCAGCAACCCGGCGAACGGCGCGCGGTTCAAATACTACGGCAACATCTGTCTGGCGCCGTACGCCGCGATCAAGCAGTGGAACAACTATCCCGCGACGTGGGATTTTGCGCAGTTGCAGTACAACCTCTATGCGCCGGGCGACACATTCTGGCAGACGAACGGCGGCGGAGGTCAGACGGCCGCCACATTTGGTCAATGGCAGGCCCAGGGGGTCGATTCCGGCTCCATCGAGGCCAATCCTGTCTTTGCGGACGCCGTGGACAGCAACTACAGCCTGCTGCAAGGATCGCCCGGCATCGCCGCGGCGCCCTTATCCACTTCCTTGCTCACCACGCCGCCCGCCATGGCGACGGATTTTGCGGGGAATCCTCGCTTGACCGGGACTGCTTTCGACATGGGAGCCTTCGCCTTTGTGGGCAGTGTGTCCGGACCGGTGACCATCTCGGTCAACCCGCAAAGCGGCACGCTGACGGCCGGACAGACCCTGTCCATCACGGCTACCGTCACAGGGACTACGAACTTACAGGTAGGGTGGAGCCTGGCGCCAGGCGGAATCGGGAATGTTTCCAGCACCGGTGTGTATACCGCGCCTACGCCGATTCCCGCCCAGCAGACGGTTACGGTGATCGCGACCAGCGCGGCGGATTCCACGAAGACTGCCACCACCACGATTTCCCTGCTTCCCGTGACCATTTCGGTGAATCCGCCTACCGCCACGATAGCCGCCGGACAAGGCGTACAATTCGCGGCGACGGTCACGGGAAGCGGCAATACGCAGGTGACCTGGAGCATTCTCGCCGGCGGCCCTGGCGGTATCTCGGTTTCCGGGCTCTATACGGCGCCAGGCACCGTGGCGGCGTCGCAATCGGTTACAGTCCAGGCCGCCAGCGTTGCCGACTCAACCAAGACCGCGACCGCACTTATCACCCTTACGCCCTCCCTTCCGATCAACTCCACGGTCTATGTAACCGCCTTCGGCGCGGTCTCTGACGGCGTGCTGCGCACGGATGCCTTCATGACCGCCGGATCGGCGGTTCTTACATCCGCCAGCGGCACATTTACTTCCTCGGATGTCGGGAAGTACATCCAGGTGATCGG
Organism: Candidatus Solibacter sp.; assembly: GCA_050014175.1. GTDB lineage: Bacteria > Acidobacteriota > Terriglobia > Bryobacterales > Bryobacteraceae > Solibacter. The sequence goes on along the minus strand of JBEKDV010000376.1, from coordinate 3,769 downwards.
CGCCGGCCACGGTGGGACGACAAAGACCGACGGCACGATTCAGGCCGGTTCGACCACTCTCACGTCCCCGTCGGGTTCCTTCGTCTCGACGGACTTCGGCCGCGGAATCGTGGTGATGGGCGCCGGGCCAAGCGGCGCGCCCCTGGTCACTTCGATCGCCGGTCAGACGTCCGCCACGACCATCACACTAGCCGCCGCCGCTACTACATCCGTTTCTTCCGGCCTTTTCTTTTACGGCGGAACCACCCTTGAAGGCACGGTGCAGTCGGTAACCAGTCCGACCACGATCACGCTCAGCACGCCCGCGTCGTCTACCGTCGCGAATGCAACCTATGCTTACGGAACAGACAACCACGCGGCGTTCCAATCCGCGTTAGATGCCGTTGGCCAGGCGGGAGGCGGAACGGTAGTAGCACCCAAGCCCGTTAGCTGCCCCAATGGTGCTGTCTGCGGCTATGTCACCATTGCGACGGACCAGATGACGGCGCACGCGCCCGGAGCGGTGAAGATCCGATATAGCAACATTACCCTTACGGGGGACGTTTCCAAAACCAATCTGTTTTGCCGGGGTGCGTGGAGTCTCTACTCCAACAGCGCCAAATTCCCGGGTCAGACGGCCACTATCCGGGGCAACTGCGTCGCTGTCGGTGACGACGGCGGCCCGAATGGCGTCAGCGGCGAAGCCGTCTCCAATATCACGGTTTCCGGCCTTCATCTTTATGGGATGACAGACGGCAATACGCGAAGTATCAGCTTCAGCCCGACCCAGCCGCCCCTGACCACCACCGGAGACGGTTGGGACGAGACACACAAAGCGGTCTATCTCTACGAAAACAGCACTTTCACGAATATCACGATCAACTCGGTCTACACCCAGGACTTCAAAGGAGAGAATATCTTTTCGGGCGGGTCCATTGTCACGGGCATGGTCATCAGCAACTCCACGATGACGAATTTCAATGGCAACGGCATTGCCGTCCAGGCGGTGGATCTCCAGGTCCTCAACAATGTAATCAGCAATGGATCGAACGCCGGCATAGAAAACGCGTCGCAGGGTGGAGGCGCCGGAGCGCTGGTGCGGCAGTTATACCAATCGAACACCATCTCGCAGACGATGGGCGAGGGAATCACCGTCAACGGCGTCGACGGGGTGGTTGCGACCGGCACAATCCAGATCCTCAACAACTATCTGGATACGATCGGCCAGCTCAGTAGTCCGGGAGCCAGAACCGGCATCTATATCGTGCCCCAGGTAGGCACCAATAGCGTGGGACCCGCCAATGTCACAATCAGCGGCAACACCTGTCACGATTGCTACTCGTTTGCCATCTTGCAGCCGAGTGGCTCCGTGCAAGTGTCCGGAAATACGTTAATCGTCGACAACTATAACTCGACAAATTTTCTTTCCTTCACGGTCCCACTGTCGAATGTGACGATCTCGGGTAACACGGGATATCCGACGAGCGCGGCGTCCGCCAACGGACGCACGCTTTATGCGGTCTACGAACTCAACCCGGGGTACCAATCCGGGAACTTCTTCTGGAGCCAGGTGAAGGTCCAAGACAATAACTGGAATTTTCCGGGTGTCCCGAATTATGAGTTCAATACCGTCTCCGGACCGGGTTGGAATCTGCTGACCAACAAGAACATCATCTGGCAGGGCGATGTCTGCACCGGCTGCGTGTATCCGGACGTCAATCATGGCCTGGTGAGTCTGGCGGGCAACACCACGATTCGGCCTTATGGCCCGGTGGTGTACGTCAACGGAAACGCGCAGTCCGTGACCGCGACCGTCGACGCCAGCAAGGAAGAGGATGGTTCCGAGGTCCAGATTGTCAATACCGGCGCCAATCCGGTGGTATTTACTTCCGATGCAAACTTGAGCCTGGCGAATTCGCTCACTGTGCCAAGCGGCGGTAATGCGCTGTTTCACTTCAGCGGTACGGTGGGCAAGTTTACTCTAAAAAGCACCTCCGTGGCGGGCATCGTATCGGCGCCAACATTCAGCCCTGCCGGGGGGACCTACACTTCCGCGCAGCCGGTTACCATAACCAGCCTGACCACGGGCGCCTCCATCCGCTATAGCATCGACGGATCCACTCCCACCGAAACCACCGGCACCGTTTACAGCGGGGCGGTCCAGATTGCGGCCACTACGACCTTGAACGCCATCGCCTATCTGGCCGGGATGACAGACAGCGCGGTCAGCACAGCGGTCTATACGATCAACCTCCCGCAAGTTTCCGCTCCGACCTTCAATCCGCCGGGCGGGATCTTCACTTCCGCACAATCGGTGACGATCGCCACAACTACCGGCGGCGCGTCCATCCGCTACACCACCGACGGAACGACACCCACATCGTCCACCGGTAACCTGTATAGCGGGCAGGTGACGGTAAGTTCGTCATCCACCCTGAAGGCCATCGCGTATGCTCCCGGCATGACCGATAGTTCAGTGAGCTCGGCTGGCTTCACCATCTCATCCGCCAGCCAGGGCTGGTATAACACGGCTTGGACATACCGCAAGGCAATCACCGTGAATCACACGAAAGTCTCCTCCAGCCTGGCCAACTTCCCGTTACTCGTATCCGTGACCGACGCTAACTTGATGGCTTCGTCTTCGGGCGGTGGGGTAGGGAAGATCGATGGCACCGATATCCTCTTCACCGCCGCGGATGGTGTGACCAAGCTCAACCACGAAATCGAATCCTACAATCCTGGAACCGGCCAAATCGTGGTTTGGGTAAGTCTCCCGGCTCTCAGCAATACCAGCGATACGGTAATCTGTGTCTACTTCGGCAATGCCGCGGCCCCCGATCAGCAAAACAAGCCGGGTGTTTGGGACATCAACTTTTCCGGAGTGTGGCATATGTCCGACAATGCCGCCACGCAGACGGTGACGGACTCCACGGTCAATGCGGGGAACGGCACTGCTCAGGCCCTTACAGCCAAGAAAACTACAGCCGGCCAGATCGGCAACGCGTTAAGTTTTGACGGTAGAACCGACTACGTCCGCGTTCCCAATTCAGGGCCGTTGGATATACCGAACAATACGCCCGTGACCATGGAAACCTGGGTGAACGTCTCGGCATTTACTTCCACCAACCAGGTACTCGGCTACCTTCTCGGCAAAGGATACGCCAATAGCGCCGAGGCTTATTTCCTCCGCATTGAAAATGATGGCGGGACGCTGAACCTCAAAACCGGTATGGTCAATAACGCCACTTACCCGGCGACCTGGCCCATATCCGGCTGGAACACGGGCGAGTGGCACCACGTGGCCAGCAGTTGGGATGGCACCAATTGGAATGTGTTCTTTGATGGCGTTCTGAAAGCTCAGCTTCCCACTGGCAATGGCCCGCTCAAGATGGGGCTCCCGTTGACCATCGGTGGCGAATCGATTTCGGGAGTGCTGGCCGGCCTGCTGGGCGCTACGTTCGATGAGATTCGAATTTCGAATACCGCCCGATCCGCCGGCTGGATCGCTACCGAGTACAACAACCAGTATTCCCCGGCCAGCTTTCTCACGCTGGGAGCACTGCAAAAGTTAGCGGGCGGCCAAGTAGCGGCTCCGGTCTTCAATCCAGCGGGCGGGAGCTCTACCGGAACGCAGCCGGTAACGATCAGCTCCACCACAACGGGCGCCGCGATTCGCTATACCACCGACGGAAGCACTCCCTCGGAGACTGCCGGTAACTTATACAGCGTCCCCATTTCGGTCGCAACTTCTTCGACCCTGAAGGCGATCGCGTATGCCACCGGGATGACC
>JBEKDV010000375.1:0-7994 GCA_050014175.1 Candidatus Solibacter sp. | reverse complement strand
AACTCGAGACCACACTGACTCGCGTCTTTGGAGAAATGCAGTGCCACCCTGCGCTCATCCGATCGTACCTGCTCCCCTTTTGTTGATCATCATGTCCCTTTAATTATGCGCGGCTGTATAGATCGGCACTTCAGCGTAACGGCGTTATCCGTCCAAGTGCGACGACTACCTGCCGCGCGCCGGGGATTCGCTCCGGAAGCACTGGCATTCCGGCAACGCTCTCGCGGAAGTTGGCTTTGGAATTGGACGCTCCGGCGCTACGGTTACAAAGTCCCTAATCTCCCCTCGACTCGTTACTTCACGACGGTGAGAAAGAGCCGGATTTCACGGAGGACTTCGCGCTCATTCGAGAGGAAGACGTAGTGATTCGCCCCAACCAACTCAACCACCCGTGCGTCAGGCACGCCGCGCCGAAGCGTGCTGATAGACCTCTTGGCGTACGCCACATCCGCCGCGTATACCTGCTCGATCGCGGCGCGCTCTTCGGCGTTCCCGGGCTGATAGAGTTCCATCTGGTTTTCCACCGGCTTCGGCAGCACGAAGAACGCGAGCACGGGCACTCGGATCCGCGAGTAATCCGGTTTCCGCATTCCCGCGAAGATCGCGCTTTGCACGCTGGGCGGGGTCTTATACGCGCCCATGCTTCCGTCAGACCCCGTCGCAAAGTCATTGCGCAATTCGGACTCGGGAAACGCGATGCTCATACTGCGCTTTTGCCAAACCCGGTATAACTCAAAAGATCGGCGTTCTTCCGAGGATACCGGCGGGCTGGTCATCGTTGACGGCAGTTTCTTGCGAAGTTCCTGGTACGGCTTCCAGTCAAATGTGGGGTCGGCTGTCGAATCCATATAGATTAGACCGGCGGTCCGGCTTGGATGGGCGGATGCCACTGCCGTTAATTCATGGCCGCCAAGCGAGTGACCTGCCAAAACAGGCGCGGTGAGATGGAGTGCGTCGAGAACCGCAACAACATCCTCGCCGAGGCGCTCCGCACTGAAGCCCGATTCAGGATGGCTGGACGCCCCGTATCCTCGCCGCGTAATGCCGTAAACGTGATAGAGGTCGATCAGCTTGGGCGCGAAATTGTCAAATACGTGGGCGGAATTTCCAGAACCAGCCAACAGAACAAGCGCTCGCCCCGATCCGCCCCAATCGAGCACTTCAATCCGAACGCCATCTTCCGCGGGCACGAATTGCACCCGATGCGGCGAGGGATCCTTCCAGTCTGGCGACTGTGAGAACCCGGTAGATGCAGTCAAAACCATCATGACGGCCTTTAGCAATCCGCTTCGGGGTACAAGTCGCATGCGCGCAATTGTAGCCTATGGCAGCGAGGCGATCTTCTTCACCGATCGTGACGCCAGTGGCTGTGTAGTCGCCTTATGGTGAGAACTGATCTGAGCACCTGAAGCCTCCGCTGAAATGACGTTATGGGAGCCCAATCCTGATACCGTCCGTCTGAGCTACACGCGCGTTAAGCGAAGAAGTACTTGTCCCAGGTATGGGCATCGCCGGCCAGCACCTTGTGCTTGGCATTGATACTGATCTGCCGAGGTTGTCTGGCCAGCACCATGCCAGCTCCCTGCGGCGTACGGCCACCCTTCTTGTTGTTGCAGGCGAAGCAACAGGCCACCAGGTTCTCCCGTGTCGAGAGCCCGCGCCGCGATTTTGGAACCACGTGATCGAGGGTCAGGCTTCCCGAAGGCAGGCGGGCACCGCAGTGCTGGCAGCAACTGCCGTCGCGCAGCAGGATCCCCTTGCGGGAGACGGACCGGTTCTGCCGCGGCATGCGCCGGTACTTCATCAGTCGTACTACGCTTGGCACGGGAATGTGGATCTTCGAGGTCCGGATGGTGTGGCCAGAGACCTCTTCGACGACGGCTGCGCCCTTGAAGACGAGCGTCAACGCGCGGGGGAACCATGGGTCGCCCATACTTGCGAAGAGTGTCGGTGCGCGTCCATCTGCCGCTGTCTCCGAGTTGCGCGTGATCTGCCCGGAGCGGCCGATTCCTGGTGCAAGTGCATTGCGCGACCAGCTATCTTGAACGCGGTCACGGCCAACACCCTGCGCTCGCCATCGTCACGCGATGGCTTTATAGAGTAGGGGCATAAGAACGGCGCCGCAACGTTCATCACCCAGCGTAGACAGTGTGTCAGGCCAGCAATAGCTTGCGCACTTCACCTTCCGGATCATCGGTCATCCGGCAGTTGTTGTCGAATACCATCGTCTGGCCCCGCGTCGGCTCGAACGGCTCCCACCGCAAGCCGGGCTGGCTTGGATTGCCTGTCCGGGCGAAATTTGCCCAGGCCGTTGCCATCTTCTTCGCCAGTGCCTGAGCTTCCGGCCCGTTGCCGGTGCCCTGATCGGCGCGCTTGGTATTGTCGAAGCAGAAAGCCAGCTCCGCCGTGTGCCAGGCGCCTGCATCTTCCAGCATCGGCGACTGCCAGGTGAAGTACCACGTGTAGGCGGCCGCACCCTTCTGGTTGTACTTCATCGTGGCCATGCGCGTGACATTGTTGCGCATGTTGAGGCCGTTCAACCCGCCGCCGCTGCACATATAGGACAGGGTACGAATGCTCTTCTCCGGATGCGCTTTCTTCAACCCCGCCACCAGCGCCTTGGCCTTGGCCTCACCGTAATTCCTCGTGAGGGTGGCCAGCCACTCGGCTTCCGTTGGCCGGGAAAGCATGGAGTTCCCTTCTTCGCTCACCGAGCCGAACAACAGCGGTACGTTCTTCGAAATCTCCGGCGCGGCATCGAAGAAGGACCGCATGGTAATGAGGCGACCGTCGACGGTCGGCCCCGGACCCACCCGCGGTTTGGCTGTACCCGGCGCTGGGGTCGGCCCACCGGCACCCGGCGGCGGGTTCATCTTGGCCGCGAGGGCATTGCTGATCTCGTTCAACTTAGCCCATTCCATCTTTTGGAGTGCGGCTATGTCCTTGACGCCGAGTTCGGCGATCACCTGTTTGGCGTACTCTCTCGATTCTTCGGCGCCGGGAGGATTGCCACCCCCGCCCGACTGCGCCGACGCGCGGCGGATCAGTCCCTTCGCTGAGGGCATCCCGAGCAGCGTGGTCACCTTGGAGCCCCCTCCCGACTGCCCGTAAATCATGACGCTGCCCGGATCGCCGCCGAAGTTGGCGATGTTGTCCCGCACCCAACGAAGCGCCGCCACCAGGTCCGTCATCCCGACGTTCACCGAATCGGCGTATGCCGGCCCGCCGATAGAGGACACATCGAGAAATCCGAGGACATTGAGGCGGTGATTGACCGTCACCGACACTACATCGTGATGTCGGGCCATCTGCGCCCCGTCCTGGGAGGCGAGTTCATAGGCCGAACCGAACGTGAAGCCGCCACCATGGATGTAGAACATCACCGGGCGTTTACCGGTCAGGCTGGGCGTCCAGATGTTCACCTTGAGCATGTCCTCGCTCTGCCAGCCGTCGTTCCACTGCTGAAGGAACGTCTGTTCGCTCGACCAGTTGTGCAGGCGCTGCGGGCAATTGGCGCCATAGGTCAGGGCCGGGTACTCACCGTCCCACGGCGTGGCCGGCTTGGCTGGGAGCCACCGGTTCTCGCCCCCGGTATTGGCGCCGTATGGGACGCCTTTGAAGGTCAGCACGCCGTCCTCGACATAGCCGCGCACCTTCCCGTATTGCGTCTTCGCAACGGCCGATCGCGGCGTACTGCAACTCGCCCCCGCCGCCTTGACCGTTGTCACGTCCGAACTGGACGCCGTTGCGGCCACCGCCGCCACACCTGCTGTGGCCGACAGAAGCGCCTGGCGACGACTGAATCCGAGACTGTTTTCCGAATCCGACTTGGACATCTTGACTCCTCTCAGGGCAGCCGGCCTATTCACTGCAATCGAGCTCGACCCTTGACATAAGGATGTACGGTTTCGTCTCCACAGCCGAGCGTTGCCCTGGCGACCGGTGAGACTAGCCGGCGGTAGCTATCGAAAGCCCACCGGCGCCGAATTCTACTTGAACAGCAGCGGCGCGAATTCATGCAGGCAACGGCGCCACGTCAGAAACTCGTGAGCGGTGCGGGGGGATTCGTAGAAGAACGCGTTGATCCCGGCGTTCTTCAGTTCTTCCGCAGCGGCCTTGCTCGGAGCGCTGTTTTCCAGTTGTCCATTGCCGAAGAACACCGCCTTGACCTGCTTTTTGAAGGCAGCCGGATCCTTGATCTCCGCGAGAGGAATGTTGCCGCCGCTGAACAGGCCGATGTAGGCAAACTTGTCCAGGTTAGCCATGGTCGTGGTATGGGTCTGCATACCGCCCATCGACAGTCCAGCCATGGCGCGGGTCGCGGCGCCAGGAAGCGCGCGGTAGGTCCTCTCGATCATGGGGATCAGGTCGGTCAGCATCATTTCGCTGAAAGCCGAATTGCTCAGCATTCCTCGTCCGCCTCTACCGCCGGCCTGCCCCGCGGGAGCGCCGCCGGGGGCGCCGGGTCCACGTCCTGGTCCAGCTGCGCCGCCCCTGGCCGCAGGCGGAGGCGCCGGGTGATCGCTCGGATCGGGCACCAGACCTCTGCCGGCGAAAACCGTCGCGCTGTCACCGGGCTTGACCGCGTTGAGGTTGTCCATGACGATGATCATCGGCTTGGCCTTCTTGTCCGCGATCAGATTGTCCATGATGTAGTCGACACGTCCCTGGTTGAACCAAGCTGTCTCGTCTTCTCCCCAGCCGTGAAGCAGGTAGAACACGGGATACTTGTTCTTTCCGCCGTCGTATCCCGGCGGCGTATAGACGAAGCACCGGCGCCACTTGCCGGTGACTTTCGAGAAATACCACTGCTCACTGACACGGCCGCGAGGAACTTCCTTCGGCTGATAAAACTCCTGGTCCGGCGCGGGAATCTCAATTCCGGCGTTCCACCATCCGGAGCCGAAGTACGTGCGCGTGGACGGATCCGCCACGGTGGCGCCGTCGATATTCACGCCGTAGTAGTGAAAACCTTCCACTGCCGGCTGCGCCGTCGTGCCGCTCCAGACGTCATCCGGTCCCTTCGTCAAGTTCAAATTCCCGACACGCACAGACTGTGCATTAGGCGCGATCACGCGGTACATGACGCGGTTGTCCGGAAATGTGCACGGGTACTTGGCCTCGGGAACGTTCAACGGGTTAGGCTTACAGTCGGGAGGAGCCTGACCCCAGCACAGCCCTGCGGCGCACAGCGCCAACAATACTGACGTCGAGTTCATCAGTTCTTCCTTAACACTTCACGTGTATCTTTACCATACGGACGCAGGCCTGTCAATCCGGGTCGCGAAAGCGCATACATTAGGCAAATCGAGGCTCTTATGTGGGCTGGATGCGAAGCTAGACCAGTTATTCTGGGGGCGCTTTCAGAGGGTGTGACCCCGAGCGGATCGTCGTTCCGGACACGGCTCTCCGACCAGCCGATCGGGGATGTCCTCCGTCGCCACGGTATCGCGCCTTCTCCCAAGCGTAGTCACTGCTCCACCTGAAGTACTTCATCGCCGCGCACATAGCCGTTCTGGCGGCCATCTTGCTCTTTTCTTTTCTGGGCGCCTCAGTGATTTTCGGCTTCCCGCTATTTCAGGTCGAGCACCACCACTGACTTCGGCGGCAGCGTCGCCTTCAAGCTGCCGGACTCGATGGCCGCGCCGGTGAAGGCCACCGGCTTCACCACCGCCGGTTGGTCGAACGTGTTGTGGGCGTTGATTGCCGCCGCGGTCAGCACGCGCCCCGTAACGCCCGTTGCGGTTCCGCCGGGAATCTGCGCCGTGATCGTCGCCGGCTGGCTCGGATTCACGTTCACCAGCGCCACGTGCAGACGGCCGTCCTTGTCGCGCACCGCCGAGGCGCTCACCGCCGGTAACGTCGAGGCGTCTTTGTTGTACCAGGCGGACTGAATCTCCACCGGCAGGGCTGTACCGTCCTGATACGACTTGAACATTTCGAACACGTGATAGGTCGGCGTCAGGACCATCTTCTCGTCCTTCGTCAGGATCATGGCCTGCAGTACGTTGATCATCTGCGCGATGTTGGCTAGCTTCAGCCGGTCGGCATGCTTGACAAAGATGTTGATGTTGAGCGCCGCCACCAGCGCGTCGCGCAGCGTGTTCTGCTGGAACAGGAAGCCGGGATTGGTGCCTGGCTCAACGTCCCACCACGTGCCCCACTCGTCCAGGGCCAGCCAGACGCGCTTGCCTGGATCGTACTTGTCCATGATGGCGGAATGCTTGGTAATGATGTCGTCGATGCGGATGGTGGTCGCCAGCGTCTTGGCGTATTCGGCCTCGTCGAACGCGGTCGCCGAGCCTTTCCGCTGCCAGTTGTGCGTGATGGTGTAGTAGTGCAGGCCGATGGCGTCGAAGCGCCCGCTGGCGTCCCGCATCATGACTTCCATCCAGTGATAGTCCTCGTCGGATGGACCGGAGGCCGATTTCAGGATCCTCACTCCCGCCGGAACCTTAATGAATGTGGAGTACCGACGCGTCACGTCGGCGGCATACTCCGCCCGCATGTTGCCGCCGCAGCCCCACAGTTCGTTGCCGAGCCCGATGTACGGCAGTTTCCAGGGAGCCTGACGCCCGTTGGCTGCCCGCTCCGAAGCCAGCGATCCAGCCGGCGACGTCACGTACTCCACCCACTCCGCCAACTCGCGCGGCGACGCCGACCCTACGTTGCCGCTGATGTAGGCCTCGGCCCCGATCATTTCCGCGAAGTCCATGAACTCGTGCGTGCCGAACGTGTTCGGCTCCGTCACACCCCCCCAATGCGTGTTCATTTTGACCGGCCGCTATGATCGCGGTCCTACGCCTTCCCGCCAGTTGTACTCGTCGGCGAAGCAGCCGCCGGGCCAGCGGACCACCGGGACCTTCAGGTCTCGGAGAGCCTGAAGAACGTCGTCGCGGTATCCCCGCGTGTTCGGAATCTTGGAGTCTTCACCGACCCAGATGCCGCCGTAGATTCCGGCGCCCAGGTGCTCGGCGAACTGGCCGAACAGTTGCCGATTAACCTGCGGTCCGGGCCGGTCGGCGTGGATGGTGAGGCTGGCGGACGAAGCCTGCTGGGCCAGGACGGGCAGCGCCACGGCTGCGAGAGCGAGGAGAATTTGGGCAGACATGATAGCGCTAGCATTTTACAGCATTTCACCGCATGAGCCATACAACACCTAATCGGTGTAGCGGATTTCCGGCAGACAACCTCTCAGCGGGCCGCATCGATCTCGTCCTTTAAGGTCCGCAGTTACACGCATGCTCCGGGTTAAGTCGCCCACTCGTACAAAGCCGGGTTTACCACTCGCGTCGATGACCGACCGCCTCGGTTCACGAAGCTTGCCGGAATCGGCCCCCGGGCGACGAGGTGATCATGAGCATCGCGGGGCACGTCTCCCGCGCCATGCTGTCGCTCTCCTCCCGCGTGCGGATCGAGGCGAAGCGGAAAGCACTGGACGCGATCCGCGGCGCGCCAGCGCGCGGCCGACGAGAAGCGTGAAACGGAAGCTGAACGGCGTGAGGAGGCGCTGGTGGTCTCTCAGCCAGCGTTGATCCATTAGGTAAGAGCCTTGTTCGGCGTTCTTCCTGACGGCGGCGGCCGCGTCGAGCCTCGTGACGGGACCTTCAGATCCGGATGTTAGAATACCCATTCGACCAAGGAGACTCATGCTTTATCGGAAGGCTCCGAAGACCGGGGACGAGTTGTCGATTCTCGGTTTCGGGTGCATGCGGTTGCCGCTGAAGGACGGCCGCATCGACGAGGAACGCGCCACCCGGCAATTGAGGTACGCCATCGACCGCGGCGTGAACTACGTCGATACGGCCTGGCCGTATCATGGGGGCGAGAGCGAGCCTTTCGTGGGCCGCGCCCTCGCCGGGGGTTACCGGGAGCGCGTCCGGGTCGCCACCAAGCTGCCCGCCTGGCTCGTCCGGAGCCGTGCCGACATGGACCGGTACCTTGACGCGCAACTGGAGAAGTTGGCCACTTCACGCATCGATTACTACCTGGTA
>JBEKDV010000374.1:0-8010 GCA_050014175.1 Candidatus Solibacter sp. | reverse complement strand
AGTTGTTGCAGGAACGTGCCGGCAGCGCTGAATTCTTCTATCCGGTTGTTGCCGGTGTCGGCCACCCAGACATTGCCATATATATCGGTTGCAATGCCGTAAGGCTGGTAAAGAAAGCCAGGTCCTTTGCCGGTGGACCCGAACTGCATCAGGAAAGTACCGTTGGAGTTGAATTCCTGAACCCGATTGAGAAGTGCGTCGGTGACCCAGACGTTGCCTGTATTATTATTTACGGCGATGCCCGACGGGAGCTGGAACTGTCCTGGACCCGTGCCGGTTCCCCCAAACTGGAACACGAAGGCCCCATTGGCCGAATTGAACGCCTCAATTCTGGTCCCACTCACCACGTATACCAGGTATCCCGTGGTAACAACAGGAGCGGCCTGCAAAGGCGCGAGTAAGGCAACCATGCCGGCGAGTAAGCAGCCGGCGCGGAGCGGAGTTCTGAAAGTGGACTTATCGTTTGACAGCAAGTGTTGTAAACGCATGGCCCCCAATCCTATCATCGAAGGCGTCTTCTTGCGCGAGTTATATTTGTAAACTGTTCGGGACAGTCCGGCTGGCTGTGCGTTTTCAATCCGCTCCGGGGCCATGGACCGTGCATGGCCGAGCGGCACGAGCGGGCTGGATCGACGGCGACCCCTGGATGTATCATCTAAGCGATGCGATTACTCGCGGTGGTTGCCGGAGTCCTGGCGGCATCGTATGCGGCGGTAGTGCCGCGCATTACGGCCGAGGATCTCGCGGCGCAGTCGGAACGGATCGTGCGTGGGGAAGTGGTGCGGTCGCGCGCGGCATGGGATTCCGAGCACAAATACATCTGGACGCACTATGAAGTGGCGGTGACGGATATGGTGCGCGGGCCGCATGCGGCCACCATTACGGTCAGCGAGCCGGGCGGCAGCCTGGAAGGCGTGAACATGCAGACCAGCGGCACGCTGCCGTTCACGGTGGGAGAGGACGCCGTTCTGTTTCTCTATCAGACACCGATCGGCTACTGGAGAACGGTGGGCGGACCGCAGGGTAAATACATCGTGAATGCCCAAGGCCGTGTGCGCACGGACGCGGGTGGCATGGCGTTGGTGGATCCGGCAGGCGGCGCGCGGCCGGGCACGCCGCTGGCGGCGTTCGAGGGGATTCCAGCGAGCGATTTCCTGGCCAGGGTCCGGCGGCTGGCGGCGGCGCATCCCTACCGAGGTGGGCGATGACGAAGCCAGTGGCGGGCGCGGCCATCGTGCTGGCGGTGGCGGCATGGGCGTCGATACCGGAAGCGACAAACTGGGGGCTCCCGCTTTACCGGACCGACGCTTCGGCGATCCAGGTGTTGCTGAACACTTCCTTCAAAGCCGGAGAGACGAACGGCGACGGCCGCACGATCATCACTCCCGGCAGCGATCCGATGCAGGCCCTGACGGCCGCGACGGCGCAGTGGAGCGCGATCCCCAGCGCGCTGGTCAACTTCCTACCGGTGCAGAGCACGACGCTGACCAACAATCCCAGCGACGGGAAATTCGTGGTGACGATCCAGGACACGCCCGCCAACCGCAGCGTGGTGGGATCGGCCCTGGCGATCACATCCTACGTGTACTATGACGACGGCACGATTTCGGACTCGGATGTCATCTTCAACCCGAGCTTGTCGGTGAGCGGCGTGTACTACCCGTTCTCGACGGACCACAGCAACGGGAGCTACGATCTGCAATCGATATTCGCGCATGAATTGGGGCACTCGCTGGGGACTACGCACCCGCCGGTGATCTCGGCCACGATGTTTCAAGCGCAGGGGTCATTTTCGGCGTATAACAGCGTGGCTGAGGTGACGCTGCACCAGGTGCTCTCGGCGGACGACGTCTCGTTCGCCACGTCGCGCTACCCGGCGCCCGGGGCGGTGGCGAGTTTAGGGTCGATCGCGGGTACAGTGGCGTTCTCCACCGGCGGCGCGGTGTTGGGCGCGATGGTGATTGCAGTGGACCCGGCGGCGGGCACGACGATCGGCGGCCTGGCGAGCATGAGCGACGGCAGCTACCGGTTGGATGCGGTGCCGCCGGGCAGCTACGTAGTCTACGCGCAGCCGGCGAACGGACCGGTGACCAGGACGAACCTCACCGGTGTGCCCAACACGGGCCTTTTAAACTCGAATTTCCGGGTGACTTTCGCGGGCGGAAACGCCACACCTTTGGCGGTGCCGGTGACGGGGGGGCAAATCAGCGGCGCGAATATTTCCGTGGACCCGGCGTCGCCGGGCATGCAGGCGGCCTACCTGGGAACCGGATCGGCCGGCGGGACGGATTGGGCGGCCATCGCGGGGCCCAAGGCGTCGGCGCCGGGCACGTCCGTGGACCTGCTGCTCTGGGGGCCGGGGCTCGACTCCACGGTCACGGCGGCCCAGGTTCGCCTGATCGGGCCGGGCATCGCGATGCGCGCCGGAACGTTGCACGCGCAATCGAACAGTTCGATGGGCGGGTACACCACGGCGCTGCGATTTACGGTGGACCTGGCGCCGGCGGCGGGCAACATCCCGGTCACCATCGCGGTGGTGAAGGGCACCGACGCGGCGGTGTATTCCGGAGGGTTCGTAATCGCGGGCGCGGCGCCGGGATGCGCCTACACGGTATCGTCGAAGCAGTTTTCGCTGGCTTCGGCGAGCGGGCAGGGAACGGTCACGGTGACGGCGGGGAGCGGTTGCGCGTGGACGGCGGCGAGCGGCGCATCGTGGTTGAAGATCGCCTCGACGACGGCGGTGAGCGGCAGCGGGTCGGTCTCGTTCGCGGCGGACCCGAACGGGAGTCCCATCGTCCGGTCGGGATCTTTGACCATCGCCGGGCAGACGGTCATCGTGAATCAGGCAGGGGCGCCCACCGGCACACACCCGGTGATCTCCAGCGTGGTGAACGGGGCGAGTTTCCAGACCGGAATCGAGGCCGGCTCGTGGGTGACGATCCAGGGAACGAACCTGGCGAATACCAGCCCGGGCCGCACGTGGCGGACCGATGAGATCGTGTATGGCAGGCTGCCGACGTCGCTGGATGGAGTGAGCGTGACCATCAATGGCGAGACGGCGTTCGTCTACTACATCAGCCCGTCGCAGATCAACGTGCAGGCGCCCAACGATACGTCGAACGGCACGGTGAACGTGGTGGTGACCAACAACGGATCGAGCAGCGCGCCGGCAACCGCGCAGTTGCAGAACTTTGCGCCCGCCTTCTTCCAATACAGCGGGACGCCGTACGCCATCGTGACCCGGTATCCGGACAACGCGCTGGTGGGGAATCCATCGGTGATTCCGGGGACGGTGGCGGCGGCGCGGGGCGACGTGCTGATTCTGTGGGCGACGGGCATTGGGGCGACGAATCCCACGTCGGCCGCCGGCGTAGTGATGACCGGGGCGCCGCCGGTGGCGATACCGCCGGTGGTGACGGTGGGCGGAACAACGGTCACCATGCTCGGCGCGGCGTTGAGTCCGGGAAGCGCCGGGCTGTATCAGATCGCGATCCAGCTTCCGACGACGTTAGCGACGGGGGTTGCGGCGATTCGCGTCAGCGTGGCCGGCTACTCGTCGCCGACTGGGGTGAATCTGTTGGTGCAATAGTGCCGGCGGGCTGGATTCGTTCACGCGCCGCGCGGGAGATCCGCTCCGGCGCGGCGCCGCCAGCCGCACAACCCGTCGCGGTACCTCTTACCGTCTAGTACCATGAGAATGCGAAACGACCATGACACTCACGCGACGCACCATCCTGGCCGGCGCCCTGGCGCCTTTGGCCTCGCGCCTGGCCGCGCAATCGGCGCGCAATGTGGAACGCTGGGACCGCTTTGAAGTCTCTCTCGCCGGCCCGCGGGAGGGCAATCCTTTCCTCGACGTCCAATTCTCCGCGGAATTCCGCCAGCAGCATCGCGGGGTACAAGTGGATGGCTTTTACGATGGCGGCGGCGCCTACAAGGTCCGCTTCTCGCCGGACGCCGAGGGAGAATGGGCCTGGGTCACGCGCAGCAATCGGAGCGAACTCGATGGCCAGACCGGCGTTTTCCGCTGCGTTGCGCCATCGGCGAAAAATCACGGTCCCGTCTCGGTGCGCAATACCTACGATTTCGGTTACGCCGATGGCGCTCCCTACTTCCCGTTCGGCACCACGTGCTACGCCTGGACGCATCAGCCCGCCGCCTTGCAGCAGCAGACCGTCGAGACGCTGCGCGGCGCGCCGTTCAACAAGATGCGCATGTGCATTTTCCCCAAGTGGTACGCCTACAACCAGGATGAGCCGCCGGTGTACCCGTTCCCGCGCAGCGCGGGCCAGAACGATACCACGCGCTTCGTGCCCGAGTTCTTTCACAACCTGGAAACGCGCATCGCGCAATTGCAGGCGCTCGGTATCGAAGCCGACCTGATTCTGTTTCACCCGTACGACCACTGGGGCTACGCCCTGATGCCGCCGGAGGTGGACGACCGCTACCTGCGCTACGTGGTGGCGCGCCTCGCCGCCTTCCGCAACGTGTGGTGGAGCGTGGCCAACGAATGGGACCTGGTGAAGGGCAAGACCGTTGCCGATTGGGATCGCTACTTCCGCATCCTGCTGGAAAGCGATCCCTACGGCCGCCTGCGCAGCATCCATCACAGCCGGCCCATGTACGATCCCACCAAGCCATGGGTCACCCACGTCAGCATACAGAGCGACGATTTCGCCAAGATCCCCGAGTGGCGCGCCAACTTCCGCAAACCGCTGGTCTTCGACGAGTGCAAGTACGAAGGCAACATTCCCAAGCGCTGGGGCGATATCTCCGCGCGCGAGATGACGCACCGCTTCTGGCTGGGGATGACGAACGGCGCCTACGTGGGACACGGCGAGACTTATCTCGACGCGCACGATATTCTCTGGTGGAGCAAGGGCGGCGTGCTGCATGGCGAGAGCCCGCGGCGCATCGCGTTCCTGCGCGGCATCATCGAAGCCGGCCCGCGCGAGGGCACGGCTCCGGTGACGGGCGCGTATTATCCCTGTATCGCGCGCGCTGGCGAATACTACCTGTATTTCCTGGATTTCCACCAGCCCGCGCTGGCCGATTTCGAGTTGCCCGCCGGCGGAAGCTTCAGCGCGGAGATCATCGACCCCTGGGAGATGACCATCGGCAAAGCCGAAGGGACTTATTCCGGCAAGTTCCAGTTGAAAATGCCCGGCAGGGAGATGCTCGCCGTGCGCTTCCGCAAGACGGCGTGAAGAAAAAACGCGCCCGCAAGCGGGCGTCCCCAGAGGGGACCCCAGGCTGAAGGCCTGCCCCCACCGTTCTATAATTCAGCATGCGTCTGCAACTTTCCGTCGCCCTCCTTTTTTGCGCCGCCGCCAGTGCGGCCGGCGATGGCGTTCCCAGTATGGAGGAATCTCTCGGCATGAAATCCGTGGCCGGTGCGCAGATTTCGCCCGACGGCCGCTATGTGGCCTACACCGTGCAGCAAGCCAATTGGGACGAGAACGATTTCTACACGCAGATCTGGATCGCTATTCCCGCCACCGGCGAGCGCTACCAGCTCACCAGCGGCAAGAAATCTTCCAGCGGCGCCGTGTGGTCGCCCGATTCGCGCCGCCTCGCCTTCACCAGCGACCGCGACGGCAAGCGCCAGATCTACCTGATCTCGCCGGCGGGCGGCGAGGCCGCGGTGTTGACCGCCGAGGAGAACGGCGTCGGTTCGATCGCCTGGGCGCCCGATGGCAGCGCCATCGCCTTCACTTCTTCCGGGCCGGACGCCAAGGCGCGCAAGGACCGCAAGGAGAAATACGGCGACTTCGAAATCGTCGGCGGCGACTACACCATGAATCATCTCTGGCAGGTCAAAATCCCCGCCGAGTTGTCCGCCGACCCCAAGAAACTGCCCAAGCCGGAGGCGCTCACCAAGGGCGATGGGTTCAGCGTCGGGGCGTTTTCCTGGTCGCCCGACGGCAAGCGCATCGCCTTCAGCGCGACCCGCGATCCCGACCTCGGCTCCAGCGACACCGAGACGCTGTACGTGCTCGATCTGGCCGACCTGCATGTCAAAAAGCTGCTCGAATCCGGCGGACCCAGCGGCAACCCCAAGTGGTCGCCCGACGGCAAGGAGATCGCCTATACAACCTCCAACGGCTCGCCGTTCTTCTTTTACGCCAACCGTTACGTGGCCGCGATTCCCGCCGAGGGCGGCCAGCCGCGCCTGCTCAACAAGGAGTTCGACGAAGACGCCAACCTGCTCGACTGGGGACCGGACGGCATCTACTTCTCCGCCACCCAGAAGACCGGCGCCCACCTCTTTCGCATCGATTCCGCCACCGGCGCCATCCGCCGCATCAGCGGGCCCGATGCCTTTCTCGCCAGCGGCGCATCCTTCACTAAGGATCACCGCACGCTGGCCGCCACGGGAGCCGCGCCCAACCATTTCCCCGAAGTCTTCGTCTCTTCCGTCGCCGGTTTCGCGCCGAAATACCTCACCGACGTGGCCGCCCAATATAAGAATTTCCACCTGGCGACGCGCGAAGTAGTGCAATGGAAATCCAAGGACGGCGCTGGGATCGAAGGCATCCTGATTAAGCCCGCGGACTACGACCCGTCGCGCAAGTACCCGCTGCTGGTGGTGATCCACGGCGGCCCCACCGGCGTCGATAGCCCGGTGATGGCCGCCGACCGCACCTACCCGGTGGAGCGCTTCGCCGCCAAGGGCGCGCTCATCCTCAAACCGAACTACCGCGGCTCCGCGGGCTACGGCGAGAAGTTCCGCGCGCTCAACGTGCGCAATCTCGGCCTGGGCGATTACGACGACGTAATCACCGGCGTGGATTCGCTGATCGCCAAGGACATGGTGGATAAGGACCGCGTCGGCGCCATGGGCTGGAGCCAGGGCGGCTATATCTCCGCTTTCATCACCTGCTACAGCGACCGCTTCAAAGCCGTCAGCGTGGGCGCGGGCATCTCCGACTGGATGACCTATTACGTCAACACCGACATACACCCCTTCACCCGCCAGTACCTCAAGGCGACGCCCTGGGACGACCCGGAGATCTATCGTAAAACGTCGCCCATTACGTATGTCAGCCGCGCGCAGACGCCGACCCTGATCCAGCACGGCGACCAGGACAAGCGCGTCCCGCCGCCCAACTCGTTCGAGCTGTACCAGGCGCTCCAGGACCGCAAGGTTCCGGTGAAGCTGATCCTCTACAAGGGTTTCGGGCACCCCATTAATAAGCCCAAACAGCAGCTCGCCGTGATGGAACACAACTACGATTGGTTCAGCAAATATATTTGGGGGGAAGAGAAGTAGCTCGGGAACGGTCTGCCTCTCTCGGGCACAGTCCCGCCGGCGAGTGGAATCGCTGGCTCGACAGCCCCCGGTGCGCCCGGTAGCAAATCGAAATGCGTGGGGTTATGCTGCAAGGGCATGCCTCACAACCTCCCCATTCCGATGCGCTCGTTGCCGGCCGCCGCCGTGATTTGCGCCGTCTACGGTGTGGCCGCCAGGGCGCAGCAACCCGCCGGCCTGGTGGATCCACTGATCGGCACGGCGGGCGACGGGCAGACCTATCCCGCGGCCGGCGTGCCCTTCGGCATGACGCAATGGACGCCGCAAACCCGGGCGGGCGAAGTCAAGTGCATTGCGCCGTATTACGCCAAAGACACGCGGATTCAAGGCTTCCGCGGCACCCATTTTCTGAGCGGCTCGTGCGTGCAGGACTACGGCAGCACGACGGTTATGGCCACCACCGGCGATTTGAAGACGGCGCCCGACGCCCGCGCCTCGGCGTTCTCGCGCGACAGCGAGCGCGCCCGGCCGGATCGCTATCAGGTCACGCTGGCGGATTATGGCATACGCGCCTCGCTCACCGGGACCACGCGGAGTGGGCTGCTGCGCTTCCGCTTTCCGAAATCGGCTCGGGCGTGGATCCTGATCGAGACCAACTCGCGGGCCGGGGAAGGCGAGATTCGCGTGGATGCCGCCAGGCGCGAGGTTTCCGGGACGAATCCGGTGCATCGTCTCTACGCGGGCGCCGGCAAGCCCGC
>JBEKDV010000373.1:0-8020 GCA_050014175.1 Candidatus Solibacter sp. | reverse complement strand
CGCCGGGAGCGGGAATCACCGCCATCGAGTTCTGCGCGAAGGCGCCGATGTAGTTGAGCGTCCCCCAGCGGCGTTCCGATTCCTGGGCCATCGCCGCGGTGTGGATCAGCGGACCGTCGGCGCCCAGCGCCACCGTCGGGTTCGCCCGCTTCAGCAGGTCCAGGATATGAAACATGTACTCGGCGCCCTGCGGCCCCCAGACATTGCCCGGGACAATGGTGATGGCCTGCACGGTCACCTGCGAGGGACTGCGCAGCAGCATGACCAGGGCGGCGCCATCGTCGCCGAACAGGCCGGAATCGGTATCGAACAGGACGGTATCCTTGCCGGCGCCCCAAAGCCCCGCCAGCACAAGCAATCCCGCCAGCAATCGCCACATGAATTCTCACTATAGCGCGATGCGCCCCGCCCTCCGCCACGCTACAATTGCGGTGTCATGAAGAAAGTTCGATGGGGTGTACTGGGAGTTGCCAACATCGCCGTGAACCGGGTGATACCGGCCATGCAGGCGGGGAAGTGCTGCGACATTGTGGGCATCGCGTCGCGCGACCGCGCGCGCGCCGAAGCGGCGGCGCGCCAGTTGGGCATTCCCAAAGCGTACGGCTCCTACGAGGAGATGCTGGCCGACCCGGAGATCGACGCCGTCTACATTCCCCTGCCCAATCACCTGCACCTGCTCTGGTCCACGCGCGCCGCCGAAGCCGGCAAGCACGTGCTCTGCGAAAAGCCGATCGGCCTCAACGTGAAGGAAGCCCTGGAACTGATGGCCGTGCGCGACCGCACCGGCGTCAAGATGGGCGAGGGCTTCATGGTGCAGAACCACCCGCAATGGCTGCGCCTGGTGGAACTGGTGCGCGCCGGGCGCATCGGGCAACTGCGCTCCGCCGTGGGCACCTTCAGCTATTTCAAGCTGGAAGCCGATAACATCCGCAACATCCGCGAGTACGGCGGCGGCGGGTTGTTCGATATCGGCTGCTATGCCATCAAAACGTCGCGCATGGTGTTCGGCGAAGAGCCGGTTTCCGTCTCCGCCGCCGTCACGCGCGACCCGCGATTCGGCGACATCGACACGCTGACGTCGGCCATCCTGGAGTTCCCCTCGGGCCACTGCGTGTTCACCTGCAGCACGCAGATCGCGGGGCAACAGAGCATGCGCTTCTTCGGGACCGCCGGACGGATTGAGGCGGAAATTCCCTTCAACGCCACGCCCGGAGGGACTTCGCGGCTGCTGATCGACGACTGCCGCGACTTCGTTGGCGGCGGACTCACCATCGAGGAGTTGCCGCCTTGCGACCAGTACACCATCCAGGGCGACCTGTTCTCGCGCGCCATTGGCGAAGGCGGCGAGGTGCCGGTGCCGCTGGAAGATGCCGTAAGAACGATGGCGGTCATCGACGCCGTTTTCCTCGCGGCCGAGACGGGACGCAAGGAATCGCCCGCCGACGTGCTGGGCGCGGCCGGTGATTAGGCGCGCACCGGGAAAAGGAAGCGGCCAACTGGGAGCGTCCGTCCGCAGCCATCAACCACGTGGTGCAGTTCGAGGAAGCCTGATGGCGGGACCGAGGCACTGGCCCTACCGTCTGCATTTACGCCTGCGCTCGCTGTTTCGCCGCGGGCAGGTGGAGAGCGACTTGCACGATGAGCTTCGCTTTCACCCGGCAGCAGGGTGCGAAACCGGACAGATCTGGCCGGTTGTCCACGCCTTTGCCGACCGGTCGCAGTAACGCGGGCGCTTGATTCTTTGGGCGACGAGCAGGTCCGGGGGGACCCGCGCGGAGCAGAGTGTCCGCCCCCCTTCTCTGTTTTCAGGAAGGCACACCGGGTTGGGGATCAAGCCGTGGACCGGGCGGGTGATGGCCTGTAAGTGGTTGATAAATTGTGTGGTTATAGAATTTGAAACTTTTAAATGTTGGCGTGACCGCGCCTGGCTGGCCTCGGTTAGCGGCGGCCGGATTTCTGCACCATGGCGTTGATGATGTTGTCGTTCACGCCGGCTTCCTTCAACTGGATCAGGTCTTGGGTGCCGGTGTTGAAGTTGGTGGTGGAGGTGGCGATCTTGCTCAGGATGATGTCTTCGGAGAGTCTGGCCCTCTGCATCCGGACGATGTCGCCGTTGGTGAGCACGTCGCCGGGGGCGGCGCTGCGATCGGCGGAAGTATCGGGTGCGAGGGTGGGTCCGGTATTGGGCCGGGGATCGTCGATGCGGGTGTCGCCGCTGACGTAGGCGGTGGTTTCGGTACCTTTTTCGAAGGTCACGTCCTTGCCTTTCACCCACACCAGGACGGGGGAGGCAGCGATGGTGGCGGCAACACGGGCGCCGCTCATATCGCCTTCGCCCTTTTCGCGGGTGGCGCGCAAGGGTATGGTCCGCCCATCGGCGAGGCGGGCGGAATCGATGCTGAGTTCGAGCGCACCGGCGCGTCCGAAGCGGCGCTTGGGCTCCACTTTGGTGACGCGGCCGAGGGCGACAGCGCCTTTCGGGATGACCACGAAATTCTGGTTGATGACGGGTTCGGTGACTTCGAAATCCACGGTTTCGCCCACGTGGACATTGGCGGAGGAGACGGTGCGGTTGAGGCGAAGGCGAACCGGCGTGCCGTCCTGAAGGGTGAATACCTGGGCGGTGGCGGCCAGGGCGAGGAAAAAAGTACCAGCGAGACGCATGATGAACCTCTCGGAGGAGAGAAGAGCACGTGGAGTGCCAAAGCACGACCACGGGAAGACATATGCGTGCGGGGAACACAGTCGCCTTCCCTCGGTCGGGCCGCGTGACCATTCATGTCGAATGCGCTTTGAACCCCCAGAGATGACGATCTTGTACCCCAAACTCGATGCGCGCTTCCCTTCTACGTTTCGCTGCATGGAGGACAGGTTGTATTGAAAGCTCTGATGCGGATTTCCGACGGAGAGGAAGAGGCCCTTTTGCTGAACCTGACGGGCATTTCAGCCAGCGCGGCTGAACCGGCGCTACGAAAAAGCCGAAGCTGTCGAGAAAGTACTTGGAGAACATCGCCGGATCACTGAGTGGGGTGAGTGGGGGGGAAGAATCAGGACCGCAACTCGTCTAATATCGGAATCATGAATGACTTGACCGTCGTCGTGGCGGGAGCTACCGGCAATCTCGGCGGACGCATCGTGAGAGCCTTGCTCGAACGGGGAGCCAGCGTAAGAGCGCTTGTTCGCCACGGCACCGCGCGCGACAAGCTTGCGCGACTGCAGGAGCTCGGCGCAACGATTGCCAGTGTCGACTTGAGCAGCCCGTCCCAAGTGACGCCGGCATGCTCCCGTGCGTCCTGCGTGGTGTCCGCGCTGCAGGGATTGCGGGACGCGATCGTGGAAACGCAAACGGTTCTGCTCGACGCTGCGATCAAAGCCGGCGTGCCACGTTTCATCCCGTCCGACTACTCGATTGATTTCACCAAGTTTCCACCCGGAGAGAATCGCAATCTCGATTTGCGCCGAGACTTCCACAAGCGCCTCGATAAGACTTCGATTGCAGCGACCACGATCTTCAACGGTGCGTTTGCCGATATGCTGACCGGTCAGATGCCGCTCATTCTCTTCAAACTGAAGCGAGTGCTCTATTGGGGCGACGCGGACCAGCGCATGGACTTCACGACGATGGACGACACGGCCGCATTCACAGCGAGCGCGGCTCTCGATCCGACGACCCCTCGCTTTCTGCGAATTGCCGGCGATCGACTGAGCGCCCGGGAACTGACGGCGGCCGTCAGCGAGGTGACCGGAAAGGAGTTCCGCCTGTTCCGCGCCGGAGGTCTGGGAATGCTCGGCACGCTGATCAAGGTCGCGCGCACAGTCGCTCCCGGAGACAAGGAACTTTACCCGGTATGGCAGGGCATGCAGTACATGCGTAACATGTTCGACGGCCGGGCAAAGCTAGAGCCGCTCGATAACGACCGCTATCCTGGTATTTGTTGGGCGAGTGCGCGGGATGTGCTATCAGCGCGTCACGTTAGCTATAGCTAGCCTGCGCGCCTGCAAGAGTCTGGGTGAGCACATACCGTAGTCCATGCGCACGTTGCAAGAGTCCGGACGACGGTGCCAAGCCGATGGTCCGCGGGGACGAAGGCACATACATGAGCACTCGACAGGACGTCGATTTCGCGGCGGCGGTGGATTGGGTCCGGCGGCGGCGAGGGCGAGGAAGAAAGTACCGGCGAGACGCGGGCGGCGTGCCAGAGCACGACCGGGGGAAGACATTAGTTCGCGGCGTCGAGGCAGCGGTGGTAGGCGCAGAGGAAGACGGCGCCGGGATCCCGATTGGGGGCGACGTAGTCGCGGAAGAGCGCGCTGTTTCCCATACGGGTTCTCAGTTCCGGCCAGAAGGTGTTCCACTGGATGATGCGGTCGCCGTTGAGGATGCGGTCGTTGAGGGCCTTGAGGAGGCGATCGTTGATTTCGGTTTCGCCGGCGCCGCGGGTGACGATGACCTGGGCGTCGTGGGAGGCTTCGATGACGGCGTGGACCTCGGTAGAGCCGCCACAACTGCCGAGGATCACCAGGCGAGCGGTGCTCGCGAGGTAGGTGAGCGTGCTGCGCACCCAGAAGCTGTGGCCGCGATGGACGATGACGGCGGGCACGAGGTTGCGCGCGTCGAGCGCGGCGGCGATGGCCTGTTGGCGGCGCTGCGCCTCGCCCTCGCGGGCGCGATTCTCCGGCAGGTGACAATCGATGGGCACATTGGCGAAGATCTCGATGCGCCGGCCTTCGGGGCCGCGGCCGGTGAGGCGCAGGTAGTCGCCGCGATCTTCGATTTCCCAGGCTGGGTCGCGCTGGTAGGTCTGGCGGAAGGATTGGAAAGAGCGGACGCCATCGTCGTCATCGTAGAAGAAATGGCGCTCGATACAGAGGTTGGCCTGGCCGAACAAGGCTGCCGTGTCCAGGGTTTCGGAAGATTGGAAAAACGGCAGATAGGGAGCGCCGATGGAATCCAGGGAAAGCCTGGCGGCGAGCAGACCGTAGAGCGTGGTTCCGCGCAGGTCGGAGGCCGTGCGGCAGCGGCGGAATTCCTCGGAGACGATGGAGGCCAACTGGCGGAGGAACGGGGTGCCGGCGGCGGCGTCGACGATTTCGGCCAGGCGGATGGCTTCGCGGAGGGGGTCGGGGGAGCGATCGAGGCCGCGGGCCAGGCGGTCGACGACCTCGCGGCCGGCCACGGCGAGGAGGCCATCGAAGCGATGGGCGGCCAAAGCGGCGGCGGCAAAATCGCGCAGCTCCCAGTTATGGGTGCGATCGAGGAAGGCGAGCAAGGAAGCTGCCTGGGGCGTTTCGGCCTTCCATTTGGGCAAAAGGAGGCGGTCGAAGACGGCGGCAAAGACGGCGGGGGGCGCCTCGGCGCGGCCCAGAGAGAGCATGGTGTAGAGATCGCGGGCGCGGAAGCGGGAGAGGTCGGATGCGACGATGCGCGGGAGGCTCTCCTGGGCGGCGCGGCAGAGGACGAGCGACTCGTTTTCCAGCACGCGGTCGAGGGGCGGCAGATCGGCGGCATCGGCGGTGGAGCGCATGTCCACGACGGTGGCGAAGAACTCGTGGGTGTCTTGGGCAATCTTCAGGGCGGACTGGAAAGAAATCCGGCCGCGGGCGATGGAGCGGGCGAGGATGGCGATGCGGGAGCGGCGGGGCAGGTCGATGGAGGGATCGGCGGCGAGGCGGGCGAGCAGGAGGAATTCGGGCGAGCCGGCGGACGACAGGAGATCGCGAAAGGAGCGCGCGGACCGGGTGGTTCCGGAGGCCAAAGCCACCGCCTCATCGGGGGCGGAGAGGACGAATTGCCGGAACATGCTTTGCCCGCCTGCGAGTGGGAGGTATTGGGAGGATTCGCGCAGGGCCAGGGCCGGGTTGTGGAGGCCGGCGGCGAGCACCAGCTTTTCGGCGAGCGCCGCCGCCGCCGGGTCCGGCGGGGCGGCATCCGGCGGCTGTTGTAGGGCGCGCGCCAGGGTGCAACTGTCGCGGAAATTCATTTCCTGGAACCAGGGACGATCGGCGACTACAGGCAGGTAGCGGCGGGCGGATTCGGTGTCGCCGGACAGTGCCGTCGCGAACGCGAGGCGCAGGGTGCGATCGGTTTCCATCTCGCTTTTGAGCGAGGGCGCGGGTGGGAGCAGGCGCGGCGGGGCATCCTGGGCCAGACTCGAAGGGCCGCCGGAGCAGAGAAGGAGGAGCGGGAGGAGCGCACGCCAAACCACGACCGATTATGTCATACCAGGGGTGGGGGGCAGCGGGAGAGGGGGGACGAGAAGAATGAGACAAAAAGCTCCGATTGGTGCGTTTCGGATAGGCGGGCCTGATGACGGCGCGGGCGCAATCGTCCGGCGATTACAAGGCGCTGGTGTGCATCTTTCTGTTCGGCGGCAACGATGCCAACAATATGCTGGTTCCTAACGACGCCGCGACTTATGCCAACTACCAGAAGATCCGCCAGAACCTGGCCCTCCCGCAGGGTTCGCTCGTGGCCATTCACGACCCGGCCGGCAACGCCAACTATGGCTTGCACCCCAGTTTCGCGCCCATCGCCGCGCTCTACAACTCGTCCAAGCGACTGGCGCTGGTGGCCAACGTGGGCACGCTGGTGCAGCCGGTGCCGCGAGGTCCGAACGGCATGCCGCAGCTCAACTCCGTGCCGCTGCCAGTGAATCTCTATTCGCATTCCGACCAGCAGAACGAGTGGCAGAACGCCGTGCCGCAGGGCGGGACCACCACGGGCTGGTCGGGCCGGCTGGCCGACAAGCTGGCCGGCATTTCCGGCACCCTCGTGCCGCCCTGCGTCAGCATCAGCGGCAACGCGCTGCAGTTGATCGGCGCGAACACCCAGCCCTCCACCGTGAACACCAGCAATTTCGGACTCGCGGCGCCCGCCACCGATCCGGGATCCACGGCGTTGCAGAACCTGCTCAGCCTTTCCAGCGGCGTGACCCTCATCCAGGCAGCGCAGAGCTCGCTGAAGGATGCCATCGCCGTGGCTCAGGCCGTGAATGCCGCGGTGGCCGGCAGCAGCAGCCTGGGCGTGACGTTTGCGAACACCGATATTGGCACGCAATTGGCGCAGGGGGCCAAGCTCATCCAGGTGCGCGCCGCGCTCGGCGCCACGCGCCAGATCTTCTTCTGCAGCCAGGGCGGCTACGATACGCATTCCAACCAACTGGCGACGCAGGTGACCCTCTACACCAACCTGGCCGCCGCGCTGTCGGCGTTCGACCAGGCGATGGGCCAGCTCAACGTGCAGATCAACGTGACCGCGTTTACGGAGTCCGACTTCGGCCGCACGTTCCAGCCCAACGGCAACGCCGGGACCGACTACGGATGGGGCAGCCACGCCCTGGTCATGGGCGGCGCGGTGAACGGCGGCAATCTGTACGGCACGTTTCCCACGCTCACGCTAGAGCGGGTTGGCGGGCCTTATTTGCCAACAGGCGCGGATGCCGTCGAGGATATCTCACAGGGAAAGCGCCGGTTCTCTAAAAGGCAAGGACAGCCTCGTGCTCTGCAGACGCGGGTTTGCGCTACCATCAGGAATTGACAAGACTGCACGAGCAGGCGCAACAAATCGACGAAAATTGTGACCAGATGGAGGACTCATGAGCGATCGCCTGGAGTTTGATACTGTCTGTCCGAACAATCACAACCAGACAGTTAGGTTGAGCCGGGAAGAATTCGAAGTAGCGTTGAAGTCCGACACGTTGATGTTCCACTGTAATACATGCGACGCTGACTGGACTCCATCCAGTGAAGAAATCGCCAAACTTCGAAAGCAATTCTCGAAGAATTTAAGCTAGCTCTGGCAGAGAGGTTTTATTGTGGACGTCGCCGGTCCACTTTCCAGAAACCCCGTTTGATCGGCATAGGGGCGGCGGTCACCCGCCGACCCCTGCCACACCACTGTGCGTACGGGTCCGTACACGGCGGTTCGAGATGGTTACGCTAACAATCCTCGAACAATGACGGAAGTCCCAGCGATCTGAAGTATGCCTTAGAAAGCCCCACGTTGAGGGCTTTGGTCAGC
>JBEKDV010000372.1:0-8035 GCA_050014175.1 Candidatus Solibacter sp. | reverse complement strand
CCAACACGGTAAGAACAGCCCCGAATACGGAGAGGCGCTCAATTACCTTTTTGAAAACCGTAGTTATGCCCGCGATTACGATTCTGCGGAAAAGCTGGCTCGCGAGGAGGTTCAGCGCGCCGAGGTGCCCGGGAATTCCGAGCGGATCGGACTTGTCTCGGCTTTGTTCCGCCTGGCAGACGCTCTAAGAGCAAAAGGACAAGTTGAGGAGTCTGACGCTCTCAGGGACCGTGGTATTGAGTTGAATCGCGCGGCGTCTCCTCAACCGGCGTCTACAGCCCGGTTCGCCGATGCCGAGGCACTGGTCCGGGCGGGGAAACCCGGCGAAGCCGTTCGAGTGGCGCGGGAGATTTCTGAAAATGCAGGGCGGCTCGATGGCGAGTCCGACCAATTCGGTTTTCGACACCTGGCGCAGTTGATGGCCACGGATCATAAGCCGGAAGCGGGACAGGTGGCTTCCATTGCATTATTGGCAGCCGAGCGCGGACGCTCACGGGACGACCTTCGTTTCGCTCGCGATCTGACTGATTGGGCCAATTTCTGCCGTGGAGTTTTGGGGTAGCCGGATCGCGCGCGCGATCTTCTCACGCGCGCAGGGACGATCGTGCGTACCTGCTGCGGAACGTCATCCCCAATGATGGAACCTGTGATTCAGGAGCGCGCATGGCTAGCGGCGGCGACGGCTGGACAAGCCGCCAGCATCCCGTACCTTGAGCAACTCCGCACTATCCGAATCTCAATCTATGGTATCCAGAGCCAACAGGTCGAACAAACTAACCGCGATATTGCGGATGCAAAGGCGGGTCGCTAACCCTAGCCAGACGCCAGTCGTGACTCCAAAATGGCCGAGCATGGTTTTTGGTGGCCGCCCAATTCCTCTGGTCGGTCATTCGGAAACGGGCTCGAAACGGCATCTGGGAAGTAGATCCCGCCTGGTCGCCGAGTGGCGGGTGATCTGCTCGCGCCTGCTGTTCCGGTTTCCAGGAGCGCCAACTCGCCCCTTCGGCGTCAGGGAGGACGCAGCGCGCCGACCGGAACCTGACGGGGCGCTTCGGTGTCTCACTGAGATGGAGGTAACCACGGAGACTCCACGCGGAACGGTCCTGACCGCGCTTGCCCTTTCGGCAATTTCACTTTACGTTTGGCTCGTCTTCATCGGCTCGCGGAACCGGCCAATCGAACGAAGAATCTCGAATGTCGCTTTGAGCAGGACAGGTAAGTGGTTCGCCGCGGGAACTTCGCAAGGCAAGATCATGGTCTGGGACCAAGCGAGCGGCGCCGCCCCACGTCAGCTCGATTTTCGGCACGGTTCGTTGAACGATCTACAGTTTAGTCCTGATGAGCACCTGCTCGCGATCGCAGCCAGAGATCTGGGCATCTACGCCTCTGGACAACCAGCCGGCCCCCGACTTCTCCGATCTGATGATGAAAACTACGGTACTGTCCGGTTCAGCCCGGACGGACAGACCATCCTGGTCATCACTGGACGAGAATTGATTGAGACCATCGACACACGGTCTGAAGCAGCCCACATTCAAGTCTGTTGTTCCACCATCGGGGGTGAGGTTGCGTTCACCCCAGACGGACAAGCCTTCGTCAGCGCCGGTCATTGGCCCAGAGTCTGGGACACCCGTTCTGGACACCTTATTGGGCCTTTCACGAAAGAGCGGCAGTTCATGACACTCGTTCCAATTGCCTTCGACAGTAGTCGCGGCACAACTCTGATGGGATCTCAAGACGGCCGAGTGTACGCCTGGGATCTCGCGACGAGACACCTTGCCGCGATGTCCGGTGCACAGGCGGACTACGTCGATACGTTAGCTGTTTCTCCCAGCGGATGGGTCGTCTACGCTGGGTTTGGCAAGACGCTGCGGCTGTGGAATCCGCAGACCGGCCAGGAACTTTCCTTCCCTGCGGCCCGACCCGCCAGTAATCTGATTCTTGGTCCGGACGGCACCTCAATCATCTTCGGGACGGCAGACGGTGAGATTGAGTTTTGGGATGCCGGGACGGGACAACGTCTCAGGGCAATGAAGATTCCATGGTTATAGCCGGCTACAACCCGCGCCTTGTCGCCAAGGGTTTACTGATGATCCCGGCGGGCCGTCAGTGCTCGTTCTGGTCGAGCGACGGCGCACTCGGAAACAGGCCCGTACCGCCACCAGCGCTACCGATATCACCAGATATCGTTCCTCAGCGGGCCGGCGTCACCACCGTCTGGTTTGGGTCATTCGACGGTTTGGCAAACCAGCCAAATGGCCCGCCAGTTTCCGGTAACGCCGTTTTTCACTCATTTGTCTATTCAGCCTGTGGCGGTGGTCCGCCGGGATGCCAGGATGCAGAACAATACCTCTCGGATTCAATTCTCAGCCGAGGTTCCTATCCGGCACTCGCAGCGGTTGGCACGGCGCCGATCTGCTGCAGCGGGCTGTCGCCCCTTTCCCAAATCTCAGCCACTTTGCCGTTCTCAAAACGGCCGATACCAATGGTGACTATCTCGACCCGCTTTCCAGTGGCCGGTGTTCCCATGAAGTTCCCGGTGTGTGTCCCCCGCCACCGGCAGCGCCAGGCGCAGCGGTCGCCTTCGCCAAGAAGGTCCTCAAGTGTGCACTGCCAGTCCGGGAACCCAGCGAGAACTGAGCGAATGTACTGCTCAAAGCTCTCGGCCCCGTGGAGTTCCCCGCCGAGCCCGTGATAGTCGTTGCCGTCGGCTATAAGGCTACGCATAGTAGCCCAATCGCGCTCGTTGAATGCGATGATCCAGCGGCGGAGTGCTTCTTTGTTTTGCTCGATCATGTAAGTACCTCACCTTAAGAAATTGAATCGGCCCCTGGGCTTTCGCCCATTGGCCCGAATCGATTATACAACAAGCAATCGCTTTTCAGACCTCATTGACTGTTGTCTATCGGGCGGGACGGCCATCTGCATGTCGGAACGACCTGAACGGGTCGTCCGGCTGTCCCGAACGAAGGGGTAAGGGCAAATAAGTGGGCGCCTCGTACAGTACGTCTGAGCGGCGCGCCAGGCCGAGCGCCGTCTGGCGAACTTGGATGAATGCGCTTTTTTTCCAGCCCCATCGGTGCGGCGAACCCTCAGGTTGCAGGGCCGCCGTGCGTCCTTGACATCGGGATTCAGACGTCGCATTCTGAATACCGCTATGGAAACGTCTAACACCGCCCCCGATCCGGACTGGAAATCCCTGTACCGGATCGGCGGGATCTGCCTTTTCGCCGCGGGCGTGGTCTATTTCGTGGTCACGGCGCTGATGACCGTGGTGCCGATGGCGACGGATGCGGAGACGTACCTGCGGGCGCTGGCCGCCCATCGCGGCCCGGCGTTTGCCTTCTTCGCGGGGATGGCGCTCGCGGACATGCTGTTCGTCCCGGCCGCCCTGGCCCTGTATTTCGCGCTTCGCCACCTGGCCCGCACGGCCATGCTGCTGGCTGCGGCGCTGCTCCTGTTCTACGCCTTCGTGGACTTGACGGTTTACGAGATCAACTCCATGGCCGTCGTCCTGCTATCGCGGCAGGATACGGCTGCGGCCGCAGGGGGCGCACAGCTCGTCCTCGCCGTTGTTCCTATCGCCGGGTGCTTCACAATAGCACTCTCCTCGGCCGGCGCCCTCATCGCCAGCATCGTGATGCTGAGGGGGGTGTTCGGCAAGCCCACGGCGTACGCCGGAATCGCGGCCGCGGTTGCCAGTCTCGTGGGCGCATTTTATCTCGCTTTTCCGCCGCTCGAATGGCTGCTTCTCCCGGCCACCATCGCCTACGGCCTCTGGGGCATACTGGCCGGCGCGCGGCTGTTCCGGCTGGGGGCACCGCAGGCGCGCGCGGTTGCTGCGGCACTGTAAGATCAGGAAGGTGCGCTCCTGCGCCGCGCCCGAATCGAACGTAAAGCCCTGTAGCGGGATGTACCTGCAGCCGCGGCAGCGCCCGATTGCTGTGTTGGCGGCGGTCAGGTGTGTCGGCTTCTACCGACGCTTAAAACGATAAGTGAGATTGCTTCCCTTACGCCAAGGCTGGTCCGCCGGGGCGGCCCCACCAGGCGAACTTGGAGGAATGCCCGTCTTTTCACGCATTTGTCTATTCAGCCTGTGGGGGTGGTCCACCGGGATGCCGGCGGAAGCCAATATGAAGATCACGGGTGCCAGAGCCATAGAGAGTGACCCCGCTGGCCGGCACGCCAAGAGGCGCCAGGATGCAGACAATACCTCTCGGATTCAATTCTCGGCCGAGGTTCCTATCCGGCGCTCGCAGCGGTTGGCACAGCGCCGATCTGCTGCAGCAGGCCCAGCAGGTTGCCCTCCTCCCAATCCTCGGCGAATTTGCCGTTCTCAAAACGGCTGATACCAATGGTGACTGTCTCGGCCTGCTTTCCAGTGGCTGGTGTTCCCATGAAGTTTCCGGTGTGTGTCCCCCGCCACCGGCAGCGCCAGGCGCAGCGGTTGCCTTCGCCAAAAAGGTCCTCAAGTGTGCACTGGAGGTCCGGGAATCCAGCGAGAAGTGAGCGAATGAATTGCTCCAAGCTCTCGGCACCGTGGAGTTCCACGCCAAGCCCGTGATACACGTAGCCGTCGGGGTACAAGCTACGCAGAGTAGCCCAATCGCGCTCGTTGAACGCGATGACCCATCGGCGGAATGTTTCTTTGTTTTGCTCGATCATGCACGTACCTCACCTTGGGAAGTGGAATCGCCCCTGGGCTTTCGCCTATTGGCCGGGATTGATTATACAACAAGCAATCGCTTTTCAGATCTCATTGACTGTTGTCTTTTAGGCGGGACGGCCATCTGCATGTCGGAACGACCTGAACGGGTCGTCCGCCTGTCCCGAACGAAGGGGTAAGCGCAGATGAGTGGGCGCCTCGTACAGTACGTCTGAGCGGCGCGCCAAGCCGAGCGCCGTCCGGCAAACTTGGATGACTGCCCGTTTTCTGCCTGAATGCACCCGTGGGCGATTTACGATCTGTTGGTCCAGTTCACGTTGGCCTGCGCCCGGGGGCTACATCGGCGAATCGGAATTCAATGTATCGGCGGCGGCCTTCCAGCTTCCATCGGCCTGCTTGGTGTAGACCGTCAGATATTTTCCCTTGTCCGTCATGGGCTTCTTGGTTTTCGGGTTGGTCTTGGTCGCAGTGTAGGTGCCCTGCGAATAAACCATGTCACCACCCTTGGAAGCCACCGCCTTCGTGGACTGGAAAGTCAACGAGGAATTGGGATCAGCCCAATACGGCGCCACCGCCGCTTTAATGGCCACCCTTCCACACACTATCCCGGCTCCGGGGTACAGCGTGCAGCCATCCTCTGCATAGTAGCTGGCAATCTTATCGATGTCCTTGGCAGCCATGTCTTTATTCCAGGCCGTCTCGACGTCCTTGACCGCTTGCACATCGGCGGCGCGCGTGTCGGGGGGCGGAGACTGATCTGAGAATGCACTGTCGTCATGCAGGGAGCGGCACGGCGACATCAATGACTAACCGCTACTGGATGCCGGCAGTTCGCAGGCAGGACCTTCTGCGCGCCTACATTGAGATTAAGATTGTTGTCCACTGGGGACACCCTGTAGATGATCGTCTCCGTACACTTCGCGGATCGCCTTAACGTGCTCGATCGATATGCCATTTCGAATGGAGCGCAAATAATCAAGGAACTGCGCTTTGACATTCAGGGAGAACACCTTCGCCGTCTCAAGTGGGCGCAACGCAATCGGAACGTCCAGCAACAGCGAGCGACAACCGTTGTCCATGAACATCGCATCGCAATAAGGCAACAGGTGCGCCACCGTGTCTATGTCCGTGGTGGTGCCTTCATTCGGCGGCTCCTTCTGACCTTGCGCGGCCCGCATTGCTACCGCCGCGAACATTAGGGCTTGCAGCTTCACAAACGGCGCGTCGGCGATGCGATTGTGCAGAAGGAATCTTTTGCCCAATTCTACCTGTTCCTCGGGCAACCTCATCCCGCCGTCCCTCGGGAACCGCATGACGTGTTCGATACTGGCGATCACTCCCTCGGGAAACGATGGCAGAACTTTGTCGAGCACTTCCAGCGACGGCTTTTCACCCGGATTACATGACAAGACAGCTCCCGTGCGCTCGCGGGCGTTGTTTACTGCCGCCTTCAGCAAATGCCCCTGAAAGCTCATTCGCTCAAGCTCGTACCAGTACTCAAAGCCGCGCTTCTCTTTGCCCCAAACGTCTCTGAAAAGCCGTGCGATGTTAGCGTGGAGTTCAGACCGTAACCGGCGCAGCCGCGCCGCCGAAATGAACGGATTGTCCTCGGAGACGATGTAAAAGCGTCCGTTCCACTCATTCGGGTCACTGGACAGGATGGCCCTCGGGTCGAAGTCGAACGCTGGCTCTCTACCCTCTGCCCACGCGAGCGCGAGTTCGCCGATTTGTTGGGATTTAATCGAGTCGAATGCGTTGAATGTGGTGCCGCTTGACAATGCTTCATACGTCTTCTTTAGCTCGGCGTTGAACGGCGATGTGCGCGACTCTTCCTCATGCGAGCCCGAGTCCGGGCAGCAAATCATCTGAAGGTGGCGCAACTGGAATAGAAGGTCGTGCAGTTCGCGCCAGAACGGGTCCGCTGCCACGGTGGCATGCCCTTTGGTTGCTGGGTTCTCCAGCTTCATCAAGTTGCTGATGACGAACTGATCTAGGTAGATGATTCTCTTCCTCAGTTCCGGCAGCCGGTAATACTGCTTATGCCAACAATCCCTGCAGCGCCTCATGAGGCGCTGACCGTTGACGATGCTGACCCCGAACCTGTCCTTGCCGCATGCGGGACAAGATCTCCAGGGCGGCGAGATTAGGTTGCGCGGATCGAACCTTTCCTCAGGCATACGCTGACTCTATTAGACCTCCCTTTTAACAGCGCTTCTCTTGCTCTGGTCCCTTGGAGCTAATCCAGATCCTGGGGAGATCCTGCGGTTGCGCGTGCTTCCGTGTGCCGATTTCTTATCTCGCGCGTCACTCATCTGTCAAATTACCCAGCGGGGCGCCTCACCCCAAAGTGCCAACCTGGGGCAACCAGTTTCAGCATCAGATGATACGACGAATTGCGACAAGACGGGGCCCCGAAACGGCGTTCGGGCAGTTCCGCCGGATTAGGAACGGCGGGTCGGCATCGCGGTTGGCAACTTCCGGGCGAGTGCGTGGTGGCCCATAGCCGGCAGATCCGCGAAATCGCGACATTGCCCCATTATTCGTTGCTGTTGAAAGCCGCTCTCAAGCTCCCATATGCGGTGGGGTGTGGCCGGCCGTGTTTCAGGCCGGCCCCGTGCAACACCTGGACCTTGCCTAGCCTTGCCATGCCTTGAAGGTTGCCGACGTCAGCGAGTAGCGAACTCACTTCCGCCAGCGGTTTTTGACAATCGTCAGCATTTCGCTGACGACCCAACTGACGACTGCGGCCAAAAACGTGCCGCAGACCCAGAGAGCAAGGCTCATAAGGTCACCTCCTGCAGGAGGCTCTCAGGCGTAGTGATTATATCTTCGCCCCTTGCGAATGGCAATGGGACGGGTTCAAAAGAACAAATGCCGACTGATATGGCGGTCGGAATTGGCCTTGCGACGAACGCTCCTGGATATCGTCAAAGCGGTTCGTGTAGCGCTGCAACGGACTCACCTGTCCGCCGGCCGGATTAGGAACGACAAGTCGTTAGCGCCCTATCGGGACTGCCTCGGACGGGAGGGCCGGGGAATGGCGAGGAGGCACGGGCCGAGGCAGTTTCGATAGGGGCGACTTGAAGGACGTGGCCGATTCGAGTCGCTATGGAGCTACTATCGGATCCCTTTGCAATGAGGGACTTGCAGGAAGGCCGACGGCTCTCCGCGAGACGAATGCCGCGATGCAATGGGCTGGCACTGCACCAGAGGATAACACGCCCGCGCCAGCCGTGGCCGTAGGCCACTTCGTTGTGTGCTGGGCATGTTCAGCAGCTTGGGGGTGCAAGTCCCCCGCCCAACCTGATGGAGGTGAAGGGCTAGTGAGAACGCAAGGGCTACCGTCGCGAGGCGGGGTCTGAAGGAAGC
>JBEKDV010000371.1:0-8102 GCA_050014175.1 Candidatus Solibacter sp. | reverse complement strand
CGGAACCCACGGCCCGGGCGCGTATCCCCCCAGCGCGAACTCGGGCGGCACCTTCCCGCCGAGCCCCTTGATGTAGGCGTTGATGCCGTCGGTGAAGGCGGTGACGATGGCGCGCGTGCCGGGACCATACGCCGCCCATTCGGCGTTCCAATCGCCGCGAAAGTTCACCGCGCGCGCCAGCCGGTCGCGCTCCACGGCCGCCGGTCCCAGTATTTCGGCCAGCTTCCCCGTGCCGGCGCGCCGCCACAGATCGATCTGGAACAAACGGTCCTCGGCGGTGATATAGCCCTGGCTGAAAAAGAGGTCGTGTTCCGTCGCCGCGTAGATGTGCGGCACGCCCCATTTGTCGCGCAGGATCTCCACCTGCTTTTCCAGGCCGGGCACGCGCACGGGCGCGGCGCAGAGGGTGGCCGCCAGAAGACAGGCAAGCGCGAGTGGTCTCATCGGCAACACGATATCACACGCGATAGTGGGACAGACGATCGGTTTGTGTCGTCTGTCAACGTGCTTTGCGCCAACGAGAGTTGACAGACCACCCGTGGCGATGGCCTGTCCCACCTGTTACCGCTACTTCTTCTTCGGCGCCTTGGGAAGATTCGGAAGCCCGAAGTGTCCGCCCAGGTCGGCCAGCGATTCCAAATCGATGTTGCCCACCAGGTTGCAGACGGTGAGTTGCCGCGGTTCGCTCGCCAGGATGGCGACGCCGGTGACCTTGCCCTTCTCGTTGCGCGCCCATACTTCAATGTTCTCGCTCTCCCCGCCGCTCTTGATGCCCACAATGCGGCTCCACTCCGGCGACTTGAGCTGAGTGCGCACCTTTTCCAGATCGGCCGGAGCGTAACCGCCCGGGTTCTTGAACTCGAAGCTCTTGATGTAAATGCCCTCGATGCCCACGATCAGCTTCTTGACCTTGGCCTCGTCGGGATCCTTGGTGTCGAGAAACTTGGCGGCGAACTGCAGCATGCTGGTGTTGAGCGAGACATCGAAGCTGTTGGAGGCCTTGGATGACAGATAGTCCAGATTGAATTGGAATTGCTGCGCCCAAAGGGTGGCGGCCAACGCGATGCCGAGGACGAGGGTTCGTACGGGTCTCATTGTTCGGTCCCTTTCAATTGCACCTGCACGCGATTCAGCTTGCTGCCGGCGATCCGCATAGCGGTCATGACCTGCTCTTTGGCCAGCTCTCCCCGATACTGGCGCCAGGCTTCACCGCCTCCCACCACCACCAGCACGGCGGCGGCGACGGCCAGCCACCGCGGCCTGCGGTACAGGCGAGCGCGCACCCGGCCGTCGAATCCGGCGGCGGGTTCCTTGCGCGCCAGCGCGTCAGCCAATTCCCGTTCCAACCAATCCATTACCGTTCTCCCACGCCGCGGCGCTCCAGCTTCTCGCGAAGCAGCGCCAGCGACCGCTGAATATGACTCTTCACCGTGCCCAGCGGGATGCCCATGGTTGCGGCAATCTCCGCCGGGTCCAGGTCTTCCTGGTACCGCAAAATCATCGCCATGCGCGGCATTTCGGGCAGCGTGGCGATCAGCCTCCGCAGCATCCCGCCCAGCATCGGGTCGCCGGGGGACGGGCAAACGGAGAGTTCCGCTACCTCGTCGAGCGCCACCTGCGGGCGGCGCTGCCGTTTGCGCGCCGCGTCGATGGAACGCTGCACGGCCACCTTGCGCAGCCAGAAGGCGGCGTGCGCGGGCGTTTCGATATCCGCCAGATTCTTGTGCAGGCTGAGGAAGACGTCCTGCGCCGTCTCCTCCGCCAGGCCGCGGTCGTGCAGAAAGTGCCAGGCCACGCTGAACACCATGGCGCGGTGGTCGCGCATCAGCTCGCCGAAATCCAATGCCTGCCGTGCCGCCGTCAATCCAATCACTTTTCGCTCGCCAGCCAGCTCGCCTGGGCGCGGGCCGCCGGAATCGTCCGCTGGTAAAAGCATACCGCCCGCTTCATTCCGGTCTCCACTGGATAGATACGCTCTACCCGGGCAGCGGGATGCACTATCGGCCCACAGCGGTAAGGCAAAGCCCGTGGGATCGGCGAAAGCGCCCCGGCCCCATACCCGGCGGCGCAACGTGCTATTAATGGACCTTCAAGTCTGAATCTTTCGCACCAAAACCTTTTCAGGACCATTATGAGCATACGTCTATCCAACGGAACCGAAATCCCGATCGAAATGCACAAAGTGCGCATTGTGCAGAAGGTGCGGCTGGCGCCCGCCCGCGAACGGTTGACTGCCATCGAAGAGGCGGGCTATAACACCTTCCTGCTCCGCTCCCGCGACCTCTTTCTGGACATGCTGACGGACAGCGGCACCAATGCCATGAGCGACAATCAGCAGGCTGCGATGATGCAGTCCGACGACGCCTACGCCGGGTCGGAGAGCTTTTACCGGCTGCTCGACTCGGTGCGTGAGATCTTCGGCTACGAGTACGTCCTGCCCGTGCACCAGGGCCGCGCCGCCGAGCACCTGCTGGCCAAGACCTTCGTCAAGCCCGGCCACATCGTGCCCATGAATTACCACTTCACCACCACCAAGGCGCATTTCGACCTGGCCGGCGGCAAGGTGCTGGAACTCTATGGACCGGAGGCGCTCAACGCGGAGAGTTCGTGCCCCTTCAAAGGAAACATGGACCTCGGCCGGCTGCGCGACGCCATCGAAAAGGCCGGCCCGGCCAATGTCTCCTTCGTGCGCATGGAGGCCACCACCAACCTGATCGGCGGCCAGCCGTTCTCCATGGAGAACCTGCGCCAGGTGAAGGAACTGATCGAGCCGCTGGGCATCTTTCTGGTGGTGGACGGCAGCCTGATTTCCGAAAACGCCTACTTCATCCGTCAGCGCGAGCCCGGATACGAAAACACGTCCATCCGCGATATCGTGCGGGAAATGATGAGCGTGGCGGACCTCTGCTACCTGTCCGGACGCAAGAGTTGCAGCGTTCGCGGCGGCATGATCGCCACCAACCGCAAGGATCTCTACGAGGCCATACGGCCCTGGCTGCCGGTGTACGAGGGTTTCTTCACCTACGGCGGCATGTCCTCGAAGGAGATCGAGGCCATGGCCGTGGGCATGCGGGAAATGTGCGATCTCGAGGTTGCCGGCTCCTCGGCGGACGCCATTCAGTACTTCGTCGGCCTGCTGCTGGAGAAGGGTGTGCCGGTGGTCACGCCCGCCGGTGGACTGGCCTGCCATGTGGATGCGATGCGCTTCATCGACCACGTGCCGCAGAGCGAGTACCCTGCCGGCGCTTTGGCGGCCGCGGTTTACATAGCCAGCGGCATTCGCGGCATGGAGCGCGGCAGCGTCTCCATGGATCGCGACGCGGAAGGGCGCGACGTTCCCTCGGACATGGAACTGGTTCGCCTCGCCGTGCCGCGGCGGGTCTTCACCATGTCTCACTACCAGTACGCCGCGGACCGGTTGCAGTGGCTCTACAACCACCGGCGCATGATCGGCGGCCTGGAGTTCTGCGACGAGCCACCGGTGCTGCGCTTCTTCGCCGGCCGGATGAAGCCGAAAACCGCCTGGGGCGCCGCCCTCGCCCAGGCGTTCGAGAACGATTTCGGCACGAACTGCTGAGGGGCGGGGGTGAGCGCCGCGCCAGGCTCCCCTTGGCACGGCCTCATTGGCGAAGGGGGATCAAAGAGAGGCGCCCGGCAGCAAGGTCTGACGCGATTGGGCCCAGGTTCACGCCGCGTCATCGTATGCCATGACGACTCGTTTGCCGAGTGCTTCGAGCGCTGCCTGAATCTTCTCCGGTCTGGTGTCGTGGTTCGGGTCCAGCATGCGCCGGACAACGGTCTCACGCACCTTGAGGCGGCGAGCCAGTTCCGATTGGCTTATACCAAGCTCCCGGATCGCCCAATAGAGAGCGAGTTTGGCCACGATCCACAGAGGCACGGGTACCGACTTCTGTCCGCGCTTCGGACGCGAGGGCTTGGGTACATTGCCTTTGTCAGCCATGGCGAACGCGATACTGCTGCCCAGACAGTCGATTGCTTCTTCCATGGCTTCGTTTGCATCGGCGCCGTCCGTCTGAGCGGTGGGGAAATCGGGAAAGCTGACGACTGCTCGTCCGTCTTCATCGCGCTTGAAAACCGCCGGGTATGCGAAAGTGAACATCGGCTCTCCTCTTAGAGGTCACGGGGTTCAATCCCCAGGTCGCGGCACATGTCTCGAAGAAGTCCCTTACCCAGTTCCTTCTTTGGGTCTTTCAGGGTAGTAGACGCGGTTTCGAACCAGACGCGCCCGTGGCTGCCTTTGCCGAGGCCCGGCTCGTACCGGACGCGAACGCCGCGGCGGCGACCCAGCCACCGCAGCTTCCGCAGGAACTCACTTCCTCTCACGGTTCCAGTGTCGCACAAATCTGTGCGAACCGTGCTGGAAAATCGAGCCGTCGTTCCGCCATCCCGATTTGACGCCTTTTGCGGGGCTGGCACTCGCGGTGGGGGCGACGACGCGCGATGCGGCCCCCCTGCGTTTCGTAATCGCGGGCTCACCGCCCCTCCCTGGGGAAGCAATTGCCACCCTTCTCCTACTGCGCGCCGCCGACGGCGGTGCAGGTGCCGGCCTCCGCCTCTCCATACTCATCTCCTACCCCGGTCTCGAAGCAGGTCATTCCGTGCGGCATCAGATCGGCGAAGTTGAACGATTTTCCAAAGATTGAGAAGGTGTGGCTCGACGCCAGTTGCGCCGTGCTGGTCATCGTGCCCGTCATTCCGCCATCGGCGCTTTGGAATAGTCCTGCTTTTCTGGTGAACGTGGCCACAGGTTCCCCCCAGGTGCTCCGCTTCGTAAAGTCGCTCCAGTCGCGGAGATCGGGCCTGGTGGTGAAATAGATGGTGCCTTGTCCCTCGGGAATCAGTTGCAGAGAGTTGAAGTTTTTGTTGGGGGGCAGATCTTGCCAGGTGAAGTCCGACACCCAGATGAAGTAAGCGTGTTCCTTGTCGACGACCGGGGGTTGGAACAGGGGCCCCGAGAACAACAATTGCAGGGGTAGATCTCCAACCAGCACGGGGTACCACATGCAGACACCAGCCGTATCCGAGGTGTAAACCGACCCACCGCTGAAAGCGAGAACGACTTGGGACGTTCCGGCAGCTTGGGCATTGAGCGATGCGAAAGAGCCCAGAAGCAGGATTCCCAGGAATAGAACCGTTGCGAATTTCATATCAATCTCCTTCCGATTCGGTTAGAATTTGTACGGACCGGACCGGAAACTCCGTTTTCGATCCGGACCAGCACGGAAACAGTATTACCGGCGTGGACCGGATAAGTCTTGACGGAAACTTGATGTTTACTTGATGAAATCTTCACGGACGTCGCCAAGTTCGCCGAGTCGAATCGCCGTCGCCGCGGGCACCGCGGCCCGCGCCGGGACGACGGAGCCGCAATCCTATGTCTTCGGCCCGTTCCGGCTGGTGCCCGGCGAACGCATTCTGCGCCGGGGCGACCAGGTTCTGCCCCTTCCACCTAAAGCCTTCGAGACGCTGCTGCTATTGGTGCGCAACCCGGGCCACCTGATGCGGAAGGAAGACCTGATGACGGCGCTGTGGCCGGACAGCTTCGTCGAAGAAGTCAGCCTGGCCAGTAAGGTCTCGCTCTTGCGCAAAGTGCTGGAGGGTGGCGGGGGCGCCGCCGCCTATATTCAGACGGTACCCAAACTGGGGTATCGCTTTCTTCCCGCGGTAACGAGGATCTGGGCTCCGGGCCCATCGCTGGGAACTCCCCTGCGAGACGAGGGGGCAGCGCCCGAACCGGCGATCCGGTTTATCGCGCTTCCATTTCGCCTGCTGAACGCCGACCAACGGGCCGGCTACCTGGAGCGCAGCCTGCCCGAGGCCATCTCGGCGTCACTGGCGGGGCTGCGCTCGCTCACGGTACGCTCCAGCCTGCTGGCAGCGCGCCTGGCCGAAGCCAACCCGGACCCCAGGCACATCGCGCGGGAAGCGGATGTGGACATGGTGCTGGCGGGCACGATCCTGTGTGAGAGCGACCAGGTGCGGGTCAGCGCGGAATTGATCCACGCACCCTCCGGCACGCTGCTGGGGTCTTATGTCTGCAAGACCAGGCTCGACAACCTGATCGAGGTGCAGGATAGCCTGGTGCGCGGGATCGTGGAATTGCTGGTGCTGCGGTTGACCGAGCGCGAGCGGCGGGTACTGGCACACAATGTGCCGGCTTCCGCGAGAGCGTACGAGTTCTACCTGCGCGCCAACCACGTGGCGCTCGGGCGTACCTTTGAGAGCATGGCGATGGCGCGGGACCTCTACCGCGAATGCCTGGAGGAAGACCCGGACTACGCTCCGGCGTGGGCGCGTCTGGGTAGGTGCCATCGGTTCCTGGCGAAACTCGGCGAGGAGGGACCGCAGAGCCTGGAATTGGCGAAGTGGGCCCTGCACCGCGCATTTGCACTGAGTCCCGACCTGCCCATCGCGCACAATCTTTACACGCCGATCGAGACCGATTCGGGGCACGCCCAGGCAGCCATGGTGCGGCTGCTGGGGCAGGCGGAGAGACATCCCAACGATCCCGAACTGTTCGGGGGCCTGGTGCAGGCGTGCCGATACTGCGGCCTCTTGGAGGAATCGATCCGGGCGCACGAGCGAGCCCGGCGGCTCGATTCGAGGATCGTGACCAGTGTGGCCTTCACCTTCTTCCTGCTGGGAGACTATGAGCGCGCTATCGAGTTGTATCCCCCGGGCACGCGCTTCTATATGGATCTGGCCGCCCTGGCTGCGGCCGGGCGGGAGACAGAAGCCGCCGAGTTGATCGGCCAGCGCATTTTCCCCGGTGGAAAGTGGCCGGAAATCGACGCTTTACGCTGTTCCCTGCGGGGCGACCACGCCGCGAGCCTGGATATCGCGAGGCAGGCACTGGCACCGCCTTCGGTGTTGGATCCGGAAGGCACTTTCTGCATGGCGCGCCAGTTGGCGCACGACGGAGCGCCTTCCGAAGCGTTAGGGACCGTGCGAAGCGCCATGACACAGGGTTTTGTCTGCTCGAGCGCCTTGCGAAACGATCCGTGGCTGCGGCCGCTTTTGCGGCTGCCGGATTTCCAGGACGTCCTGGATGAGGTTCTCCGTCGCGAGGTGGAAGCCAAAGCGGCCTTCCAGGCGGCGGGCGGAGATCGGGTCCTGTCCTGACCAGGACTCTTCGCGACTTCGGGAAAGCGGATGGGTTCCACCGTCTAGTACAATGAAGGTGCCATGAAGCTGGAGTTCGAGCTCGAGGTTCCCGACGGCGCAGTCGACAAGGACGCCGAAGCCGAACTGATTCGTTCGGCCAAGGAGCAGACTGCGCTCAAGCTCTACTCCGACGGACGCGTAACCACGGGCGAAGCGGCCCAGATGCTCGGTTTGACACGAATCCAGTTTCTCGATCTTCTGCGCCGGACTGGCCTCGGATTCCAGGTCGAGCTCGACGACGAAGACTTCGCGCAGATCCGTCGATGGCGCGAAGATCCCACCCGGCTGAGCGACCGGTGAGTGCGGTCGTCTCCGATAGTAGCCCGCTGAACTATCTCGCCTTGCTGTCGGATTTCGATCTGCTCCGCCAGATCTACCACTCCGTCGCGATTCCTCCCGCGGTCTATCGCGAAGTTGTCGAAAGCGGCGCGCTCTATCCGGTCGGACAAGCCGTGCAAGCGGCTCTCGGAGATTGGATCTCCATCGCCGAGGCTCCCGGCTCCACGCAGGTGGCTGCCCTTCGCCGTGCCTTTCACCTGGACGCCGGTGAAAGCGAGGCCCGGATCCTCAGAGATCTCGGCGAACGATGGCCCCGTTTTCCTGCCATTTCGCAAACAAAAAATAAATATTCTCAATCGAATCAATCGCGCAACGAAGTCCCGACCCCAAAACCCTTGCCCGCCCATGCTACTTTCAAATCGGAAAAGGTCGCGCGCACCACTCGCGCGGCCACAACAGTTTTCTTGCTGGCCAGCAAGCGTTGCGTGTGAGGTGGTACTGACTTCCTGTAGGCCCTTACAAGCCTCACGGTGGTTCCCCTACGTGGAGGAGACCGGCGGGAAGATTTTCAGTTCGAACTGATAATACCCGGTGGTGTTCGGATAGCGCCTATCGCCGCCCCATCGGATACAGAGGTT
>JBEKDV010000370.1:0-8122 GCA_050014175.1 Candidatus Solibacter sp. | reverse complement strand
CGCATGCCCAGCCCGAGGCCCATATTGGCCAGAATTTCCTTGATTTCGTTGAGCGATTTGCGGCCGAAGTTTTTGGTGCGCAGCATTTCGGCTTCGGTCTTCTGCACCAGTTCCCCGATGCTCTGGATGTTGGCGTTCTTCAGGCAGTTGTAGGAGCGGACGCTCAATTCCAGTTCTTCCACGGAGCGGTTGAGGACCTCGTTGATCTTGTCCATGCCGCGCTCGCTGACTTCTTCGGTCGGCTCGGATACTTCCTCGAAGTTGATGAAGATCGTCATGTGATCCTTCAACAGCTTGGCGGCGTAGCCGATGGAATCCTGCGGCGAAACCGCGCCGTTGGTCCAGACTTCCAGGGTCAGCTTGTCGTAATCCGTCATCTGGCCGAGACGCGCCGCTTCCACACTGAAGTTGCACTTGCGCACGGGCGAGTGTACCGAATCGATGGGGATGTAGCCGAGCGCCAGGTCCTCGTCGAAATTCTTGTCCGCGCTCACATAACCGCGCCCCACCTTGAGGCGCATCTCGATGGAAAGCCTGCCGCCTTCGCTCACCGTGGCTACGTGGACGTCGCGGTCCAGCACTTCGACGTCCGCGTCGGTTTCAATCTGTCCGCTGCGCACGTCGCCATGCTGGTCCACACTCAGGCGCACGGTTTTCACGCCGTCGCCCATGATTTTGAAGGGAATCTGTTTCAGGTTCAGGATGATATCGGTGGCGTCCTCGACTACGCCCGGGATGGGGCTGAATTCGTGTTCGACGCCTTCGATGCGAACCGCCGTGATGGCCGCGCCTTCAATGGAACTCAGCAGCACGCGGCGCAAACTGTTGCCGATCGTGGTGCCGAACCCGCGCTGAAAAGGCTGGGCCGTAAACATACCATACCGTTCCGTCAGGGTCTCGGTATTGGCAACCAAACGTTTGGGTTTTTGAAAGCCCTTAAACATAGAATCCTCGCTTGAGCCCCGTCTCCGGGGCTTCCTCCAAGTCCGCTTACTTCGAGTACAACTCAACGATGAGC
Organism: Candidatus Solibacter sp.; assembly: GCA_050014175.1. Lineage (GTDB taxonomy): Bacteria > Acidobacteriota > Terriglobia > Bryobacterales > Bryobacteraceae > Solibacter. Next base: position 7,104 of record JBEKDV010000370.1, on the reverse strand, counting down.
TGCTCGTTCAACTGAATCTGCACCAAATCCTCGCGCTTCGGCAAGCTCTGGATGCGACCCTTCAAACCTTCCCGGTCCACATCGATCCAATTGGGCGCCGGAGCGTGCGCCGTGGCGTCGCGGGCGGCCAGAATGGTGGCATTGTTCCTGCTGCTTTCGCGCACCGAAATCACATCGCCCACTTTGACCAGCGCGGAGGGGATGTTGCACTTGCGGCCGTTGAGATCGATGTGCCCGTGATGGACGACCTGCCGGGCCTGGGCGCGGCTGGTGCCGAAGCCCATGCGGAAGATGACGCTGTCCAGACGGCGCTCCAGGTTCTGCATCAGGTTTTCGCCGGTGATGCCCTTCTGCAACGCCGCCTTCTCGAAGGTGATGCGGAACTGGCGTTCCAACACACCGTAGATACGGCGGACTTTCTGTTTCTCGCGAAGCTGCAGGCCGTAGCCGACAATCTTCTTGGCCCGGTCCTTGCCGTGCTGCCCGGGAATGAAGTTGCGCTTTTCGATGGCGCACTTTTCGCTGTGGCAGCGCTCGCCTTTGAGGTAGAGTTTCATGCCCTCGCGCCGGCATTGCCGGCAAACGGGGCCAATATATCTTGCCAAGTTGCTTTCTCCTTACCTTTCCAATTCAGGTGCGGTTTACGGCCATGGCAGGCCTTCGTCCCGCTTACGTCCCTACTTCACTAAAAGAATCTCTCGCCAAGCCGCCAAGGCGCAAAGAAAAGCTCTCCTTTTCTTCCTTTGCGTCTTAGCGCCTTTGCGTGAGCGTCTTTACACTCTGCGCTTCTTGGGAGGACGGCACCCGTTGTGCGGGATGGGCGTCACATCCTTGATGGCGCGCACTTCGATACCGGCGGTCGAGAGCGCGCGCACCGCCGATTCGCGGCCCGAACCGGGGCCGGATACGCGCACTTCCACCACCCGCAATCCGCTTTCGTTGGCCTTGTTGGCCGCCGTCATGGCCGCCTGCTGGGCGGCGAAAGGAGTGCCTTTGCGCGATCCGCGAAAACCGAGCGAACCCGCGCTCGACCAGGAAATGGTATTGCCCTCCTGATCGCTGATGGTCACGATGGTGTTGTTGAAGGTGGCCTGGACATGCACGATGCCCGAGTGGACAACGCGCTTTTCCTTCTTCTTGAAGCTTTTCTTCTTGCCTGCTTTAACCGGTGCTTTTGCCATACGATCCTATGTCTTACCCGTCGCCTTCTTCTTGTTCGCAACGGTGCCGCGGCGCGGACCCTTGCGGGTGCGGGCGTTGGTATGCGTGCGCTGCCCGCGTACCGGCAGGCTGCGGCGGTGCCGCAAACCGCGGTAGGAACCCATCTCGATGTGCCGCTTGATGTTCATCGAGATTTCTTTGCGCAGGTCGCCTTCGACCGCGCCTTCTTCTTCCAGAATCGTACGAATATGGTTGACTTCGTCTTCCGTCAGATCGCGAATTTTCTTATTGAAGTCAATCCCGCACCGGTAAAGCAGAGACTTCGAACGGGTACGGCCGATGCCGTAGATGTACGTAAGCCCGATCTCGGCTCTCTTCCCAGGCGGCAAATCCACACCGGCTAAACGTGCCATATATCTTCTCTTATCCCTGTCTCTGTTTATGTTTCGGGTTGACGCAGATGACGCGCACCACGCCTTCGCGGTGGATCACCTTGCATTTGTCGCAAATCTTCTTTACCGACGCTCGTACCTTCATAAAACCCCTCGGCGGGCGGATTCCCTGCCTCGCCCTATAGCTTTCGCGTAATCCTGCCACGCGTCGGATCGTGAGGCGATAACTCCACCTCGACCCTATCGCCCGGAACCAACCGGACAAAATTCCTTTTTGCCGCGCCCACCAGGTGGGCCAAAACCTTTTGCTGCCCTTCCAACACCACCGAGTAGATGGCGCTGGGCCGTTCTTCCACCACCAGGGCCGCCACCTTCCGGCCCCCGGTTACGGCCTCGTCAGAACCCACGGCCCATTCTCCGTCACCGCGATGGTGTGCTCGAAATGCGCCGAGTACGAACCATCCTTCGTGACCGCCGTCCACTTGTCCTTCCGCACCACCGCCTCCGCCTTCCCGGCGTTGACCATCGGCTCCACCGCCAAAACCATCCCCGCCTTCAACCGCGGATTCTCGTTCTTGCGATCCACGTAGTTGGGAACCTGCGGCTCCTCGTGGAGCTGGGTGCCGATACCGTGCCCCACATACTCCCGGACAATCGAAAACCCGTTTCCCCTGACGTACTTTTCCACCGTACCGCACACGTCGAACAGCCGGTTCCCGGGCCGCACCTGATCGATGGCGAGTTCCAGGGATTCCTGCGTCACCCGCAGCAACTTGCGCGTCTGCTCGCTCACCTCGCCGATCGGCACCGTAATGGCCGAATCGCCATAATACCCGTCCAGCTTCACCCCGGTGTCGATGGAAACGATATCGCCCTTCTTCAGGATCCGTTTCACATTCGGCATCCCATGGACAATCTCCTCGTTCACCGAGGTGCACAACACAAACTTGAAAGCCTCACCGGCCGCCGGCACGTAGTAGCCTTTAAATGCGGGCTTCGCCCCGGCATCGGCGATCATCTTCTCGGCGGTCACTTCGAGGTCCATGGTGCTGACCCCCTCTACCGCCATCTCTTTGAGCTTCTGCAGGATCTGCCACACCAGAAGCCCGCTGCGCCGCATCTTTTCCAATTCCGCGGCGGTTTTTCGAACAATCAAGCTGACTCCATCGTCTGGCGGATCTTCTGGTACACCGTTTCCGGCGGATCCTTACTGGCATCCACCTCAACCACGCGGTGGCCCGATGTCCGGAAGTATTCCAGCACCGGCCGCGTCTGCCGGTCATAAGCGTCCAAACGCCCGCGAATCACGGCCTCGCTATCGTCATCCCGGACAACCAGTTTCTCCCCGTCCAGGTCGCACACTCCCTCCACCCGCGGCGGGTGCGAGGCTACGTTGTACAGAGTGCCGCAACGGGGACACTGGCGGCGTCCGGTCAAACGGGCAATAATAACATTGTAATCTACTGCGAGGTGGATCACCACCTCGCGGATTCCCCGCCCCGCCAGCCACTCCGCGAGGTGCCCGGCCTGGTCCAGCGTTCGCGGGTATCCATCCAAAATAAAACCGCGGGCGGCGTCGGGTTCGCTGAGCCGCTCCTTTACCATCTCATTGACCACCAGATCGGAAACCAGCGCCCCCGATTTGATGGTGGCCACCATCGCCGTCCCCGCTTCGGAGCCGGAACGAATCCGGTCCCTCAGCATGTCCCCGGTCGAGATATGGGGCACCTTCAGGCATTGCATCAACATCTTTGCCTGAGTGCCTTTCCCCGAGCCTGGCGAGCCGAACAATACGATGGCTTTCACAAATTATGAACTAGCGGCGCCCACGAATACGGCCCGACCGCGGCGTGAATCCTTCATAATGCCGCATGATGAGCTGCGCTTCGATCTGGTTGATGGTATCCATGGCCACGCCGACGACAATCAACAGGGATGTGCCGCCAAAATAGAAATTCACGCCCAAGCCTTCCAGAATGAAGCGGGGCGAAACGCGGTCGATCCAGTTGCCCAGCAAGGGCAGATGGTTCAGCTTGATGCCGGAGATCATGATGTCCGGAATCAGGCACAGGATCGACAGATAAATACCGCCCACCACGGTGATCTTGGTGAGGATGGCGTTCATGTAATCGGCCGTATTGCGGCCGGGACGAATGCCCGGAATGAAGCCGCCATACTTGCGCATGTTGTCCGCGGCCTCGTTGGGATTGAAAATGATGGAAACGTAGAAGAAACAGAAGAAGATGATGCCGGCCACGAACAGGCAGTAGTAGAGGGGTTCGCCATGCTGGATGCTCTTCAGCGTAGCCGACAGCCAAGCCACGTTCTTTACCCAGGGAAGCTGCGCCACCGTCTGCGGAAAGGCCAGAATCGAGGAAGCAAAGATGACCGGAATCACGCCGCCGGCGTTCACTTTGAGCGGCATGTGGGTGGATTGCCCGCCCATCACCCGGCGGCCCACTACGCGCTTGGCGTACTGCACCGGAATGCGGCGCTCGCCGCGCTCCACCAGGACGATGAACGCAACCACGGCGATCATCATGGCGATCAGCATGATCAGCGTGATGGCGCCCCAGTCGTGGATGGTGAATACGTGCTGATAAATGTTGGCGATGGCGTTGGGCAGCCCCACCACGATGCCGGTGAAGATGATCAGCGACATGCCGTTGCCGATGCCGCGCTCGCTGATCTGCTCGCCCAGCCACATGATGAATGCCGTGCCGGTGGTCAGCGAAATGATGGTCAGGAAAACAAAGCCGATGCCGGGGTTGATCACGATCCCCTGCTGCATCGCCTGCAAGCCCTGCGCGATCCCGAAGGATTGCAGAATCGAGAGGATGATGGTCAGGTAGCGGGTCCACTGGGTGATCTTGCGGCGGCCCAGTTCGCCTTCCTTCTGTAACTTTTCGAGAGTCGGGACCACCACGGTCAGCAATTGCAGAATGATCGACGCCGTAATATACGGCATGATCCCTAAGGCGAAGATCGTCAGCCGCCGGATGTTGCCGCCCGCGAACAGATCGAAGAAACCGAAGATCGACCCCGCGTTGGAGCTGAAAAACTCCTCCCAGCGCGTGATGTTGATCCCGGGCGTGGGGATGTGGCCGCCCAGACGGTACACCGCCAGCAAACCCAGCGCGAACAAAAGCCGCTTGCGGAGGTCCGGTACCCGAAAAATGTTCGCGAACGCTTCAAATAGCTTGTTCATGGTACCCTTCGATTCCCAACGCTACTCGCGGGTAGCGCCAATCACCTGCGCCGTTCCGCCCGACGCCTGGATCTTCTCCAGCGCCGACTTGGAAAAATGGTGGGCTTCCACCGTAATTTTGCGCGTCAATACGCCGGTGCCGAGGATCTTCAGGCCGTCGTGGACCTTGTGAATCACGCCCGCCGCCAGCAGGCTATCCACGCTGAACGTGTCGCCTTCCAGTTTGTCCAGCTTGCCGAGATTGACGATGGCGAACTGCTTCTTGAAAATGTTGGTAAATCCGCGTTTGGGCAGGCGGCGGTGCAGCGGCATCTGGCCGCCTTCGAATCCGCGCTTCTGGCTAAATCCGGTGCCCGCGCGCTGGCCCTTGGAGCCGCGCGTCGAGGTCTTACCGTGCCCCGAGCCCATGCCGCGGCCGATCCGCTTGCGGCCCTTCACCTGGCCGGCGGGAGGTTTTAATCCGCTGAGATTCATTTGTCTCCATTCTCCATCATCACGACGTGGGGCAGGCGCTTCCGCCTGCCAACCTTCCTTACTCGACCACTTGCAGCAGGTGCGGAACTTTCTTCACCATTCCGCGGAATACCGGCGTGTCCGGCCGCACCACCACCTGGTTCATCTTGCGCAAACCCAGGCCCTTCACCACACGCTTCTGCTTCTCGGGAGTGCAGATCGGGCTGCCGACGAGTTTAATCTTGATCGTGCCTTCCATTAGAGCTGATCCCTTCTACAACTTGTCAATCGCCAGACCGCGCATTTCAGCCACGGCATTCTTGTCGCGAAGCGATTCCAGCGCCACGATGGTCGCCTTCACCACGTTGTGCGGGTTGCGCCGGCCGATGGACTTGGTCAGCACGTTGGGCACGCCGCACGCCGTAATTACCGCGCGCACCGCGCCGCCCGCGATCACCCCGGTGCCGGCCTGGGCCGGCTTCAGCAGCACCTGGCTGCTGGCATACTGGCCGAGCACCCGGTGGGCGATGGTGGTTTCCAGCACGTGGACCTTGCGCAGATTCTTCTTGGCGGCCTCGATTCCCTTGCGGATCGCGCTCGGCACTTCCTTGGCCTTGCCGACCCCGTAGCCCACCACCTTCGCCTGCGGATCGCCGATCACCACCAGCGCCGAAAAGCTCAGGTTCTTGCCGCCCTTCACCACTTTGGTGACGCGGTTGATCGCCACAACCTGCTCCTTGAGATTCAGCGTCGCCGGGTCGATGCGTTTCACTATGGTAGCCATGAATTAAAACTCCAGTCCCGCCGCGCGCGCCGCATCCGCCAGCGCCTTCACGCGCCCGTGATACTGATAGCCGCCGCGGTCGAAGACCACGCTCTTGATGCCCTTTTCCTTGGCGCGCTCCGCCACCAGTTTGCCAATCGCCTTGGCCGCCGCCACGTTGCCGCCTTTGGTCTTGGCGGCTTTGTCGACGGTCGAGGCGGAAACCACCGTGGCGCCGGCCACGTCGTCGATGACCTGCGCGTAGATGTGCGCCACACTGCGGAACACCGCCAGGCGCGGGCGCGCCGCGGTCCCCGACAGCTTGCGCCGGATGCGCTTGTGAATGCGATTGCGGATTTCTTTCTTCTCAGGCTTTTTGATCATTTGGCACTCGCCCCGGTCTTACCGACCTTCTTGCGCAGCGCCTCGCCCGTGTAACGGATACCCTTGTTCTTGTAGGGATCCGGCTTGCGGAGCGCCCGCATGTTCGCCGCCACCTGGCCCAGCAACTGTCGGTCGTACCCGCTCAGCACCAGGTGCGTCTGTTTGTCGATCTTAATATCCACGCCGTCGGGCAATAACATCTCGATGGGATGAGAGTAGCCCAGCGTGAACGTCACGATCTTACCCTTGACGTCGGCGCGATAGCCGATGCCGACGATGTCCAGTTCGCGCACGAACCCGCCGCTGACGCCTTGCACCGCGTTGGCCGCCAGCGCGCGGGTCAGCCCATGCAGCGCCGCGTGCTCGTCGCCCGACCGCTTCACTTCCAGCTTGCCATTGGCCTGCTCGAACGTGATGCCGGCCGGAATCGGCACCTTCAGCTTGCCCTTCGGGCCGGTGACTTCCAGTTGCTCGCCGACCGTGATTTTCACGCCGCTCGGCAGCGGGATCGGCTTTTTACCAATTCTCGACATAGTTCGCTAACCTCACCACACACGGCAGAGAATTTCTCCGCCCAGGTGCTCCTTGTGCGCGTCGCGGCCCGTCATCACGCCCTTCGGCGTCGTCAGAATGTTGATTCCGAGTCCGCCCAATACGCGCGGGATGTCCGTCTGCCCGACATACACGCGGCAGCCGGGGCTCGATACGCGCTCGATCGCCGAGATCACCGGCGAGTTATTGCC
>JBEKDV010000369.1:0-8152 GCA_050014175.1 Candidatus Solibacter sp. | reverse complement strand
GTGTCGGATCGCCCATCGTCGGAACCGGCGCCGAGTTGGATGCCATCGCCGCCGTGGTGATCGGCGGAGCCAGCCTCGGCGGCGGCAAAGGAACCGCCTTTCAGACTCTGTTGGGCGTGCTCATTCTCGGCATCATCGGCAACATCATGAACCTCATGAATATCCCGGGCTATCCTCAACAGGTGGTCAAGGGCCTGATCATCATTTGCGCCGTTCTGCTCCAGGGCTGGCGGCGCAATTCGGAAGCTTGACGCGAATTGGGTGTGCGAAACGGGGCGGGCAAATAGTCAGCCGCGGTTTCAGACCGCCAAAGGGAGTGAACGTCTGCGCTCGCCAGTTGCCGCGAACAGGGCATTGGCGATGGCCGGCGCGGGTAGAGTGATGGGCGATTCGCCCGCTCCGGAGGCAGGGACATGCCGACGGTCTATTAACTCGATCTCGATCTCCGGAACGTCGCCGAAGCGCGGCACGCGGTATTGCGAGAGCCGGCACGTCAATTGGTTGCGGCCGTCGAACTGCAACTGCTCCCAGAGCGCTCCACCGATCCCCTGGATGATTGCTCCCTGCATCTGGTTGCGCAGGTTGTCGGGGTTCAGCGCGGCCCCGAAATCGCCGGCGGCGACCATCCGGCGCACCCTTAGCCTGGTGCCCTCGCCTTCCGTCTCCACGAAGAGCGCCAGGCGTGCGCCTTTTTCGATATTGCAGGCGAGTCCGTAGCCAACCCCACGACCCGGTTTCCGTTTCCCCCAGCCGAAGCGCTCGCCGGCCCGCTCGAGTGCTTCCCGCAAACGGGCGTCGCCGATGTGGGCCAGGCGGAATTCCAGCGGGTCCCGATGGAGCGCGTGCGCCCATTCGTCGATGTGCGACTCGCGCGCGAAGTTGTTCAGGGTGGCGGCCAGCGCCCGGTAGGATCCTTGCCGGAAAGGCGACTCGGAACGCCAGAACTCGTTGGACATGTGAAGGAGTTCGTAGGGTGGGCGCAGTCCCGGTGCGCCGGCGTTGTAGTTGCGGAACCGCCAGGCAACCAGGCGGCCCTCGGCATCGATGCCGCTTTCGATGTCCACTACGCCTGCCGGGCGCGCGTAACCGGTCCGGAATTCCTCCTCGCGCGTCCAGGCAAGACGAACCGGAGCCCGGACGGCGCGCGCCAGGATCGCGGCTTCCAGTTCGCATTCGCCGCGCTGTTTGCCCCCAAACGCGCCGCCGGGCATGGAAATGCGCACGCGCACTTTAGACTCGGGAATGCCAAGAGCTTTGGCAAGTTCGGCGCGCACCAGGAACGGAGTGGTCTTGCCGCAGTACACGGTCAAGGCGCCATCCCGCCATTCCGCGACGGCCGCCCGAGGTTCGAGCGGCACATGGGCGATGGGCGGCGCCCAATAGGATGCGGAGAGCGTGCGCCGGGCCGAGGCGAGCCCCGCTTCCACGTCGCCGGCGCGGATGAGCGGCGGATACCGGGTATCCTTCACTTCCACCGGCGCCGTTGCCCTGGCCCGGAAGCGCTCGATGAGGGAATCGACCGGCGGCAGCGGTTCCGCCCGCCACTGCGTCCGGATCAGGCCGGCGGCCCGGGCGGCGGTTTGCGGATCGCGGGCCACAACGCCGATCAGGTCGCCTTCGCGGACGATTTGCACTCCAGGCAGCGCGCGCGCCCCGGCATCGTCGAAGCTCTCCAGTGTGGCGCGGTAGGCGTCGGGGCGCACGATTCGCCCGTGCAGCATGCCTTCGACGCGCACATCGGAGCAGTAGCGGAGCGTGCCGGTAACCGCTTGTTGCCCGTGCAGCGGCGGAACCGATGTGCCCAGGACCTTCCAGCGCTCCGGATCGGTGATGGGATGACCGGCAAAGGCCGCCGTCTCCTTACGGACGGTTGGGACCGTCTCGGGGGTGGTGAGAGAGGCCCACGTGCCGCCATCGTCGGGCACCAGATCGGTGTCGGCCATGATCAGGCGGACCTGCTCCACAGGGACACCAAGTTCCTCCGCCACCGCCTGCGTCAGCAGCGTCCGCGCGCCCTGGCCCATCTCGACCTTCCCGGTGAATGCCTCGTAAATGCCGCCTTCGCCGAGCCGCACCCTGAGGGGCCGTTCGGCGCCGCCCACGGGCAGCGCCAGCAGCGCGCCGGAACCGAGGATGCGGAGAAAATCGCGCCGCTTGTACTCCATGAGGAGGGCGTCAGATTCAGCCACGGCGAAACTCCTTCATCTGCGATGCGGCCGAGACCAAGAGCATCACCCCATCGTAGCGCCGCCGGAATGCCTGCCGCTTCCTGGCACAATAGGACATGGGGTCTCACCACAGCAAGGTCAAGTGGCTGCTTGCGTTCGGCGCGATTTATTTTATATGGGGCTCCACTTTCCTGGCCATCCGATTTGCGGTGCGGACGCTGCCGCCTCTGCTGACCATGGGGACCCGGCACCTTGCGGCAGGGATGCTGTTGTTCGCCTGGCTGGGCGCGCGGGGGAACCGGGTGCGGCCCGAGCCGCGGCTCTGGCTCCCCGCTTTCTTCTCGGGCGGCTGCTGTTTCCTGGGATGCCACGGCCTGCTGGCGTGGGCCGAAATGCGCATCGATTCCGGACTGGCGGCGCTGCTCTCTTCCACCCTGCCCATCTGGATGCTGCTATTGGCGCCGCTGCGCGGGCAGGAAAGCGAGTTGAACGCGCGCGTGCTCTCCGGCATCGCGCTGGGCTTCGCCGGGGTGGCCGTGCTCATCCCCATGAACTTCACCGGCCCACAACCGGAAGGGCTGCGCGCCCTGGCGATTCTGGCCGCCGAAATCCTGTGGGCCGTGGGCGCCATCTACGCGCGCGGGGTCAAATCTCTGGCGCCGGCTTCCACCTTCGCGGCCATGCAGATGGTCTCCGGCGGCGTGCTGCTTTGGGCGGTGGGACTGGCGCTGGGCGAAGGCGGGCGCGTACACTCCGCCGATTTCACCGCACAAGCGGTGCTCTCGCTGGCATTCCTCATCGTGTTCGGATCTCTGGTCGCCTTCTCAGCCTATGTCTGGCTGCTGCAAGTGAGTTCGCCGGCCATCGTGTCCACTCACTCCTACGTCAATCCGCTGGTGGCCGTACTGCTGGGATGGGCTTTGGCACACGAAGCCATCACGTGGCGCACGGCCTTCGGCACCGCCGTTATTCTGGTCAGCGTCGCCCTGGTGAGCGTGCGCCGGGGCCGCGCTCGTGTTGCCAGGCGTTGAGTCTACTTCAGCTTCACCGCCCGCCCCGTGCGGATGGACTCCTTGGCGGCCTCCACGATCTCGATCACGCCGATGTTGATATCCAGCGCGGTAATGCCTTCAATCGGCTTGTTGTTCTTGATGGCGTCCACCATTAAGGCGATCGGATCGGCCTTCTCGGCAGGCAGCGGCGCGAGCGGCAGTTCCTTGGTTTCGCGGCCATTGCGCAGCTCCACCTTCTGCTGCGTCATGTAGATGCTGCCGCGGGTGAGATTGCCATCGGGGCCCGTGGTGGAGCCGAAGATCTCCAGGTCCTGGAAACTGCGTGGAAGGTCCCAGCTTCCCTCGAAGATGTTGATGCCGTTTTTGTACTTCAGCACCAGCGTGGTCGAGTCCTCCACCTTGGGGAAAGTCTCGGGACGCAGGTGGATCGCGTCGGCGTAGACGCTTTCGGGACGGCCCATGTACCAGAGAGACCAGAGGGCGTTGTAGCAGCCGAAATCGACCAGCGCGCCGGCGCCGTTTTTCACGGGGTCGGTAAGCCAGTCGAAAAAGTACTTGCCGGTGCCGGTGGAACCGGGCCCTCCGTGGCCTACAATGCCGCGCAACCGCCAGGCTTTTCCAATGGTGCCCTTCTCCACTTCCGCGCGGGCAATTTGATTGGCCGGCCACCAGGCCATCTGGTAGTTGCACATCACCTTTACGTTGTATTTCTTGGCCAGATCGGCCATCGCCACCGCGTCCTTATAGGTGGAGGCCAGTGGTTTCTCGTAGATCACATGGATGTGGCGCGGCGCGCATTCCTTGAGAATTTCCAGATGCCGGTTGTTTTCCACGAAGGCCCAGACGAAATCGGGTTTGGTTTCGTCCAGCATCTTCTTGTAGTCGTCGAAGAAGGGCACGTCTTTCGCGCCCTGCCGTTCTTTGGCGAGGCTTACCAGGTCGGGAATCGATTCCGCGATACCCACCAGTTTGACCTGCTCACTGCGCGTCATGCGCGGGACATAAGTGCCCTCGTGCGAGTGGATCAGACCGATCACCGCGATCTTGTAGGGCTGCGCCAAAGCCGGCAACGCGGCCAGCGTAAGAGCGGCCAGGAGCCGCCATGATTTGACCATGAACTCATGCTATCAGACCGCGCCGCGCAATCCGGATATCGTTATAATGATCCCTGCCGTTCGGAGTGGTCCATGCGCATCCCGGTTCTTACCTGCACCATCGCCTGCCTGATGCTTCGCGCTCAGGCGCCCTCGCAGATCTCTCCGATCCCCATCAAGGTAGTAGTCGTGACCATGTTCGAGCGCGGCGAAGACTCGGGCGACACGCCAGGCGAGTTTCAGCTCTGGGTGGAACGCGAGCATCTCGACCGCGTGCTTCCGCTGGCCGCCGGCTACCACCACCTCCGCCTCAACCAAGACGGTGTTCTCGGCATTCTGACGGGCGTCGGAACCGCCAAGGCGGCGGCTTCGGTGATGGCGCTCGGCTTGGACCCGCGCTTCGATCTCTCCAAGGCTTACTGGCTGGTGGCCGGCATCGGTGGCGGCGACCCGGCGGATGTCTCGCTCGGGTCCGCTGTCTGGGCGGATCACGTCATCGATGGCGACATCTCCTATGAGATCGATGCGCGCGATATTCCGCCGGACTGGCCCACCGGCTACGTTCCCCTCCGCAAATCCAGGCCTTATGAACAACCCGTGCGCAGCCAGCTTGAAGGCGAACTCTACACGCTTAACCCGGCGCTGGTGGGGTGGGCGTTCCGGTTGACGAAGGATGTTCCGCTTGGAGACACGCCGGCGATTCGCGCCGCGCGCGCGCGTTTCACGGGGTTTCCGAATGCCCTGAAACCTCCCTTTGTCACGCGGGGCGATTCCATATCCGGCAGCACTTTCTGGCATGGAGCGCGCATGGATGCCTGGGCGAACGCCTGGGTCCGTTATTTCAGCGGCGGCAATTATATGATCTCGGCCATGGAAGACACGGGCACCCTGCAAGCCTTGACATTTCTGAGCAACGCCGGCCGCGCCGATCTCGGGAGGGTGCTGGTGCTGCGCACGGTGAGTAACTACGATCGCGAAGCCCCGGGCTCGACCGCGGCGGAGAGCCTGAAGGGTCTCGTTATGGGCAGTTACTCGGCCTACATGGAGGCCCTGGACGCCGCACAGACGGTGGGCGGCAGGGTGGTTCGTTACCTGACGGAACATTGGGCGGATTGCCAGTCGGCTATCCCGCGTTGATGCCCCCGGGCGCGTGCGGTTGTGCTATTTTCGCCCATTGAATGGCCAGACAATTCGCGGCAAAGCTTGTTGGGTGGGCAATGAGCTGGTCATCGAGTCGTGGATGCAATTCGGCGATCGGGAGCTTCACTTTCGCGATTGCCGGTCGCTGACAGAGAATGGGCAAACGCTGGTTATGGAACACCGGGACGACGCGCTGGCAGGGCAGGCCACCGTCCTGGAAAGAGCCGGGTAGCAGCGGAGACCCCGGCCACTCTTCGCGAGCGCTGAAGGATGGGCGCTGAGCTACAATTTCAGCCATGACTACTCCCGGTAGAGGCTGCTTCGCATTTTTCGTGCGGATCGTCTGCGCGGCAGCGCTATCCGTCCCTGCCCTTCCGCAGGCCGGCACGCACACCATCCCGCTTGCCGGCAGCCCGCCGATGGGCTGGAACAGTTGGGACTGCTATGGCACCTCCGTGACCGAGGCACAGGTCAAAGCCAACGCCGACTACATGTCGAAAAACCTGCTCTCCCACGGCTGGCAATACGTCGTCGTGGATATCCAATGGTCCGAGCCAAACGCGCGCGCCGGCGGATACAATCCCGAGCCGCATCTCGACATGGATAAATACGGCCGCCTGATCCCGGCCGTCAACCGGTTTCCTTCGTCGGCTGACGGGAAAGGCTTCAAGCCGCTGGCCGATTACATTCACTCGCTCGGCCTGAAGTTCGGCATCCATATCATGCGCGGCATTCCACGGCAGGCCGTAGCCGGGAACACACCGGTTGAAGGCGCCGCGGTCCATGCCACCGATGTCGCCAACAAGTATTCCGTGTGCCGCTGGAACAACGACATGTACGGCCTGGAGATGTCCCGCCCCGGAGCGCAGGCGTACTACGATTCCATCATCCGGCTCTACGCCGGATGGGGCGTGGATTTTATCAAGGCCGACGACATCTTACGCCCCATCCATCGCGACGAGATCGCGGCCATTCACAGCGCCATCTTGAAGACGGGGAGGTCCATCGTGTTGAGCCTTTCACCCGGGCCCGCACGCGCGGAGGATATCGAGTTCCTGCGCCAGAACGCCAACATGTGGCGCGTCTCCGACGATTTCTGGGATAAATGGCGGCTGCTGCACGAGAACTTCACCCTCGTCGGCATCTGGGGCGGCGTCGGCCGGCCCGGCGCCTGGCCCGATGGCGACATGCTTCCGTTGGGCCGTATCGGCATTGTTGCCGAGCGCGGAACGGATCGCCGTTCGCGCTTTACCCCGGTGGAACAGCGCACGGTGATGAGCCTCTGGAGCATCGCCCAGTCCCCTCTCATTTTTGGCGGCGATCTGCCGAGCAACGACGAATCGACCACCTCCCTCATCGCCAACGACGAGGTGCTGGCCGTGAACCAGAAGGGTTCGAACGGCCGCGAGTTCTTTTCCAGCGGCGAGCAACGGGTCTGGGTTGCCGACAGCCCGGATTCCGGAGCGCGGTACCTGGGCGTATTCAATCTCGGAGAGCGCGACCAGGACATCCGCATTCAGTGGCCCGAGCTGGGGCTCCCGCAAGCCTGTGTTTTGCGCGACCTCTGGGACCGGAAGGACGCCGGAGAGATTCGCGGCGGTCACACCTTCCGCGTGGCGCCGCACGCGTCCGGTCTTTACAAGCTGACCCCGGTGCGGTAGACGGTCTCTGCGCATGGTGAGACGATGACGAATGCTACCCTGTTGATCGTGATGCTGGCCGCTTTGGCCGAGGCCGCCGCGGTGTCGCCCGGCCGCGGCATTCCGCAGGCGCTGGCAACGGAACGGGCGGCCAATGTCCGCGCGCTGCGTTACGAGCTTTCGTTCCGCATGCCCGACTCCAAAGCGGAGGCGCTGCACGGCGTGGAAACCGTGCGCTTCCAATTGCGCGCCCCGCGGCAGGTGGTGCTCGACTTCGAACAGAAGCGCGAGCGCATCGTATCGGTCGAGGCAGGCGACAAGGCGGTGGCATTCGACTTCGTGGATGGACACATCATCCTTCCCGCCACCGCCATCAGGGCCGGCGAGAACGCCATCCGGATCGAATTCCTGGCCGGAGACGAATCGCTCAACCGCAACGACGAGTTCCTGTACACGTTGTTTGTCCCGGCGCGCGCGCACTACGCATTTCCCTGCTTCGACCAGCCCAGCTTGAAGGCGCGCTATTCCCTCACGCTGGATATTCCCGCTTCGTGGCAGGCAACGGCCAACGGCGCGGAAACCGGGCGCGAAACGGCCAACGGCCGCGCCGTGGTGCGGTTCGCCGAAACCCAGCCTCTGCCCACCTACCTGTTCGCCTTCGCCGCGGGCAAGTTTCAGGTGGAGACGGCCGAGCGCAACGGACGCACATTCCGTATGTTTCACCGCGAAACAGACGCCGCCAAGGTGGCTCGCAACCGCGACGCCATTTTCGACCTGCACGCGCGCGCCCTGGCATGGCTGGAAGAGTACACGGCCATCCCGTACCCGTGGGGCAAATTCGATTTTGTGCTCATCCCCTCGTTCCAGTTCGGCGGCATGGAGCATGCGGGCGCCATCCTTTATAACGCCTCGGGCCTGATGCTCGACCCATCCGCCACGCAGAGCCAGTTGCTGGGACGCGCCAGCGTGATCTCTCACGAGACCGCCCACATGTGGTTCGGCGACCTGGTGACCATGCGATGGTTCAACGATGTCTGGATGAAAGAAGTGCTGGCCAACTTCATGGCGGCGAAAATCGTCAACCCGAGCTTCCCCGA
>JBEKDV010000368.1:0-9628 GCA_050014175.1 Candidatus Solibacter sp. | reverse complement strand
TCAGCCCCGGCGAGCGATCGGAGTTGCTGATGGAGACAAAATATCCGTCACGATACTTCTCGTACACGGGCATGAGTTTGAGAGACGAGAATCCATGGATGGTCGTGAGGACCGGCGTCTTCACGAGCCGCGTGTAGGACAGCGCCATGAAGTCGTAGTGGCTGTGGATGAGGTCAAACTCAGCAGCGTGCTCAAACACTTCGGAGATGTGAAGGTACTCGGCTACTTTCGGATCGATGGCGGGATCCTCTTCATAACCCCGGTCTACCACGGCATGCAGGTGAGCTCGGGTCACGGAATCCCGAGTGGCGAACAACGTCACATCCCAGCCACGGGAGACCAGTCCCTCGGTGATGTTGCTGGCAACCGTCTCCCACGCGCCGTATTGCCGGGGAGGTGTTCGCCAGGCTACGGGCGACAGGACAGCCACCCTTTTGTTGGGGATGGTCATGCTGGTAATGGGGCTTCCTGCTCCATGGCAGCCAGCACCTCGGCGAGCGCGACGGTCGCGAAACCGGTGGCGTGATCGGCCAAGCCATAAGGAATGATTAGTTCGCCGTTGTGCACTAGAGCGCCGCAGGTATAAACGACATTGGGCACGTAACCTTCACGCTCGTTCTGGTTCGGCTTGAGCAAGGGTTCGCGGAGCCGTCCAATCACTTTGGCCGGATCGTCGCGATCGAGGAGGAACGCGCCGATGCAGTACTGTCGCATAGGGCCGACACCGTGGCTGAGGACTAGCCATCCGGCATCGGTCTCGATCGGAGATCCGCAATTCCCGAGCTGGACCAGTTCCCAGGGAAAGGCTGGCTTGAGGAGTACGCTGCGCTCATTCCAGAAGTGGACGTTGTCGGAAAACATCAGGTAGATGTTCTCGTTGTCCTGGCGGGAGAGCATGGCATAGAGACCATTGATTTTCCTGGGAAAGATGGCCATGCCTTTGTTTTGGGCGGCTGGACCATTCAAGGTTATGAATCGAAAGAGGAGGAAGTCAGAAGTCTCGACCAGTTCTGGCACCACGATCTTGCCATCGAAGGCGGTGAAGGTCGCGTAGTAGGTGTGGGTACCGTCGTCGTTCTGGAAACAGGCGAAGCGAGCGTC
Source organism: Candidatus Solibacter sp. (assembly GCA_050014175.1). Lineage (GTDB taxonomy): Bacteria > Acidobacteriota > Terriglobia > Bryobacterales > Bryobacteraceae > Solibacter. Next base: position 8,527 of record JBEKDV010000368.1, on the reverse strand, counting down.
CTCGATTCCGTTGCATTGAGAGGGCGTGGCCGGGAAGATAATGCGTTGGGACATCTGCTGTTCGGGCTGGAACTGAACTTCGTAGTTGGACCTGGCCAGCATCCAAATCCCCTGGGCGGCGTTCTGGTCTTCCCGTGTCATTCCATCCGGCAGGCGGAACTGTTCGGCTTGGAGACCGGCGCGAAGTTCTTCCAGTGCGAACGACTCCCCGAGTTTATTCATGACCCGGCGCGTCAACTCGCCCCTCAATCCCAGTTCGGAGAGTTTTCGCCCAAACAGCGCCTTCTCGTACGTGGGGTTTGGGATCTGGCGCGGCTCGGTGAGGAACCCAGTAGGGGTGAATACCTCGATCCGCTGATCGGGATGGATGATACCGATTCGAAAAGTGACGGAGGAAATGTGTCCTTCCCCAGTGGCGCGCAAGCTGAGAATAAACCGCAGGGCGCCGGGCGGAAGGTCAGTCTGATCCGGGTGCGGAACGATGGATGGATTGAACAGGGCAGCGGATTCCAAAGAGTATTCGGCGAGGAAATAGGACCCGATCAGGAGCCGCCTCTGTTCGGACACTTCCTCATGCTGCAACATCAAGTCGCGAACTTGTTCGAAACGTTCCAGAAAGAGCTGGCGAATGTGCTGGTGTCGCTGAGAGAATTCAGCGGAGACTTCGTCCAGGAGCGGGCCGACTCTGTCTTCCGGGAGCGACATGATCCTCTCGATGATCCCGCCCGCCCGTTGAGGATCCCCCGAATTGAAGGGCCGCAGAAGAACGCGTGACTGGTCGGGCTTGAGGATCGTGGACGTGCGTTTGAGGTGGATTGACATGGGTTGTTTTTTCCAGTGCAAGGAGACAACAATAGGCGGCTACTCCGCGATGGCGATGGGCTCCTTGAAACTTGTCAGTATGTTTTGCGCCAATCGCATCTCCGCCAACGAAAGTAGGAAGGCCAGGGTTGATTCCGCTCCCTGGTTCCCGTTGACCCGATCTACATGCAACCCATCGCGGCAGCCGCCTGTCTCGGGAGAGTAGAGTTCGAGTCCGAGATCGTTCCAGCCGATGAACCAGTCAAAGGCGCGTTGCGCATGTTCATACCACCAGACGTCCGATGTGGCGCGATAGGCTTCCAGACAGGCCGAGACCGTTGCTTGCGCCTCAATGGGCTGCTGGTCGAAATCGGCGCGCGGGCCGCCGCGGCGGTAAAACCCATTACTGCCAATGGGTCGAAAGTGACCCTTCTCGGACATCTGCAATTTCGTCAGCCAGCGCAGGGCCAGCAGCCCCCGCTGAAGTACCGGTTGTTCTCCGGTTGCCTGTCCGCTCACAATCAAGGCCTGCGCGAGCTTGGCGTTGTCGTACGACAATTCCTCTTCAAACCATTGCCAGTCCGGATGCGCACTCGCTTCAAAAATCTCCATGAGCCGGCAAGTCAGTGTCTCTCGGGTTTGGTTGACCAGGCTGTCGCCGCTCAACCGGCGCAGATATTCATGGATGCCGATCAAGCCGAACGCCCAAGCCCGAGGCGATGTGAACCCTGTCAGCGCAGGCAACGCCAGCGCGAAGAGCTGTCCCGCCATCATATGGAAGCTGGGAAAGGGCGAACGACCCACGCCTATGCCTAGCGCCCAGAGCGCCCTCCCTTGACAGTCCTCCGATCCCATCTCGTCCAGCCAGTGCCGCTCAAAACTCAAGTGGCTGTGGAAGCGTTTTGTTTTGAGATCGAAAGCGTGATGGAGGAACGCCGCGGAGGTAGTGGCCAGTGTCCGCACCGACTCCGGATCCTCGCCCAATTCACCGAGCAGCACCGCCAGAATGAAGGCACGAGCGTTATCGTCGGTGCAATAGCCTTCTGAAAAATTCGGCACACTGAAAACAGCGTGTTGGAAGACCCCGGTGGAATCGGTCATCCTCGAAAGGTGACTCAGCTTCATCGGCGGCAGTTCCCGCAGCTTTTGGTCCAGCGTCTTGGTGGCAAGGAATTTTCGCGACAGCGCCGCCACTTCCAGACGGGAACACTCGAAGGTACGCATATACATCTGGGCCACGTTGCTCCAAACCATCTCGCGGCCTATCTTGTAGGCGTTCTTGCGAATGGCATGCCGGCGGGTGTCGTCCCGCAGCAACCCGATCACCTCGCGTGCTATGGCCGGAGCATCGCCGAATGGCACCAGCACACCGCGGTCTTCCGCCAGCAATTCCGCGGCGTGCCAGTACGGTGTGGACACCACCGCTTTGCCGGCGCCAAAAGCGTAGGCTAGTGTTCCGGACGTGATCTGCGCTTCGTTCAGGTAAGGCGTGATGTAAAGGTCCGCTGCGCCGATGAACTCCTTGAGATTCTCGATATCTACGAATTGGTTGTAGAAGATGACGTTCTTGTCAATTCTGTTCTTCTTAGCAAGAATCTCCAGGCTGAGCCGGTAGGCTTCACCGTGCTCCCGCAGTTCATTGGGATGGGTGGCGCCGAGCACGATATAAACCACCTCGGGGAACTCGGCCAGAATTTGCGGCAGGGCATTGAGCACATATTCGATGCCCTTGTTCGGTGAAAGCAGGCCGAACGTCAGCAGCACCACCCGTCCTTCCACACCGAACTGATCCTTGAAATAAGTCGGATCGACGAAGCCTACATCGGGAATGCCGTGTGCGATGAGATCGATCTTAGCCGGCGGTGCCTGGTAAATATCCTGCAGCATCTGTCGTCCGCACTCGGCCATGACCACCAGTCGGGTTGAGAGTGAGATTAGCCCCTCCATCACGCGCCGCTGGTCGGCTCTCGGCTCCCGGAGTACGGTATGAAGCGTTGTGACGACAGGCATTCTCAATTCGCGCAGGAGTGCCAGGATTTGACCACCGGCCGGCCCGCCGAAAATACCGAACTCGTGCTGCAGGCAGACGATGTCCACGTTGCTAATGTTGAGGAAGTCCGCGGCACGCAGATAGGACGACAGGTCCTGCTCCTCAATCTCGAAGCGAACCACCTCCGGGTACTCGTAGCCACCTGGAATGTCGTTGACCGCCACGGCCAGGCACTGGCTCTGGGGGTGCGCGCTTGCGACGGCAGCAAGCAGGTCGGATGTGAACGTAGCAATGCCGCACCTGCGTGGCAAGTGGTCGCCAACAAAAGCAATCTTGCGGACTTTAGAAGTTTCTATCATGAGGCAGTTCCATTGCAGCCATGCGCCCGTATTCCCGGATCAATCGGATGCTCTCGATTGCAGTACGGGAAACGTCGTTCTTGACCGATATCCTGCCCAGCCCCGGCCACCTCCGGACCCAGGCAGCCCGGTGCCTGGTGATGCGCATCGTGGTCCAGTCGTATGCAAAGTGGCGTCCACACTCTAAGCACACGACATAAGTATCCGCCTGCGTGATTTGCTTTCCGTCCACACTTGCGCTGGTCCGGAGCGTGATCGGGAAGGTCATTCTGCGATGCGAATAACCATACAACAAATCCGCAAGGCCCACTAAGCGCACACGCACCGTATTCGCCACGACGTTGAAGCGATCCATTCTTGACCTCCTCCCAATGGCTTGCATGGCGGCTGAGTTCTCCCTGTTCCTGCCATCATCATGCCAGGGCCTTGTTCAGGATGCCTGGATCCGGCGATACTCCGGCTGCCACAAAGCGTCTTGCACCTGTTGAACGATGTTGCCGAAGTTGACTCCGGATAAGCCCTCCGCATCGGCGGTCTCGGCGGACGGCCACCGCTACCGTCACCGAAACGCTGCCTAGGCCGTCAATATGCGGGAGAAGCGACGCTCCGCGGGCACCGGCTTCTTGCGAGCCGATCTCGTAAAATACAGACACGGTCTGCGCCGGCACCGGCCAGAGCAGCCGACCGTAATCGAGCCATCCTAACCTTTGAGCGCTCCAGTCCCGGCTAAATAGGGACGCCATAATAAGCGGCTCCCCGTTGTCCTTGGGCATCACGTTCTCCTGCCCGGCTCGCCAGCAAGAGCGAACGGAGTTTCCGGGAGAGACGGCGCCTCAACACCCACTTCCGCCGCGCGTGGGTCTCCCAAACTGGGCCGACTGGCATAAATTCGCCTGTCGAGAAGGTGGTTGGATCGATAGCTCAGGTTGGCGACCAAGGCGACAAAAAACGTCTTGGGATTGCGTGTGTTCCGGGCGAGCTGCAGCATCCGTCGAAGGATTTGCGGATACGAGTAGAATCGATCGTTGAACCGGTTGACTTCATCTATCAATTGCATCCAGGTAAGGTGCGCGTAGCTGGCCACAGGATAAGTCAGAGTGTAGTACTTCCAATCCTGTGGATAATCGTTCGACCGGATCCTGCCTTCGCGATCCATTTGAGCGTAGAGCTTGGTTCCCGGAAGCGGCGTAAGGATCAGAACGTTGGTAGCGTCAATACCGTACTCCTTGGCGGCGCGGGCGGTCGTCTCGCCAATCCCCCGCTGGTCCGTGTCGAGCCCGATAATGAAAGAGCCGACAACGCACATGCCGTGCTGTTGAATCCGGCGGACGGACGCGCGGAAGTCTCTCCCCTTCAGGAGGTTGAACTTCTTGCCAACGGCCATCAGCCCTTCCACGGTAGAGGATTCGAACCCGATGAACACGCCTTGGCATCCCGAACGCGAAGCGAGATCAAGCAATTCGTCATCGTCGGCAAAGTTGATGGTCGCCTGGCAGATCCAAGGCCGGGTCAGGCCATCCCGAATCATCGCTCGGAGAAGATCCTTGGAATATGCGAGATGGTCAGGGCGTGTACCGATGAGGTTGTCGTCCACGAAGAGGATGACCTTTTCCCGAATCAGCCGCAATTCTCGAATGACATCGGCGACGGGCCGGTGGCGGAAAGTGCCTCCATTGAAGGCAGTGACGCTACAAAAGCTGCAATTCAACGGACAGCCGCGCGTGGTTTGAACCGAGCCGAAATAGTACCGTCCGTGGAGGAGATCGTGGCGAGCAGTCGGGATCGCGTCCATGCTGCTGATGCCACCCTCATACACCCTCCGCAATGCATGGTTGCGCGCATCCGCCAACACGCGCCCCCATACCGATTCCGCCTCTCGCGTGACCACCGCGTCCGCATGCTCCAGTACCTCATCCCGGCAGAACGTGGCATGAATGCCTCCCATCACCACGGGCACTCCCATCGCTCGGTACATTCCGGCGACTTCGTAGGCCCGCGGCGCCTGGGAAGTGAAGGCTGTTACACCGACGAGATCAGGTTTGGGCAGACGTCGGTAATCGGGATGGCCCAAGTTCTCGTCGATCAGTGTCACCTCCCAATCCGGCGGCGTCAGGCCTGCCACCACGAGAAGCCCGAGCGGCTTCCAGATTCGATACGTGTTCAGACGGTTCCAGTGGACCTTGTTCAGGCTGACGACGGGATTGTCGGGATTCACAAGATAGAGCCGCATCTCTTTCCTTCTCGATTCATCGCTTTCATCTGCGAGATAATCGGCGTGGGTTGTCGAAACTCGATGAAAGACAGCGCCCCTTGGAAGCCGTGTGGGTGAGTCATGTTGGGCAGTTACCCCATGGCGTCCGTTCAACCTGCCCGATTCGCATCCAACGCCTGGGGTAGCCTAATCCCAGATCCAGTGGGCTTCGCCCCATTCCATTTCCCATACCTCCCAATGTCCGTTCCATCGGAACTCGCGTAGCGTTTCGGACTCAGTGCGAGTATCGCAGCGGGGGATCGATGGAAGTCTCGACAGATCTTCGCACTTCGCGACGAGTGCGTTTTTGAGCATCGCTTCTGCCCGGATCCAGTCTTCTTGACCCGATCCAACGGGACAGCCGTTGCCTAGCCACAGTTGACACGCAACTGTGGCGATTTCGCTTTCTGTTGGGCTAACGGTTGCGGCGGTCTTCAGGGATTCAGTTACGGTGCTCCTGTCAGGCATCATCGTTGCTACGTCGCTTGACATGGTTTCCGATGAGTTTTGGAGGGCCGTCGCGTCCGAGCCCATTCTCCTTCTTCGACTTGGCATGGTTCACCTCCGTCGAAGCCCCTGTCGTTGCGCGACTCAGGGCAAGCTCAAGGCTTTACTACATCCAGCCTCACGCTTTGTTATCAATCTGTGGGTTGGTTCACGACCGCAGAATAGCGGACTTGCACGCCACAACTCCAGAGATAATAAGACCTGGAGCGGTGACATGATTATGCGCCGACTCTTTGAGATATGCAAGCGGAGCGAGGCTTCCAAAACCGGGCTGAGAAGTTGAAGGTACAACTGCTGTACTTTGCAACACTTTGCAACGGATCATGTTCAAATTGCCCATGGTGCGCGTGTCGAATGGGAAGCCAAATCAAACAAACCGCGGAGGACTGACGCAACCGGCCCCCTGAACCCCGCGCTGGCACCGTAAACTGGTGGTTATACTGCTTTCGGAGCGCATCGTCTTGGATCCCGAGGTCCTGGCCGGCAAACCAGTGATCCGAGGGACGCGTCTAGCCGTCGGATTCATTCTCGAACTCCTCGCAGCCGGCCAGTCCGAGAACGAGCTCCTGACAAACTACCCCAGACTCACGCGAGAGGACATTCTCGCGTGCTTATTGTATCGCAAGAGCGGAATCTTCGAACTCGCGCGTGACATCGCGCGTGACCGACCGAGCGCCGGGATGCGTTTCAGCCGATCCCAGCATGTCGTTGAAGAACTTTCAAGAGTCTCTTGCAGGAGTTTACCCAGAATTTGGGGGCCGAGATGCTCAACGGCCGAAGAATCAGCGCGTTAAGGTCTTCCACAAGTGGGCACGGCAGTTTCCGCCCTCGACTGCTCCAAGGAAGCTCGATAGTGCCACCTGAGGCCCATTAGAAGGCCCACGGACCTCGCGTGTCACACACCGGTTCGCTCTTTTTCAACAAGATACGTCGCTCGCCCGTACGCCTCGGGCTGAAACACGTCGAGCGCCGCACTCGGAAAACGGCAGTCTGTGGGCAGCGGACAGAGACGCTGCCAAAAAAGTGGGTAAACTCCTGTCTCTTGACCTTCTGCGGCGAAACGCTGGAGCACCTCCATGGCCGTCTCGGAGCACCTCCATGGCCGTCTCCACCATTCCTACCAGCCACCCGCTTTTGAGGTTTCATCTCGCTGCCGCACGGCTACCTCTGCCGGTCTCCGCGTGGAAACAGTCGATGCCCTTGACCGGCTGGGTACCAGCGTGCCAGCAACTCCAGACGGCGTCGAAGCTGCCGCGCTGGCAAGAAAGTGGGACCAGTCCGCACGGTCACATCGTGCCAAAGGCAGTGGACATATTCGGCCGCCGTCCCAGCGAAAGAAGCGCAGCCGTAGCGCTCCAGCCGCCTGCTGCTGCCCGCGCTGTTGCGGTTGGCCCATAGCAGCCTCTTCTGTTTGAGGGCCTTTTCGTCAATTTCGCCGGGAGTGCCGGCGGCAATCTCGTCATCCAGGAGCAGCCAGTAAGAGTTGCGTTGACTGTAACTCAGCTTTTCCCAGAGCGCTTGCCCCAGGCACAAGAGCAGTTCCAACGCGATGTCATGGTCTTCCCGGCCTGCCGTCGCGAGTGAAATCTCCAATCCCAGGTCTGTCGCGGTCCACCGCGAAGCTACTGAGGGTCTGCCGAGATCTTCAACAACGGACACCCGGCGGCGCCCGAGTTGGCGAGCCATTCGTGGAGGGACCGAGTGTACCGCAGGCCGGATGAAGTCGGAGATCAATGTCTCGGAGATCTCTCGACTGGCGCACAACTGCCAGCCGTGGGCAATACCGCATACGCTTCGGCTACAAGTATTTTCCACTGCCGTGAGCCTAACCCGACGACCTCTCAGGTGGTGTCAGGCCCCCGTACTTTTCGCGGTCTTCTTGATCAGCGGCGCAGCCTTCTTTGCGTCGTCCTCCGTCTCGAAACCGACGACTGCTGCAAACTTTTCCCCAATAACCTGCGCGACAAAGAAGGCGATATTGATTCCGCCTACAGCTATCATTTGTACAATGGCGTAACCCAATCCCGGCTTGTTGTCTCCCTCCACCAGCAGAGTCGGAATGGTTGCTGCGCTGAGCCCCGCCGCCCCGGCAGCAGCTACCAATTTCTTGCCCGTGATGGGGAAGACTTCAATCGCCGCCTTTCCTTCGGCGGTGGGGTGCCGATAGCCCATTATGACCTTGAGGTCCGCACCAGCCTTGGCAGGCGGTTCGATGGTGCTGGCAAGCGCTCCCGGCTTGTTGTCGACCTCGCTTCGCCATAACGTGATCTTCTTAACGGTGACTGGCATGTCCTGCCTCCAGTGAATTCTTCAGGCGCTGGGTTCCGTTTTCACCGAGCCGGCGCTCATGGTAGGTCCGCAGTGCTCAATCAGGCTCTCCACCAACGTCAGCCGGTGGCGCAGTTCGTCCCGAAAGGCGCGATGATCGGTGTGTCGGATCTCAATCAGCAGCCTGGCGCGTGCCATTTCCAGCAGTTCGGCCAGGATCGCAAGCTCCTCGCCAGGAAGGTTGAGAGGCTCATGAGTCGTTGAGTTCATAAGAACCTCCTTTTCTCGGATACGTGTTCGATTCCATTTAACGCCGACTGTGGCGAGCCGTCAAGCATCGTGCGCCGTAAG
>JBEKDV010000367.1:0-8198 GCA_050014175.1 Candidatus Solibacter sp. | reverse complement strand
CTTTGCTCGACCGCTTAAAACAAGAGGGAGTAAAGATTGACGCCAAACGAATGAATGAATCCTACGGTCGCTTTGCCTGGATCTATGACCTGGATGGGAATAAGATTGAGCTCTGGCAGCCGCCGTCCGCAAAGCCCTAAGGGCCTTCCACTGCACTTGCTCAATCGGTTTTCTGTAGCTACGGTCCCGTAGTCGTAGAATGGCCGGAAATGCTTTGCGCCTGGTCATCTCAATATCCGCATCGGCCCGATTCCGGCCGATCAGTCGCCCAGCGTTTACCTTCGCGCCGATTAGCTTGACCCGTGACGCCCGACCGGGCGAATCGGCCCACGCGGGACCGAAGTCCGGTTCTGTTCCTCTTGTCGGGAAATCTGGCGGGCTACCCAAGGTCTGGCCCGTCGACACTGCCCGCCCTTGGCGCTCGATGACGCCTCGGGGCAGGGCACCGTTCCAACGCGAAGATACAACGTGCTGAAACCGTACCGAAAACCGTACGGAAAACCGTGCAAACCATTGAAAAACAAGGTGGAAAACCGTAAAGACCGTTGAAAATGCGTACAGAAATCCGTATGGTTGGGACATGGCTAACAACTTGTACTTTACGACAGGCCAAGCGGCGCAACAGTTAGGTGCCAGCCAGGCCCAGATTCGGGCACTTTGCGAAAGCGGTGCCATCGAGAGGGAAACCACGTCCGGAGGCCAATACCGGATTCCCGCCAGCGAGTTGGCGAGATTGCAGCGTGACGGACTGCCGGCGATTCCGCGGCCCTTGCCGGATGAGAGCAGGCCGGCGGCGAGGAACGGGCGAACCCGTCATCCCGAGTTGTTGGCCGAGCCGTCCAGCGAGGTTGTGAACGCCGTCGAAGAAGTAACCATCACGGAACGCCTGCTGGAGAAGCGGAAGCTGGAGCATGCCCTGGAAGAAGAAGAGGACTGGTTTCGCGCCCGTGCCGACCAGCAGGCACAGCGCGAAGCCGAGCGACGGGAAGCCGATCGCGTCCGACAGAATGCGGCCGATGCCCAGCGGCGCCGTAGGATGCGGGACAACCGTTGGCTCAGACACGCCATGAGTATAGTCCCCTGGGAGGCGCGGGGCCAGATCGAGCAGGAGGTTCACGAGCAGGTCCAAGCTGCGCTCGATAGGATTCGCTTGGAGGAACCGGACGCGGTGGCCCGCCGGGTCGTAGATGCGATCGTTGCCAAGCTGCTGAAGCCCTGGCGCCGGAGCAAGGATCTCGCGGAGACCATCGAAGACGCACGACGGAGCCTGCCATCCGGAATGAGGGGAACCTCGTGGGCGCCGAGCACCTGGGAGTCGCAAGCAACCCAAGCTGCTGCCAGAGCATTAGAGGGCGTGCGACCCGATGCGTCCTCCAATGAAATGCGCGCTGTCGCTCGCGAAGCTGTAAAGGGGGCCGTCGCCGCGTTCGAGTCGCACCAAGCCGCCGTTGCCAGGGCTAGCGCTGAGCACCAGGCCGCCGTTGCCAAGGCATCCGCTGAGCAACGTGCCAAGCGCGAGGCCGAGGAAAGGAGCAAAAAAGACCGCGACAACCGGGAACGACTTTTACGATATCCGTGGGTCCAGTTCCCTTACGGTATGCCCGACGCGGACCAGCGAGACGCGCTCACGGCCGCCCGGGAAGCGTTCGCTGAGTTGCCGGAAGGCACGCCGGACCGCAACCTGGAAGCGGCCCGTGATCGCGCCGTCAAGCCATTCTTGGATGCCCACGCGCGGGGGAAGGAAGAGGCCCGGCTCGAATCCGAACGGCAGGCCCAACGACGCGCTGCGGGGATGAAGGCCGATCTCCAACTCGACCACATCGCGCGGTACCTCGACGAGGAATACGACTTCGACGGCGGATATTCGGAGATGCGCCGCGAGGCGGACCGGCTGCGACCGCTGATTCGGGAAGCGCTGATCGAGGAGTTACTGGAAAATCCGGGCATGACCAGCGACGAGATCCGGGAGAGCATCGAAGAACAGATCGACGACGGTGTTTAGACGATTACGAGAAGAGCGGGTCATTGGTCTTCGCTCCTGGCAGGGTCCGTGGCGGCGCGCCTTTAGAGAAATTGTCCCGAGGCAACCCGTCGCGCCGAGTTCGCCCACGTTGCGCCCGCGGCGCCCGCCGGGACCAATGTTGCCACCGGTGGCGCGGGCGCACCCAAGAGCCAACCCACTCGCGCGATGGATGGGCCACCAGCGATAATGCGGAATATCGGGCAAACTGAGTCCCTTGAAAGAACGGGCCGCAGGGCGACAACCGGTGGGGTGTTAATCGAAGCGTCGTAGGTTCGCGTTCTAATCGGGGAACGCCAACTCCGGCGAATAGTCGTCATCGCTGATCCGGAAGACCCTGACGAGTACCGAGCCGTTCGCATTTTCTGGGTGCCAAAGGAGGCGCGCTGGCCACATCTCAAGGCCAACGCACCCCAGCCCACCATCGGCAAACTCGTAGACGATGCGATGAGCGCCATCGAGCGCGACAACACGTCACTCAAAGGCGTGCTGCCAAAGGACTACGCCCGGCCGGGGTTGGACAAGCAGCGGCTCGGGCAGCTCATCAACCTGGTAAGTGACATCGGCCTCGGCAGTCCGGCCGACCGCGCCAAGGACGTCCTTGGCCGCGTGTATGAGTATTTCCTCGCGCAGTTCGCAAGTGCCGAAGGAAAGAAGGGTGGCCAGTTCTACACGCCGTCCCGCGTGGTGCGCGTGCTGGTCGAACTGCTTGCACCGTACAAAGGCCGCGTGTACGATCCCTGTTGCGGCTCGGGCGGCATGTACGTCAGCAGCGAGAAGTTCATCGAGGCGCACAGCGGCAAGCTCGGGGACATCTCCATCTACGGCCAGGAGTCCAACTACACCACCTGGCGACTCGCCAAAATGAACCTAGCGATCCGCGGCATCGACGCCCAGATCGTCCACGGCGATACCTTCCACAACGACCGGAACCCCGACCTCAAGGCCGACTATGTGCTGGCCAACCCACCCTTTAACGACAGCGACTGGCGCGGCGAGTTACTGAAGGATGACAAGCGCTGGGTCTATGGCGCGCCGCCCACAGGCAACGCTAATTTCGCTTGGGTGCAGCACTTCATCCACCACCTCGCGCCTACGGGCCTCGCAGGATTTGTGCTCGCCAATGGCTCGATGTCGTCCAATCAGTCGGGCGAGGGCGAGATCCGCAAGGCCATTATTGAAGCCGACCTTGTGGACTGCATGGTGGCGCTGCCCGGCCAACTCTTCTACTCGACACAGATCCCGGTCTGCTTGTGGTTCCTCGCGCGCAGCAAGAAGAACGGTCGCTTCCACGACCGGCGCGGAGAAACGCTCTTTATTGATGCGCGCAAGCTAGGCACGATGGTGGACCGCGTGCATCGCGAGCTGACCGACCAGGACATCGCGAAGATCGCCAGCACCTACCATGCTTGGCGCGGCGACAAGAGCGCGGGCGCGTATGCCGATGCGCCTGGCTTCAGTAAGGTCGCCACTCTCGATGACATTCGCAAGCACAGCCACGTGCTGACGCCGGGCCGCTACGTCGGCGCGGAGGCAGCCGAGGAGGACGATGAGCCGATAAGGGAGAAGATGAAACGGCTTACTGACACGCTGCGGCAGCAGCAGGCAGAAGCCGCGAAGGTGGACGCCGCAATCGCCGCAAATCTGAAGGAGCTTGGGTATGGCGGGTGAGTGGCGCGACACGACGCTCGGGCAGCTCACCGACTTCCTGTCTGGAGGCACGCCATCGAAAGACGTGCCACGGTACTGGGGTGGCTCGATTCCGTGGGTTTCGGCGAAGGACATGAAGCGGTTCCGTCTCGACGACACGGAAGATCATGTCACTGAACATGGCGTCGCGAAGGGCACGAAGTTGGTGCCGACTGGCACGGTTCTGCTGCTGGCAAGAGGCATGACCCTGCTCAATGACTTACCGATCTGCGTCGCGAACCGCCCCATGACGTTCAACCAAGATGTCAAGGCCCTTCGCCCCAAACCCGGCATCCGCAACGACTTCCTGCCGTATCTCCTACTCGGCAACAAAGAACGCTTGCTGAACCTAGTCGACTTGGCGGGACACGGTACCGGTCGTCTGAACAGTGACGAGTTGAAGGCGCTTGATGTGGTGCTCCCGCCGGAGTCCGATCAACGCGCCATCGCTCACATCCTCGGCACGCTGGACGACAAGATCGAGCTGAACCAGCGGATGAACGAGACGCTGGAGGCAATCGCACGGGAACTCTTCAGGTCGTGGTTCGTGGATTTCGACCCCGTACGCGCCAAGTTCGAGGGTCGCGAGCCCAGTCTGCCTCCGCTCATCTCCGACCTTTTCCCGGATTCGTTCGAGGATTCGGAGCTGGGGGAGATTCCCACGGGCTGGGAGGTTCGAGGCATTGATGAGATCGCTCGGTTTCTAAACGGTCTGGCCCTCCAGAAATTCCCACCAAGAAACGGACGCTCGCTTCCAGTAATCAAGATCGCCCAGCTCCGAAGCGGTACGACAAAGGGTGCTGATGCGGCCAGCGCTGATCTCGCTTCCGAATATGTCGTGGAGGACGGAGATGTGCTCTTTTCGTGGTCGGGGTCGTTGGAGTGCGTGTTGTGGGCGGGTGGGCGTGGCGCCCTCAACCAGCATCTTTTCAAGGTTACCTCAGCTACCTTTCCGAAGTGGCTTTACTATCTGTGGATTCAACAACACCTACCGGACTTCCGTCACATCGCCGCCGCGAAGGCGACCACAATGGGTCACATACAACGGCACCACTTATCAGAGGCAAAGGTGGTTCTACCGCCGCGAGGCCTGCTCCAAGCGGTAGATAAGTATTTGAGCCCCCTGGTCGAAGCTGTTCCCAAGTATCGTATTGAGTCACGAACGCTCGCCGCAGTCCGCGATGTCCTATTGCCCACGTTGATCTCCGGTGAACTTCGGATCGAGGACGCAGAGCGGATTGTTGAGAGGGTCTCATGAGTACGCTCCCGCCGTGGGCCTTGGGTCCATTTGAGATCATTCTTCATGCGGAAATGCACTACCGCAACGGCGAGGATTTCGATCGGCGGATCGCAATCGTCGGCTATGACAATGCCATCGAGGTCGCGATCCATACGTATCTCAATCTTCATCCCATCCAACGGCAGAATCGGACGTACCCGAAGGCGGACACTGAGAGGTGGCTCGGTAACTATCACACGAAAATTGAGTTCTTCGAACTCGAAGTGACAAACCGCGGCTTGGTGCTTCATTGTCAGAAGGCGGAGTTCATCTGGTACCACGAGGTTCGCAACGGTCAGTATCATGCTGGGGGCGCGACGATCCCGCAGGGGCGCGAGTTGCAGGGGATTCGAAAGGCTGCGCTCTGGGTGTTCGGCGTGCTGTTTGACGTGGCAGATGTGGAGGCGCTCCTAGAACAGCATCTGAGCGAACGGTCGGGTAATGATCTTCCGCAGCGAACTCCCGACGATGACCGGCTCATTGATCAAGAATTCGGAACGGTTGATCTGGCCGGGAAGCCTTACTACACAAGCGAGATCCTCCACGCATTTGACCCTGTACTCTACTCCGAAGTCGCCGGCGACATTCAGAAGCGCGACGCGACTGAACATGAGATGAACAAGGGGGCGCAGTGATGAGCACCGTAGCTTTCACTGAGTCCGTGATCGAAGAAGCGGCCCTTGCTTGGCTTCAGGGTCTAGGTTACGAGATCCTCGCCGGACCAGACATTTCGTCAGGCGAGCTGGCGGCGGAGCGTAACGATCCGAACTACCGCGACGTAGTGCTAGAGCGGCGTCTGCGGCAGGGACTCATCCGGCTCAATCCAGATTTGCCGCACGAGGCGCTGGAAGACGCTTTCCGTAAGCTGACCCGGGTCGACGCGCCGTCGCTGGTCGAGCGCAACCGTGTCGTGCACCGGATGCTAGTGGACGGAGTTACGGTGGAGTATCCGCGCGCGGATGGATCAATCGCAGGCGCGCAGGTGCGCGTGCTCGACTTCGACGTGCCGGACAACAACGACTGGCTCGCCGTGAACCAGTTCGCGGTTACCGAGGGACAACACAGTCGGCGAACAGACGTTGTGGTCTTCGTCAATGGTCTGCCTCTGGCTGTCGTCGAACTCAAGAGCGCCGTCGACGAGGGCGCCACGATCTGGACCGCCTTTCAGCAACTCCAGACCTATCAAGCGCAGATCCCCTTGCTCTTCGTCTATAACGCGGCCCTGGTTGTCTCCGACGGCGTACAGGCCCGAATTGGCACAATCGGTGCTCCGCGCGAATGGTTCAAGCCCTGGCGTACGATCAGCGGACGCGAAGGCGCTACACCGAGCCTGGCCGAGTTGCAGGTCGTCCTCGAAGGGGTGTTCCACCCGCGTCGGTTCCTCGACCTGGTGAGGCACTTCATCGTCTTCGAGGACTTCGGTGGCGGGGTACTGGCGAAGAAGATGGCAGGTTACCACCAATTCCACGCCGTGAACGTTGCGGTGGAAGAAACGCTTCGCGCCGCCCAGCCGGCCGCAGTGAGTGGACTTGCGGAGATGGCGGGCGAATACGAGGAGGGACGGCAGCGGGGCGGCGACGCAGGAGACCGCCGCGTCGGAGTGGTGTGGCACACGCAGGGATCGGGCAAGAGCCTGACTATGGCCTTCTACGCGGGCCGTATGATATTGCACCCCACGATGGCGAACCCAACGATCGTGGTGCTCACCGATCGCAACGACCTCGACGATCAGCTCTTCAGCACCTTCGCCCGCTGTCGCGACCTGTTGCGGCAGCCACCGGTGCAGGCTGAGAACCGCGCCGACCTGCGAGCGAAGCTGAGAGTCGCATCGGGTGGAGTCGTATTCACCACGATCCAGAAATTTCTTCCCGAAGAGAAGGGCGATCAGTATCCCGTACTCAACGATCGCCCCAACATAGTGGTGATAGCGGACGAGGCGCATCGCAGCCAGTACGACTTTATCGACGGCTTCGCCCGGCACATGCGCGATGCGTTGCCGAACGCGTCGTTCATCGGGTTCACCGGGACCCCCATTGAGAAGACCGACGCGAACACACGCGCCGTGTTCGGCGACTATATCAGCGTCTACGACATCCAGCGGGCGGTCATCGATGGGGCCACGGTCCCCATCTATTACGAAAGCCGGCTGCCCAAGCTGGAGCTTATGGAGTCCGAACGCCCGAAGATAGACCCTGAGTTCGAGGAAGTCACCGAGGGCGAGGAGGTTGAGCGCAAGGAGAAGCTCAAGACGAGGTGGGCGCAACTCGAAGCCGTTGTCGGTTCCGAAAAGCGGCTGAAGCTGATTGCCCGCGACCTCGTGGATCACTTCGAGAACCGGATCGCGACCATGTACGGCAAG
Organism: Candidatus Solibacter sp.; assembly: GCA_050014175.1. Classification (GTDB taxonomy): domain Bacteria; phylum Acidobacteriota; class Terriglobia; order Bryobacterales; family Bryobacteraceae; genus Solibacter. Next base: position 851 of record JBEKDV010000367.1, on the reverse strand, counting down.
GCCATGGTAGTCTGCATGAGTCGACGCATCTGTGTAGATCTCTACCGGGAGATAGTGGCCCTGCGGCCGCGATGGCATCACGATGATGACGACAAAGGTGCGATAAAGGTGGTCATGACGGGGTCGGCGTCCGACCTGACGGATTGGCAACCTCACATCCGCAATAAGGCGAGGCGCGAGGCGCTGGCTCAGCGCTTCCGGGACGCTAAGGACCCTTTCCAGATCGTCATCGTGAGGGACATGTGGCTAACCGGCTTTGATGCGCCAAGCCTGCACACAATGTACGTGGACAAGCCCATGCGGGGCCACGGGCTGATGCAGGCAATCGCCCGTGTGAACCGCGTTTTCAAAGACAAGCCCGGCGGCTTGGTGGTGGACTACTTCGGGCTGGCGGATCAGCTCAAAGAGGCCTTGGCAACGTACACCGATAGCGGCGGCACCGGCAAGACCGCAATCGACCAGGCCGAAGCTGTCGCGCTGATGTTGAAAAGGTATGAGATTTGCCGGGGCCTATTCTACGGATTCGATTGGTCGGTCTGGGTTACAGGGGGTCCGAAAGAGCGTCTCTCGCTGTTACCCGCCGCTCAGGAGCACGTACTCGCGCAGGAAGACGGAAAGGGCCGACTACTATTGGCGGTGACAGAGATCTCAAAGGCGTTCGCGCTCGCGGTACCGCACGAGGAGGCGCTACGTATCCGCGACGATGTCGGCTTCTTCCAGGCAGTGCGCGCAGTGCTCGCGAAGAGCGCGCCGGGCGAGCGAAAGACCGACGAGGAGTTGGATCACGCTATCAGACAGATCGTGTCGAAGGCCCTCATCTCCGGGGAGGTGATCGACATCTTCACCGCAGC